>NZ_CP018194.1:2057500-2357500 GCF_001889545.1 Granulibacter bethesdensis | reverse complement strand
ATCCTGCAGCCGTGCGGTGTCGGGGCGGAGGGCCGAAAGGGCGCGCGTGGCGGAGCCGGTGGCCTGCCGCGCCCGGCTTTCCAGCCAGCGCCCGAACAGGATCAGGCTGATGACGACAGCGGAGGCATCGAAATAGCCGTGTTCACTGTCCCCGCACAGGACGGCGGTAGCACTGTAAAGAAAAGCAGCGCTGGTGCCGATGGCGACAAGCTGGTCCATATTGCCGGCCCCGGCCCGCAAGCCTCGCCATGCAGCAATATAGAAACGGTATCCGAACCCAATCTGGACGATGCCCGCCAGCACCAGCATCAGCGACCCCGGCAGAGGCAATCCGAGCATGGGCAGCAGCAAAGGCGCCGTAAACAGCGCGGAGAGCAGCACACGCAGCCCTTCCTGTCGGGTTGCCTTGCGTGCCTGTTGCTCGATCCGTTCTTCCTGTTCGCGCTCTCCCGTCAGCGGAGTGGCGGTAAAGCCGGAGCGGGTCACGGCCGCCACCAGCGTATCGATCCGGGCCGAGCCTTCGACCAGGGCACGGTGGCTGACAAGGGAAACCACCGCCCGGCTGACGCCCTCGACATTCCGCAGCGCTCGCTCCACACGACCGGAGCAACTGGCGCAGGTCATGCCGGTGATGTCCAGCTCCTGCCGGGTGAACCCTGCTGGCATCGTTTCAACCGGCATCGGGGTTACTCCGTTGCGAGAATCTCGGCACCGAAACCCGCGTCGCGCACGGCTTCCATCAGCCTTGCGGCCTCGCCGCCGCTGATCTCGGCCCGCCCAAGGGTTACGGAAGCATCGGAAACCCCCGGCACAGCCAGCAGGATGCGGCGCACGGCATTGACGCAGCCTTCACAGGTCATGCCCTTGATCGAGAGAATGGTGGTGGGGGTCATCGGCCGTTTCCTTCCTTGCCAAATGGGTTTTGCCAAATGGGTTTTGCCAGATGGGGCTTGCCAGATGGGTTTTCTCAGACCGGCATCACGGCCCTGTGTGATCTGGAACGGAATGAGAAATGGAAGGTTCCAGCACTGGAAGGTCAAGAGGCGTTGAGGATATTCCAGCGATCGGCGGCGATTTCGTCCTCATCCCTTGCCGCGACCCAGCGTATGGTGCCGTCTTCCAGATGCTCCTGTTTCCAGAACGGGGCTTTGGTCTTCAGCCAGTCGATCAGAAAGGAGGTCGATTCCAGCGCAGCCTCACGGTGCGGTGCGGCGGTCATCACCAGAACGATAGGGGCACCGGCAGGGAGGTAGCCGATCCGGTGGATAATGGTGCAGCCCAGCAGAGACCAGCGCCGGATGGCTTCTTCGGCAATGCGGCGGATCTGCTTTTCGGTCATGCCGGGATAATGTTCCAGGGTCATGCCCTGTAACTGTTCGCTCTGCCCGGCGCTTTCACCGCGCACCACGCCGATAAAGCTGCCGATCCCCCCGATCCGGCGCTGTCCTGCGGTCAGGGCTTCATATTCCCTTGTCAGATCAAAGGGACCAGCCTGAACCGCAATACGCGGGAGCGGGGGGATCATAAGGGGTTATCCGCCTGTGATCGGGGGGAAAAACCCGACTTCATCCCCCGGAGAGATGGGTGTGTCGAGCGCCGCAACCTCATGATTGACGGCACAGCGGATGCGATTTTCAGTGGCGAGCGCTGATTTATAATCCCTGCCGCGTCCACGCAGCCAGGTGATCAGTCCACCGACATTCGCGACACCCGGAGGTAACGGCACGTGTTCCTCATTACGACCGATACGGTCGCGAAGCCACGCGAAATAAACGATATGTAGCCCCTCCTTCATTGGTGTTCCGATCAGCCTCCACGTCGTGCAATCAATAAAAAACGATATCCCCGGGCAGCAACACGTCAGTGTGTCTTGTCCTTGGGGGTTGGAATGGTCCGAACCGTTCCGTCAGGCTCGATCACCGTGCTGGTGCCGTTTCCGTTCGGGACGATGATCTGCCCGTCGGTATTCCTGCCTGTGCTGCCCGGTTCCGCGCCTTTGGCGGCTCCATTACCTTCCGGCATCGGCTTATAGGGTGCGGGAGACGGCATGACACCTGTGCCAAGTGGCATATTGGGTGTGCGTCGTACGCCGCCCAGCTCTGGCGCGATGCTATTCTGCTGTTTCTGAAGGTCGGACAAGGTGGGGGTCGGCGGGATCGGCCCCGGCCAGACATCTCCCGGCTCGGTGGTCAGCGGCGTGGTGACGGTGCGTTCACCCTGCACCCGCAGCATATTCGGGCTGGAGCCGATCGGCCCATTCGGGTTGCTGCGGAAAGTGTGGGTATCCGACAGAAAATCGCCAAAGCCGCAGCCTGACAGAGACAGCATGATACCCAGCAAGGTCAGACGACGCATGACGAGCTTCCTTGAACGATAGCAACCGGAATGACCGGAAAGAGACGACGAAACAGCAATCATATTGTAATGGAACGCAAGACCGGAACGATCAAGCCGGGGCTACATAGCGATAGCGGCTGAGAAAGCCAATCGTCCAGTTGGCAACGGCCTGGACATCATCCAGCGGTAGAAAACACGGCTTATTCATGCCGTTTTCCTGTGTTTCCAGCGGGAACGGGGAGGCTGCCACCGCCACGATGTCACGCTGGTCCGGCCAGAGTGGTGGTTTCCCGGTGACGGGCCGGTAGACCTCGATCTTGGGGTGAGGGTAGGTACGAAAGCCCTCGACCAGAATGACATCCACGGGCGCCATGCGTTGTACCAACCGGTCCAGATCGGGCGCTTCCTCATCTGCACGGGGCTCATGCAGCAAGGCCCAGCGTGCCTCACCCATCAGCATCACCTCATGCGCTCCGGCTTCCCTGTGCCGCCAGCTATCCTTGCCGGGACGATCAAGGTCAAAGCCATGATGGGCGTGTTTGATGGTGGAGACACGCAGCCCGGATGCGATCAGGCGCGGAATCAGGGACGTAAGGAGGGTGGTCTTGCCGCTGCCTGACCAGCCTGCAATGCCAAGAATTTTCGGCTTTGCCAGGGCAGGATCGGGTGAAGTCCCGGGCGTCATGGTGTGCGACTGGGTGTGGAAGAGGAATGTCCCGGTTTTGTGATGCCGGTTGGAGGGGAAACATGGCGCAGTCCGGCCATCAGGTAATCCCAGCCGGTTACCAATGTGAGTCCGGCGGCGACCCATAACTGAATCTCCCCGATCAACTGCACCGGCAGAAATCCGAGTCCAATGAGATGGGCGGCTGAATCGCCCCCCAGCAGAGTGCCGAGTGCCCCCATTTGCACGCCGGTTTTCCATTTTGCCAGCCGGGTTACTGGCAGGCTGACCTGTAATCCGGCCAGATATTCGCGCAGCCCGCTGACGAGGATTTCCCGCAACATAATGACGATAGCGGGGAACAGGCCATGGTTGCCGACCCGGCCATACCCGACCAGCATCATCAGGGAGGCCCCGACCAGCAGTTTGTCGGCAATCGGGTCCAGCATGCGGCCCAGATCGGAAATCTGGCGACGGTCGCGGGCAATTTTACCGTCAAAATAATCGGTGATGGCGGCGGCGGAGAAAATGATGCAGGCGGCCAGATCGCCTCCGGGGCTGCCAAGCACGATCAGGGCCACCATCAGAGGGATGGCGGCAATGCGCGACAAGGTCAGCAGATTGGGAAGATCGGTTGGCACGATGCTGTCTTAGCCGTTTCCGTGCCCGGATGAAAACCGTCCCCGGCGGCAAAGCGCGTTATTCTCCTCCAGAGGGAGACGCTGAGGAGGTGGAAACACCCTGTATCCGATCCTGATCATCCTGATCACGTTTTCTTGGGCGAAGTTCTGAACAGAGCGTATGCTTCATGCGCATAAGGCCGGTTTGCATTGGTTCCAGCAGAGAAGGATCCAGATCACGGGTAGCCAACTGCAGAATTTCGGCACGTCCGGCATTGATGTCCGAGATCAGGGGACGGGCGGCAGGCAGCAGGTGCAGCCGCCAGATACGCCGGTCTGCCGGATCGGGACGGCGCTCCACCATGCCGCGCTGCTCCAGCCGGTCCACCAGCCGGGCGACGGTGATGGGTTCGACCTCAAGTTTTTCGGCCAGATGTTTCTGGGAGATGCCGGGCATCTGATCCAGCCACAGCAGCATGATCCACTGGGCGCGGGTCATATCATGCAGCCGCGCACGCTTGTCGGCAGCAATGCGGAGCAGACGGGCAACGTCGTTCAGCAGCAGCAGCAGATCGAGATTCAACTCGGATGGGTCAGGGTTTTCGCACCTCATACGCTGCTTATGGGAGAAGTCCGGAGAGATTTCCAGATAAAGCCTTCTGTCATGACGGAAGGCAGAAAAACGACAGGCATGATTCGATACGAAAACGTTATTTCCGCGTTGCTCTGCAATCCTTGCGCGGCTGATGGTCTTCGTGCTCGTGGCTGGGAGTGGGTGATGAGCTTGTTCCGGAGGCAACTGGCGTATAGGCATTTTCCATTGATGGCTGTCCCCCCTCTGGCAAGCCCGCTCTGGCCGTCGCATTCCTGTCGGCGGCTGGTGACGGTGCGCATGGCGGGCTGACACAGGATGGAGCGAAAGACATGGGTTACAGGGTAGCGGTGGTTGGCGCGACGGGCGCAGTGGGCCGCGAGATTTTGAAAACCCTGGCCGAGCGTGACTTCCCTGTCTCGGAAGTGGCGGCGCTGGCGTCCGGCCGTTCGGCCGGGCAGGAGATTTCCTTTGGTGAAGACAAGGTCCTGAAGGTCCGGAACCTGGAGACGTTCGATTTCACCGGCTGGGATATCGGCCTGTTCAGCCCCGGTGCTTCCGTCTCCGCTGTGCATGCCCCGCGTGCCGCGGCGGCGGGTTGCATCGTGGTCGATAATACCAGCCAGTTCCGTATGGAGCCGGATGTTCCGCTGGTGGTGCCGGAGGTCAATCCGCAGGCGCTTGATTCCATCAAGCGCGGGATCATTGCCAATCCGAACTGCTCGACCATCCAGATGGTTGTGGCGCTGAAGCCGCTGCATACGCGCTGGGGCGTGAAGCGCGTTTCCGTCGCGACCTATCAGTCGGTATCCGGCGCGGGAAAGGAAGGAATGGACGAGCTGTTCAGCCATACCAAGGCCGGTTTTGTGAACGATCCCACCAGGCCGGAGCAGTTCACCAAGGAAATCGCCTTCAACTGCATTCCGCATATCGACAAGTTCATGGATGACGGCGCCACCAAGGAAGAGTGGAAAATGGCGGTCGAGACCCGCAAAATTCTCGATCCGGATATCGCTGTTTTTGCCACCTGCGTGCGCGTGCCGGTGTTCATTGGCCATGGCGAGGCAGTGCATGTCGAATTCGAAAAGCCGGTGACGGCATCGGAAGCGCGTGCGGCCCTGAGGGAGGCGCCCGGCATCACTGTGGTCGATCATCGTGAGGATGGGGGCTACATCACCCAGCTGGAATGTCAGGGTGAGGATGCAGTCTATGTCAGCCGCATCCGGCAGGACCCCACGGTTCCGAACGGGCTGGCTTTCTGGTGTGTCTCCGACAATCTCCGTAAGGGGGCCGCCCTGAATGCGGTGCAGATCGCGGAGCTTCTGGTCCAGCAGAAGCGGCTTCGGATGCGTTGATCGACATGAAACGGGCGGCCCTCAAGCCGCCCGTTATCATTGTGGCGTCTGATCCGTTGATGCGGCAAGCCTTCCTTTGCCGGCAGATCAGGGTTGCCGGGAGCATTTTATTGCTTCTTTCGCGTTGACCGCGCTGCGGCGCACAAGTATGAAAGACGCGCGCTGGTTTTGTGAAATTAAAGTGCGCAGAGGCAGGCCCCTATCATGACTGACACACGTGAGGCTCTGGCGGTTGGACGGACGAGCGATGGCCGCCTGATCCATCGCCCGCTGTCACCCCATCTTCAGGTCTATCGCTGGCCCATTACGATGGCGTTGTCCATCCTGCACCGGGTCACCGGTGTGGCGGCTGCGATCGGCACCTTGCTGCTGACCTGGTGGCTGGTGGCGGCTGCGACCTCTGATCACGCTTACGACATCGTGTCCGGCTTCATGCGCTCCGGGTTTGGATTGCTGCTGCTGTTCGGCTGGACGGTGGCATTGGTGTACCATTTCATCAACGGTATCCGCCATCTGGTATGGGATGCGGGCTATGGCTTCGACAAGCACGAAGCCACCAGAAGCTCCTATGTCGTTCTGGGGCTGACGGCCTTGTTTACCGTGGCGATCTGGATCGCCGCCGCCGTGGTTCTGTAACCGGCATCTGTGCAGCAGGAGCAGAGAAATGGCTCAATCATCACCCCGTATCCGCGTCATGCGCAGCCATCTGGGCCGTGCGCGTGGCCTTGGTTCCGCAAAACACGGTCTGGCGCACTGGTGGGCGGAGCGTGTGACATCGGTCGCGCTGGTGCCGCTGACCATCTGGTTCATCTTCGCCGCGCTGCATCTGACCGGTCATAGCCGGGCCGAGGTCGCGCAATGGGTGGGGCATCCCGTCCATGCCGTGCTGCTGCTGAGCCTGGTTCTCGCCACCTTTCATCATGTCCAGCTCGGCCTGCAGGTCATCATCGAGGATTACGTGCATACGGAATACGTAAAAATCGCCAGCCTTCTTGCCGCAAGGGCAGCCTGCTTCCTGTTGGGGCTGGCCTGTGCGGTTTCCATCCTGAAGCTGACTCTCTGACGCTGGCGGCCACACCGCCAGCCTCCTTGGTTTTCTCGCCTGCCGGTTTTCCGGCACTCCTCCCCTTACGGTCAGACACCGGCTCGAATGCCCCAGCGGATCGGTAAAGAATGAACGCGATAACGTCTCCCTCCACCGGCGCTTACAGAATCGTCGATCACACTTACGATGTCGTTGTTGTCGGCGCCGGCGGCGCCGGCCTGCGTGCGACGCTGGGTATGGGTGCTGCCGGGCTGAAAACCGCCTGCGTCACCAAGGTTTTCCCGACCCGCAGCCATACCGTGGCGGCGCAGGGCGGCATCAGTGCGGCGCTGGGCAATATCACGCCCGATGACTGGCGCTGGCATATGTACGATACGGTGAAAGGCTCCGACTGGCTCGGGGATCAGGACGCCATCGAATATATGTGCCGCGAGGCTATTCCTGCGATTTATGAGCTGGAACATTTCGGTGTGCCGTTCAGCCGCACCGAGGATGGACGCATTTATCAGCGCCCGTTCGGCGGCCATATGCGGGATTACGGCAAGGAGCCGGTGCAGCGCGCCTGCGCCGCAGCCGACCGGACCGGCCATGCGATGCTGCACACGCTGTATCAGCAGAGCCTGAAGCATCATTGCGAATTCTTCGTCGAATATTTTGCGCTCGACCTGATCATGGACGAGGAAGGCGCCTGCCGCGGCGTCATCGCCTGGAATCTGGAAGACGGCACCATGCACCGCTTTCGGGCGCATATGGTGGTGCTGGCGACGGGTGGTTACGGACGCGCCTACCAGTCCTGCACCTCTGCCCATACCTGCACCGGCGATGGTGGCGGCATGGTGTTGCGCGCCGGTCTGCCGACCCAGGATATGGAGTTCGTGCAGTTCCATCCGACCGGTATTTTCCCCGCCGGATGCCTGATCACTGAAGGTGCGCGCGGTGAAGGCGGTTACCTGACCAATGCGGCAGGTGAGCGTTTCATGGAACGCTATGCGCCGACCGCGAAAGATCTGGCGAGCCGCGATGTGGTCAGCCGCTCCATGACCATCGAAATCAATGAAGGGCGGGGCGTGGGTCCAAACAAGGATCACATCCTGTTGCATCTGGAGCATCTCGGGGCCGAGATCCTCGCCGAGCGCCTGCCCGGCATTTCCGAAACCGCCAAGGTGTTCGCCGGTGTGGATGTGACGAAGGAGCCGATTCCGGTTCTGCCGACCGTTCACTACAATATGGGCGGTATTCCCACGAATTATCGCGCTGAGGTGCTGCGTCCGACCGCGGAAAACCCCGATGCGGTGGTGCCGGGACTGATGGCGGTGGGTGAGGCGGCCTGCGTGTCCGTGCATGGTGCAAATCGTCTCGGTACCAATTCCCTGCTCGATCTGGTGGTGTTTGGCCGTGCCGCGGCGCATCGCGCGGCAGAGATCGTCAAGCCGGGCGCGCAGCACGCACCGCTGCCAGCGCGTGCGGGAGAAGCGGCGCTGGATCGCCTCGATTCCCGTCGCCATGCCAAGGGCGGTTCCCGCGTGGCCGATCTGCGCGCCGAATTGCAGCGCACGATGCAGCGTCATGCTGCCGTGTTCCGCAACAGCGCCAGCCTGACCGAGGGCGTGAAGAAGATGAAGACGGTGTGGGGTGGTCTGTCGGATGTATCCGTCACTGATCGCAGCCTGATCTGGAACACCGATCTGGTGGAAGCGCTGGAACTGGACAACCTGATGGGCAACGCGGCCGCCACCATGGTCAGCGCCGAGGCCCGTCCGGAAAGCCGTGGCGCCCATGCCCATGATGATTATCCGGATCGGAATGATCAGGACTGGATGAAGCACACCCTGTCCTGGGTGGACGCGAGTGGCGATGTGCAGCTGGGCTATCGCCCCGTTAAAATGCAGACCCTGACCAACGAGGTCTCGGTCTTCCCGCCCAAAAAGCGCGTGTACTGAGAGCAGGGAGGATACGGACAATGGTCGAATTCGCGCTGCCCAAAAACAGCAAAATTGGCAAAGGCCGCACGTTCAAGGCGCCTCCGGGTGCGACGCGGGTCAAGGAATTCAAGATCTATCGCTGGAACCCGGATGACGGGAACAATCCGGTGGTCGATACCTACGAGATCGATCTGGATCAGTGCGGGCCGATGGTTCTGGATGCGCTGATCAAGATCAAGAACGAGGTCGACACGACCCTCGCCTTCCGTCGTTCCTGCCGCGAGGGCATTTGCGGCTCCTGCGCCATGAACATCGATGGTGGCAATACGCTGGCCTGTCTGAAACCGATCGAGGATGTGAAGGGAGCCTGCAACGTCAATCCGCTGCCGCATATGGCGGTGGTACGCGATCTGATCCCTGATCTGACGCAGGCCTATGCGCAGTTGCGCAGCATCGAGCCATGGCTGAAATCCGATACGCCCCCGCCGCCCGATGCCGAGCGCCGCCAGAGCCGTGAGGAAAGGGCCGAACTGGATGGCATGTGGGAGTGCATTCTGTGCTTCTGCTGCACCACATCCTGCCCCAGCTATTGGTGGAATGGCGATCGCTATCTGGGTCCGGCCACGCTGCTGGCCGCGTATCGCTGGATTGCTGACAGCCGTGACGAGGCGACCGGTGAGCGTCTGGATGCGCTGGAAGATCCGTTCAAGCTGTATCGCTGCCACACTATCATGAACTGTGCGCAGACCTGCCCGAAAGGGCTGAACCCCGCCAAGGCGATTGGCGAGATCAAGAAGCTGCTGGCCGAACGTCAGGCCTGATCAACCTTTTCTGAGCTGAAACGTTACGGAGCGGTGGGCATTTCCCTCCGCTCCGTCGTCCCGCTATAAGGCGGCATGTTCACCGGTGATCTTTCCAGTCCAGCGACGCGCCGTCGTGCATGGACAGACAGTCTGTTCGTCGATCATGCCGTTTTCAGGCTCGTCTGGGATAACTGGGCCGAGGTTCTGCCCGGCCTGTACCGCTCCAACCATCCTACACCAGGTCGTCTGGCCGCTGCCGTCAGGCGGCATGGCATTCACACGCTGATCAATCTGCGTGGCCACCGGCAATGTGGCTCCGATGCGTTGTCCCGGGATGCGGCACAACGGCTGGGGATGGCTCATGTCGATATGGCGTTCGAAAGCCGGGGCGCACCGCATCGGGACCGCATCCTGCGCTTTGCCTCCATCCTGAAGCAGATCGAATATCCTGCCCTGATGCACTGTAAATCGGGGGCGGATCGGGCCGGTCTGGCATCGGGACTGGCTATTGTTCTGGCCGGCGGTACCGCGGCACAGGCCTTGCGGCAGTTGTCATGGCGGTTTGGACATTTCAATCGCTCCCGCACCGGGATTCTGGACGCATTCTTTGTGCGATATGCAACGGAGGCAGAGGGAAAGAAGAATTTTCTGGATTGGGTCAAGCACGATTACGACGAAGTCGCGCTCAAGCAGGAATTCGTCGCAGGCGGATTATCCAGTTTTATGACGGATACGGTGCTCCGTCGGGAATGATCGGTGATGATCATCCTGTCTGATGCACTGAATAATGAAGTGGCAGCACACAAGATTTGCCAGTGCTGGTGGGGGAAATACCAAGATTATGGCCTGGAATACGGATTCGCAGGAACGCAAACGCAGGTTAAAATCCATTCTCGGTGGTTCTGCCGGAAATCTCGTCGAATGGTATGATTGGTACGCCTATTCAGCTTTTACGGTTTATTTCGCCAAATCTTTTTTCCCTTCGGCAGATCATACTGCGCAGCTTCTGAGTGCGGCGGCGATTTTCGCGGTTGGTTTTCTGATGCGCCCGATCGGGGCATGGATCATGGGAACCTATACGGATCGCCATGGCCGCAAGGCGGGTCTGGCATTGTCAGTGACGCTGATGTGCCTCGGTTCGCTGATCATTGCGCTAGCGCCCTCCTATCATCAGATCGGTCTGGCCGCGCCCGGTCTGCTGGTATTGGCGCGTCTGATTCAGGGTGTCAGTGTCGGTGGGGAATACGGTGCCAGCGCCACCTATCTCAGTGAGATGGCCGGGCGGGATCACCGGGGATTTTACTCCAGCTTTCAATACGTCACGCTGGTGGGTGGCCAGTTGACCGCGCTGGCGGTGCAACTGGTTCTGCAGGCGTTCATGAGTGAGCAGACGCTGGAGCAATGGGGCTGGCGTATTCCGTTTGCCATTGGTGGCGTGCTGGCGCTGGCAGTCTATTACATGCGGCGCGGGCTGGCGGAGACGGAAGCTTTCACCAAAGCCCATCAGGATCAGGCCGAGCCTCGCCGTTCCAGCGGGCTGGCGCTGTTCCGTTTCTATCCCGGACAGGCCTTCATGGTGATGGCGCTGACGGCGGGTGGCACGGTCGCTTTCTATACCTATACGATTTATCTGCAGAAATTTCTGGTCAATTCTGCTGGCTTCAGCCGTCCGGAAAGTACGCGCATCACGGCTCTGGCCCTGTTTATCTATATGCTGTTACAGCCTTTGTACGGCGCGTTGTCTGACCGGATCGGCCGCAAGCCACTGATGATCGGGTTCGGTCTGCTCGGAAGTGCATTCACCATTCCGATTTTCAGCGCCCTTGCAACCACCGATGATATGCTGCCCGCATTTCTGTTGTCGCTGGCGGCATTGCTGATCGTGTCCGGCTATACCTCCATCAATGCGCTGGTGAAGGCGGAACTGTTTCCGGCGCATATCCGTGCTCTGGGTGTGGCGCTGCCTTATGCGCTGGCCAATACGATCTTTGGCGGCACCGCAGAATATGTCGCGCTCTGGTTCAAGCAGAACGGTCATGAGCCTTATTTCTTCTGGTATGTGACCATGATGATTATGCTGTCATTGGTCGTTTACATCATGATGCCAGAGACAAAGCGTCAGAGCATGATTGAGGAAGACTGATGCCTGTTGCTGCACAGGGCCGGGTTTTCTGGTAGCCGGCCCTGTGACAATGCCGCATGACACTGTCAGGCGGCTCTGGTCAGCCGTTTGACCAGTGCAGAGAAACGGTGGCGGCGAAGTTCAGAGCGTGCCGCCTTATCGTCGGCCATATAGTTCAACTGCACCACATAGCGTCGCCCCACAAACTGGCGGTGGCCGTGCCATGTGGTGGGGCCGTTCGGGAAGACCAGCAGCGTGCCATTCACTGGCGGAACCTCGACGGCATAGTTCTCGATATCATCCGGGCTACGCAGCAGACGCAGGCAGCCTTCCTGTTTGGCCCAGGCTTCTGTTTCGGGGTTCAGATACAGCAAAATCGTCACGCGCTTGGCGATGCTGTCGCAGTGGATGCGTCCGTCTTTTTCCCGAGACCAGCCGCGCAATGTGACCATGGTGGCGGCATCATCCAGATCGAGGGAAAATTTCCGTGCGATCGCGGCCTTGAGACGGGGGCCGGAGAGCTCCGCGAAAAGGTCTTTGCCGATCGGTCCCAGCCGCAGGGCTTCGGCGGGAAAAGACCCGCCTTTTTCCAACAGCGGTAGTTCCGGAATCAATCTGGAGAGAACAGGGCCGGGCACAAAATTCCGGACCAGCACGTGGTTGAACGGGTCTGATGAAACAGGGGTTTCATCCAGCGCGGTGTAGTTCAGATCCATGATGTTTTCGCTGCTCCCAAACCCTGACCCGCATATCGGGCAGGAAACGTGGCGGAGACATTAAAGCCAGCCTCCGTTTTCTCCACTGTATTCCTAGCATGCCGGCAGTATCGGGAAATCCTCTCTCCGGCTCCGGTCAGGTCCGCAGGAGACGCTTGGGTTTGTCGAGGCTCATGGTGGAAAGCGGCTGCGCATCCAGCACCGGTCGCATACAGGCATGGTTGACCAGGGCGATTGCTTCCGGGGTAGCCTGTTGAGGGTTGGCCGCTCCATCGGACCGGATACAGGGGCTGCGATAGGGCCACGCCGCGGAGAAACCTGTGTGCACGCACAGTTCCAGCGGAGTCCCCGCCTGTGCAGAGGGCGCAAGGGAGGCTATCAGCACGCCTGTCAGCAGAAGATGTTTCACCGCTTTTCTCCGGGAGTTCCGGTGATGCAATTCTGCAACGTCAACGGATAAAGCGGTGATCGGCTGCCTTGATCACGCTTTGTTGATCAAAAGGAGCCGTCCATGACTGGTGATGATTTGAGCCGTGGCCCGCTGCCCGCCTACCGCGCCCGCGCCGAGGCCGGGATCATTACGCCTGATCAGGGGCAACTTGCGGTGGCGGAGAAATTGCAAGCCTTATGGCAGGCCCTGCAAGGGTATGAGCCATCACCCGCCCCTGCCCGGAAAGGCTGGCTGGGCCGTCTGCTGGGTGGTCAGATACAGGGCGCAGAACCGCCACGTGGCGTATACATGGTCGGGGATGTCGGGCGGGGCAAATCCATGTTGATGGATCTGTTCCACGGCGCAGTCGGGCTGACGCGCAAGAAACGCGTGCATTTTCATCGTTTCATGCAGGATGCTCATGCCCGCGTCCATCGCTGGCGGACGGAGAATCCCGGGGGCGCCGATCCGATCCCGCCTCTGGCTGACAGTATTGCAGCTGAGAGCATCCTGCTTTGTTTCGACGAGTTTCAGGTGAACGATATTGCCGACGCCATGCTGTTAGGCCGTCTGTTTGAGGCGCTGTTTGCGCGCGGCGTGGTGATTGTAGCGACCTCGAATACGGAGCCGGACAATCTGTTTGCGGGCAAGCCGGGACGGGATGCATTCCTGCCCTTCATCGCCCTGATCCGGCAGAAGCTGGATCTGGTCACGCTGAACGGAGCGCGTGACTGGCGGCGGGATCGGCTGCGCGTCACGCCGCGCTGGCATGTCCCGGTCGATGCACGGGCCGATGCCGCGCTCGACCGGGCCTTTGCGGAGCTGAGTGATGGGGTGTCCGCTGGCCCCGTCTCCTTATCTGTATCAGGGCGGACGCTGACTATTCCGCTGGCTGCAAACGGGGTGGCACGGGCCGATTTCGACCATCTGTGCAACACCAATCTTGGACCAGGCGATTATCTGGCCATTGCCACGCATTTTGAAGTGTTGGTGCTGGATGGTGTGCCGCGTCTTTCCCCTGACAATCATGATGCGGCCAGACGTTTCATCACGTTGATAGACGCCCTGTATGATCACCGGGTCAAACTGATTGCCTCTGCTGCGACCCAGCCGGATGCGCTGTATCAGGCCGGGGAGGGGGCTGAGGCTTTCCGTCGCACGGCCTCCCGGCTGGAGGAAATGCAAAGCGAGGATTATGTCGAGACCGCTTGCATTCCCTGACCCATAAATTTTTTTTATGGGTCAGTATGAAGCCTTTATCAAAACGAGGGTCTGGCATAAACGGAGCGGGTAGCCGGGTTTCTTGCCGCAATGCGGCAAAACAGGATACCCAGCTTGTGCCGGACGGCTCCCGGGCAGTTGTCTGGCATAGCGGCACGAGACGGGCCGTTTTCCATTGCCCTCGGAAGGACACCCTATGGCGCGCAACAAAATTGCCTTGATCGGTGCCGGTCATATTGGCGGAACGCTGGCGCATCTGATTGGCCTCAAGGAATTGGGCGATGTCGTGTTGTTCGACGTGTTCGGTGGTGTCGCCGCCGGAAAGGCGTTGGACATCATGCAGTCCGCCCCGGTGGACGGATTTGACAGCACCATGGTTGGCGGCTCCGACTATGCCGCGATTGCCGGGGCGGATGTCGTGATTGTAACCGCCGGTTTCCCGCGGATGCCGGGCATGTCCCGCGACGATCTGGTCGCTAAAAATGCCGAAGTGATTGCTCAGGTGGCCGAGGGTATCCGGACGCATGCCCCTGATGCGTTCGTGATCGTCATCACCAATCCGCTGGATGCAATGGTCTGGGTGATGCAGCAGAAAAGCGGTCTGCCCCCGCACAAGGTGGTCGGCATGGCCGGGGTGCTGGACAGCGCGCGTTTCCGTCTGTTCCTGGCGCATGAATTCAATGTCTCGGTCGAGGATGTGACGGCCTTCGTGCTTGGCGGCCATGGCGATACGATGGTACCGCTGATCCGCTACTCCACGGTGGCGGGTATTCCGGTGCCGGACCTGATCCGCATGGGCTGGACCACGCAGGAAAAAATCGACGCCATTGTCAGCCGTACGGCCAATGGTGGCGGCGAGATTGTCAAGCTGCTGGAAAAAGGCAGTGCTTTCTACGCCCCTGCGGCCTCTGCCATTGCGATGACGGAAGCCTATCTGAAAGACAAGAAGCGCGTGATGCCCTGCGCTGCCCATCTTTCCGGTCAGTATGGCATTGACGGTCTGTATGTCGGCGTGCCCGTGGTCATCGGCGCTGGCGGGGTGGAGCGCGTGGTCGAAATCTCCCTGAATGAGCAGGAACAGGCTGCCTTCGACAAATCCTGCGACTCAGTGAAGGAGCTGATTGCAGCCTCCCGGAAACTGATCGGCTGATCAGGGTTTCGTAATCCGCATTGCCGGAAGGCATGGACATGATTGCCGGAAGGCATGGACATGCGGCAAGCATGTCATCTTCCTGTTATGAAGGACGGCCCTCCTCCGGATGAAACCCGGATGGGGCCGTTCCTGTTTTCCGGATTAGGCGGCTGCATCTGTGAACATTCATGAATATCAGGCCAAGGAACTCCTGAAGGAGTTTGGCATTCCGGTGCTGGAAGGCCATGTGGCCTGGACCCCGGACGAGGCAAGAGAAGCAGCGCGGCGGCTGCCGGGGCCACGCTATGTGATCAAGGCGCAGATCCATGCGGGCGGGCGCGGAGCGGGGCATTTCCTGCACAGCCAGTCCGGGCGCGGCGGTGTGCGTCTGGCGGCCTCCGTCGAGGAAGCTGGTGAGCATGCGGCAGCGATGCTCGGCCAGATTCTGGTGACGAAGCAGACCGGCCCGGCCGGGCGCCGCGTCCATCGTGTCTATGTCGAGGCCGGTTGCGAGATCGAGCGGGAGCTGTACCTCTCCCTGCTGGTCGACCGGGATACGTCCCGTGTCACCATCGTCGCCTCAGCCGAGGGTGGCATGGATATTGAGGACGTCGCCGCCTCGCGTCCGGAGCGAATCGTGCGCGTAACGGTCGATCCGGCCATGGGTCTGTCCGAGTTTCATGCACGGCGGATTGCGTTCCGGCTGGGCTTGAGCGGGGTGCAACTGGCCTCGTTCGGCCGGTTGGTAAAGGCGCTTTACAAGGCCTATATCGCGCTCGATTGCGCAGTGGTTGAAATCAATCCGCTGGTCGTCACAAAAGCCGGTGACATGCTGGCGCTGGATGCCAAGGTCATTTTTGACGACAACGCGCTCTATCGCCATCCGGAGCTGGAACGGCTGCGCGATCCGGCGGAAGAAGACCCTAAGGAGCTGGAAGCCGCACGCCACAAGCTGAGCTATATCGCGCTTGATGGCACGATCGGCTGCATGGTCAATGGCGCCGGTCTGGCCATGGCGACCATGGACATTATCCGGCTGTATGGCGCAAAGCCCGCGAATTTTCTGGATGTCGGCGGTGGCGCGACCAAGGAGCGTGTGGCGGCGGCCTTCAAGATCATTCTGGCCGATCCGAATGTTGAAGGCATCCTGATCAATATTTTCGGCGGCATCATGCGCTGTGACGTGATTGCGGAAGGCGTGGTGGCCGCGGCGCGGGAGGTCAGCCTGTCTGTACCTCTGGTGGTGCGTCTGGAAGGCACCAATGTCGAGCCGGGAAGGGCGATCCTGAGCCAGTCCGGCTTGTCGATCGTGGCGGCGGATGATCTGGACGATGCCGCACGCAAGATTGTCGCGGCTGTGGCGGAGGCAGGCTGATGTCCATTCTGATTGGATCGCATACACGCCTGCTGGTGCAGGGGCTGACCGGTGCGCAGGGCACGTTTCACACCGAACAGGCCATTGCCTACGGTACTCAGGTCGTGGGTGGGGTGACACCGGGCAAAGGCGGCTCCCGCCATCTCGACCTGCCGGTGTTTGACACGGTGATGGAGGCGCGGGAGCGCACCGGGGCGGATGCCTCGGTGATCTATGTGCCGCCGCCGCATGCGGCGGATGCCATTCTGGAAGCCATTGATGCGGGCATGCCTCTGGTCGTCTGCATTACCGAGGGTATTCCGGTGCTGGATATGGTGCGCGTGCGCCGCGCGCTGGAGGGCACACATACACGGCTGATCGGTCCCAACTGTCCGGGTGTCATCACGCCGGGTGCGTGCAAGATCGGCATCATGCCGGGCCATATCCACAAGCGCGGTCGCATTGGCATTGTCAGCCGCTCCGGGACGTTGACCTATGAGGCGGTGGCACAGACCACGGCGGCGGGGCTGGGTCAGAGTACCTGTGTCGGCATTGGCGGTGATCCGGTCAAGGGAACAGATTTCATCGAGGTACTGGAGATGTTCCTGAAAGATCCGGAAACCGAGGCTATTGTCATGATCGGTGAAATCGGCGGCCAGAGCGAAATCCACGCTGCCGAATATTTGATCGCCAGTGGTGCAGATAAGCCGGTGGTCGGCTTCATCGCCGGCAGCAGTGCGCCGCCTGGTCGGCGGATGGGCCATGCCGGGGCAGTGATCAGCGGTGGCAGGGACACGGCGGAGGCAAAGTATAACGCGTTGCGCGCGGCAGGTGTGCATATAGCGCAAAGTCCCTCAACATTGGGGGAGACAATGTTGAAAGCCTTGAAGCGATAAGGATTTTTTTTGCGGCGCGGTAATCCATCACCGCGCCGCATGCGTATTGGACAATGCTGTCCTTTCTCTGCGCCTGAACGACGCCGGATGAATGTCATCATATAAATTGATCGAGTCATAAGCCGATCAGGGGGATCGGTTTGTTGAAATGGAAAGAGTGATCCATGGCAGGCGTGGATGTGTTGGCTTCTGCCTTCAGCGGCGCAAATGCAGCTTTCATTGCGGATATGTATGCGCGATGGGCCTCTGATCCCGGTTCTGTTGATCCAAGTTTTGCGCGTCTGTTTGAAGCCCTTGGTGATGAGGAACGGGCTGTTCTGGCTGAGACGGAGGGTGCTTCATGGGCCCCTCGTCCACACAAGGTTGCCTCGGTCTATGAAGGCAGTGCTGCGGCAGAGTCTGTCACGGAAGCAGCCACCAGCACGATCACGGAAGAATCTCCGCGCGACAACGTGCGGGCGGCCACGCTGGACAGTATCCGTGCCCTGATGATGATCCGCGCCTATCGTGTGCGCGGCCATCTGGAGGCGAGGCTTGATCCGCTGGGATTACAGGTTCCTGCTCCGCACCCGGAGCTTGATCCACGCAGCTATGGTTTTACTGAAACCGATCTTGATCACCCGGTTTTTATCGACGGCCTGCTGGGGCGTGAAACCGCGACCGTGCGGGAAATTGTCGATATTCTGCGCCGTTCCTATTGCGGCCCGATCGGCGTCGAGTTCATGCATATTCAGGATCCCCGCCAGAAAAGCTGGATCCAGCGCAGGATGGAGGGTGGATACTGGCGCCGCACCATCACCGATCAGGATCGTCGCACTCTGTTGCAGCAATTGACGGAAGCCGAAGGGTTCGAGGTTTTCTGTCAGAAGAAATATGTCGGTACCAAGCGGTTCGGTCTGGAAGGGGGCGAGTCACTGATTCCGGCCCTGCATGCGATCATTGCCAATGCCGCTGCCCAGGGCGTGAATGAAATCGCGATCGGTATGCCGCATCGCGGCCGGTTGAATACGCTGGTCAATATCGTGCGCAAGCCGTACACGCAGGTGTTCAGCGAATTTGCAGGCGCGGCCTCGAAACCTGACGACGTGCAGGGATCGGGGGATGTGAAATATCATCTCGGTACGTCAGCGGATATCGAGAGTGCCGGTCATACGGTTCATCTGTCCCTGCAGCCCAACCCGTCCCATCTGGAAGCGGTTGATCCGGTGGTTGTCGGCAAGGTGCGCGCCCGGCAGGATATGGCAGGGGATACCAGACAGCGGCGTTCAGTGATGGGCATCCTGATGCATGGCGATGCGGCCTTCGCCGGTCAGGGGCTGGTGTATGAAACATTGGCGATGAGCCAGCTCATCGGCTACCGCACGGGCGGCACGGTGCATGTGGTGGTCAATAACCAGATCGGATTTACCACTGTCCCGGCGCATGCCTATTCCGGACTTTATTGTACTGATGTAGCGAAAGCCATTCAGTCACCGATACTGCATGTCAATGCGGATGATCCGGAGGCGGTTGCTTTCTGTGCGCGGATGGTCACGGATTTCCGGATGGAGTTCGGTGTCGATACCGTGCTGGATATCGTTTGTTATCGCCGCCACGGGCATAATGAAACCGACGAGCCTGCCTTCACACAACCGCTGATGTATAATGCCATTCGCGCCCGCAAGACCACCCGCACTCTGTATGCGGAAGCCCTGGTGGAGCGGGGGGTCGTTTCTGCCGATGAAGCCCGCCGGATGTGGGATTCTTTTAACGATACTCTGGAACAGGCTTTCAGCACTGCGAAATCCTATGTGCCCAACAAGGCGGACTGGCTGGAAGGCCATTGGGCCGGGATGCAGCAGGATGTTGCAAAAGATGATCGCGTTGATGAAGCGACCGCCCTGCCGCATGAAACGCTGGAAATGGTCGGCGATGCGCTGAGCCATATCCCGGAAGGTTTTGCAGTCAATCCGAAAATTGCCCGTCAGCTCGAAGCGAAACAGAAAATGATCGAGAGCGGCGAGGGAATCGACTGGGCCACCGGGGAGGCACTTGCCTTTGGCTCCCTGCTGCTGGAGGGGCACCGGGTTCGTCTTTCAGGTGAAGACTGTCAGCGTGGCACGTTCAGCCATCGTCATGCGGTTCTGATTGATCAGGTGAACCAGAACGAATATGTGCCGCTGAACAATATCGCCCCGCAGCAGGCACGGATCGAGATCTATAATTCGCTGCTTTCGGAAGCCGGTGTGCTGGGCTTCGAATATGGCTATACCCTTGCCGATCCACGCACGCTGGTGTTGTGGGAAGCGCAGTTCGGTGATTTCGCCAATGGCGCGCAGGTCATTATCGATCAGTTCCTGGCCAGTGGCGAGACGAAATGGTTGCGCATGTCTGGTCTCACCCTGTTGTTGCCTCATGGTATGGAGGGGCAGGGGCCGGAACATTCCTCGGCCCGTCTGGAGCGTTATCTTCAGCTTTGTGCCGAGCGGAACATGGCGGTGTGTAATCTGACCACTCCCGCGAATTACTTCCACGCCCTGCGCCGCCAGTTGAAGCGGAATTTCCGCAAGCCGCTGGTGATCATGACGCCGAAATCACTGTTGCGTCACAAGCTGGCGGTCTCCAGCCTGTCGGAGATGACCGGCGATACGGCGTTCCAGACCGTGATCCCCGAGATCGATACGCTGGTCGCGCCGGAGAAAGTGCGTCGCGTGGTGATGTGCTCTGGCAAAGTCTATTACGATCTGCTGGCCCAGCGTCGTGAAGCCGGGATCGATGACATTGCCATCATCCGTCTGGAGCAGCTTTATCCATTCCCCAGAAACAGCCTCTCGCGCGTGATGAGCCGCTACAGCAATGCGGACGTGATCTGGTGTCAGGAAGAAGCCGCCAATAACGGTGCGTGGACTTTCGTCGATCGCAAAATCGAGGCGGTGCTGACCAGCATCGGCGGCAAGGCGACCCGTCCCTCCTATGTCGGACGCGCCGAGGCGGCCAGCCCTGCGACCGGACTCGCCAAGGTGCATCAGGCCCAGCAGGACAGGCTGGTGCGTGAAGCGCTGGGGTTGATCTCCTGACGATGATGAAAGCCTGATGACGGGTGAAAAAATCTTTATCCGTCATCGGCGCTGCCGCTTTTTTCCTATGATTTGATCGGCTATCCGGATTAACCGACACGCGTCCTGTAACGCGCCCCCAGTGGCCGATGCTGCCGCACCCGTTTTTGACAAGGATCAGACAGGCATGCCGACGGATATCAAGGTTCCTTCTCTTGGCGAAAGCGTCACCACCGCTGTTGTCGCGAAATGGCTGAAAAAGGCTGGAGAAGCCGTGGCCGCCGACGAAGCGGTTGTGGAGCTGGAAACCGACAAGGTCACGGTTGAGGTGAATGCGCCTGCCGCTGGCGTGCTGTCGGCCCAGTTCGCGGCAGAGGGGGATGAGGTGTCGGTTGGTGCCGTGCTGGGTGAGCTGGGTGCTGAAGGGGAGGCCACCTCTGCCCCCGCACCGTCTGCTTCCGCGCCAGCAAAGGAAGAACCGGTGAAGATGGAGGCTGCGGCCAATCCGAAAAGCGGTATCAATCCGCCGCCACGCCCGTCCGGCCCGGTTTCACGTCCGGCAACACCCCCTGCTGATATTGCCGCGCATCCGCCTGCGGTCAGTGATCCCAGCATTCGTGAAAATGGCCCTGCTCCCTTGCCTGCGGCGCAGAAAATGCTGACTGAAAACCGTGTTGATGCGTCTGCGCTGGGTTCTGGCAGCGGCAAGGATGGCCGTATCACCAAGGGGGATGTGCTGGATTTCCTCAGCCGTCCTGCGGCGGCACCGTCCACCTCGGTTTCAGCCCAGCGTGCCCCGGTGGTGGCCGAGGATGCGGCGCGTGAGGAACGGGTGAAAATGACGCGCCTGCGCCGGACTATCGCGCAGCGTCTGAAGGAAGCGCAGAACACGGCGGCAATGCTGACCACCTTCAATGAGGTGGATATGTCGGCGGTCATGGCGCTGCGCAAGGAATACAAGGAACTTTTTGAAAAGAAGCATTCCGGTGTGCGGCTGGGCTTCATGTCTTTCTTCGTGCGTGCCTGTGTCAGCGCACTGAAGGAATTTCCGGCTGTCAACGCGGAGATTGACGGTGATGAGGTCGTCTACAAGAACTTTGTCCATATGGGCATTGCGGTGGGTGGCTCCAACGGTCTCGTTGTGCCGGTGCTGCGGGATGCGGATCGTCTGGATTTCGCTCAGATTGAGCAGCGCGTGGCCGATTTCGGCAAGCGTGCGCGGGATGGGGCGCTGAAACTGGAAGAGCTGACCGGTGGCACGTTCAGCATCACGAATGGTGGCGTGTATGGCTCCCTGATGTCCACGCCGATTTTGAATCCGCCTCAATCCGGTATTCTCGGCATGCACAAGATTCAGGATCGTCCTGTGGTGGTCGATGGAAAAATCGAGATCAGGCCGATGATGTATCTGGCGTTGTCCTATGATCACCGGATCGTCGATGGCAAGGAGGCCGTCAGCTTCCTTGTCCGGGTCAAGGAAGGGATCGAGGATCCGCGCCGTCTGCTGCTGGGTCTGTAGGATTGTTGTGACATGAGCGATGCATTCGATCTGATCGTCATCGGCGCTGGTCCAGGTGGCTATGTCTGTGCGGTGCGTGCGGCGCAGCTTGGGCTGAAAGTGGCCTGCGTTGAAAAGCGCGAGACGCTGGGCGGCACATGTCTGAATATCGGCTGTATTCCATCCAAGGCGCTGTTGCAGTCGAGCGAGAATTATCACGCCCTGCTGCATCAGTTTGCGGAGCATGGGATTCAGGCGAAAGACGTTGCCCTCGATCTGGATCGGATGCAGGCACGGAAGGCGGAAGTTGTCTCCGCCAACGTGAAGGGCATCGAGTTCCTGTTCCGCAAGAACGGGGTCACCTGGCTGAAAGGGGCCGCCCGTATCAGCGCGCCCGGCAAGGTCGAGGTCGGCGGCCAGAGCTATGAGGCACGACATATTGTTATCGCCACCGGCAGCGAGAGCGTGCCACTGCCGGGGGTTCCGGTGGATGAAGTGCGGATCGTTACCTCGACCGGTGCGCTGTCCCTGCCTGCGGTGCCGAAGCATCTGGTGGTGATCGGGGGTGGTGTGATCGGCCTTGAACTCGGCAGCGTCTGGCGCAGGCTGGGTGCTGAGGTCACAGTGATCGAGTATCTTGATCGCATCGTGCCGGGTATGGATCAGGAAGTTACCAAAGCCTTCCAGCGGATTTTGGAAAAGCAGGGTCTGGCCTTCCGCCTCGGCACCAAAGTGACCGGTGCGCAGGTGGATGAGGGTGGTGTGACCCTGTCACTGGAACCGGCCAAAGGCGGTGAGGCTGATACGCTGCATGCCGATATTGTGCTGGTGGCGATCGGGCGTCGACCTTATCTGGATGGGCTTGGGTTGGATGAAATCGGTGTCGCGCGTGATGAGCGTGGCCGGGTAAAGACGGATTCGTATTTTGCCACCAATATTGATGGTCTCTATGCAATCGGCGATGCCATTGCCGGGCCAATGCTGGCACACAAGGCTGAGGATGAAGGCGTGGCGGTGGCGGAAATGCTTGCCGGACAGGCCGGGCATGTGAATTACGATGTGATTCCCGCCGTTGTGTATACATGGCCGGAAGTCGCCTCGCTCGGCAGAACCGAGGAAGAGCTGAAAGCCGCAGGGATTGCCTATAAGGTTGGCAAATTTCCCTTCACTGCGAATGGCCGCGCCCGCGCGATAGGCGATACGGACGGGTTCGTCAAAATCCTTGCTGATGCCAGAACGGATCGTCTGCTGGGCGCGCATATTCTGGGCCCGGATGCGGGCACGCTGATTGCCGAGCTGGCAACAGCCATGGAGTTCGGCGCCAGCAGCGAAGATGTGGCCCGTATCTGCCATGCTCACCCCAGTCTGAGCGAAGCAGTCAAGGAAGCGGCGCTGGCGGTCGATGGTCGTGCGATTCATATCTGATTTTTGCTGATCAGATCATAAAGAGTCATAAAATGGTCCTGCCGCTTGCGCTGACGATGGGAGACCCTGCCGGGATCGGCCCGGAGATCACGCAGACGGCATGGCAGCGCCTGCGTCAGACCGGCCCTGTTTTCTATGTGATCGGCGATCCCACTCTGTTTGGCATGCAGACACTGTGCGTGATTGACAAACCCGCTGATGCGGCGGGCTGTTTTGCCGATGCATTGCCGGTTCTGCCATTATCGCTTTCCGCTTCTGTCGTGCCGGGACACCCTGATCAGGCCAATGCTCCGGCGGTCATTGCTTCTATTGAGCAGGCGGTCCGGCATGTGCAGGCCGGGCAGGCAGCGGCCGTGGTGACGAATCCGATCAGCAAGGCAGTGCTGTATAGCAGCGGTTTTGCTTTTCCCGGTCATACCGAGTTTCTGGGCGCACTGACAGGAGGCACGCCGGTGATGATGCTGGCCTCCCCTCTGCTGCGCGTGGTTCCTGTGACTGTGCATGTTTCGTTACGGCATGCGCTGGACATGCTCACGACCGATCTGATCGTGCAAACGGCCCGGATTACGATTGATGATCTCAAGAGCCGTTTTGGCCTGACCTCTCCCCGTCTGGCGATGGCCGGCCTCAACCCGCATGCGGGAGAAGGCGGGGCGATGGGGGAAGAAGAGCAGACGATCATTGCTCCCGCCATGGCGCGTCTGCGACAGGAAGGCCATACAATCCTCGGGCCTTATCCGCCGGATACGATGTTCACCGATACGGCGCGCCGGAATTATGATGCCGCTCTCTGCATGTATCACGATCAGGCTCTGATTCCGCTCAAGACGCTGGATATGCGTCACGGGGTGAATGTCACGCTGGGTCTGCCGATCATTCGTACCTCGCCGGATCATGGCACGGCATTTGATATTGCCGGGCGTGGCATCGCCGAGGCAGACAGCCTGACTGCTGCGCTGCGTCTGGCGGCGGAGATGGCGACGGATTCTTAGCAGGCTGCTATAACGCTGCTTCATCCCGGCTGATCGTTACGGAGAAAACACGCGATGCCCGATACAGGCCCTGGCTCCCGTTCTTTGCGCCTTGGCGTCAATATCGATCACGTGGCCACGATCCGTAACGCGCGTGGCGGTACGGAGCCAGATCCGGTGCGCGCCGCATTGCTGGCGCTGGAAGCCGGAGCAGACGGGATCACCATGCATCTGCGGGAAGATCGCCGTCATATTCGTGATGCCGATCTGACACAGGTGATGGCGGTGATTCGTGCCCCGCTCAATCTGGAAATGGCAGCGACGGAGGAAATGGTCGGCATTGCCCGTCACCTGCGTCCCCATGCCTGCTGTCTGGTGCCGGAGCGGCGAGAGGAAGTGACAACGGAAGGTGGGCTGGATGCGGCCGGTCATATCGTCTCGCTGATGCCGAAAGTCGCAGCCTTGCGTGAGGCTGGCATCCGCGTGTCATTGTTCATCGATCCGGATCCGCAGCAGCTTCGTGCCGCGGTGGCACTTGGTGCACCAGTCGTGGAACTGCATACCGGGGCTTATGCGTTGGAGGTTGATGCATCCCATGAGCTGGCACGGTTGCAGGAGGCTGCATCAATGGCGCGCGATCTCGGGCTGGAATGCCATGCCGGCCACGGTTTGACGGTAGCCAATGTCACGCCGGTCGCACAACTTCCGGGGGTGAGGGAGTTGAATATCGGCCACGCCCTGATTGCTGAAGCCGTATTTGTCGGTCTGGGGCAGGCCATTCGTGATATGCGTCTGGCAATGGATCGTGCCATTGCCGCATGAGTAGCCCTGACCGGGTCAGTTCTTCAGGAAGGAGCAAGTTGGCATGACGACTTTGGTGTCTTCTCTACGCAAAAGAGCACATTTTTACTCTGTTGCGGCATTGCTTCCTGTTGTTCTGGCGGCCCAGCCCGCTCTGGCGGATAAAAAGCCGCCGCAGGTGATGGCGACCGGCCACTGTACCATGGTGATGACGCCTGATCAGGCATCGACCTCTGTAACTGTTGCTGCCTCCGGCAATGATGTGAATGCCGTGTTGGGGGATGCAACCAAACGGTTCAATGCGTTTCTGGAGGCAGTGAAGGCCTTGAATCTGCCGGATGTGAAACTCAGCGGCAGTGGGGTCTCTGTTGCGCCGGAATATGATTATGATCACGGCAAGCGCATTTTGCGTGATTACCGTGCGCAGGGTGCGCTGCATATCGTGACCACGAATATCGCCCGTCTGGCGGAGGTTGCTCCTTTAGCCGCCAAAAACGGGATTGATGAGGTCGGGGCGATTGATCCCGGCATTTCCGACACGACATGGCAGGCCGCGATCATGGAATGTTTGCCCAAGGCGGCTGCTGATGCAAAGGAACGGGCGGCAGCGATGGCCTCTGGTGTCGGTATGACGATCGGGGCGCCTCTGATGATCAGTGATCATGTCATCAACGCTCCCCCCCATGCGCCCGTGCCCATGATGCGGACTATGGCGGTGGCTCCGGATGCTACGGCCCATGTTCCGGTGACTGAACTGCGCAGGGTGCTGGCTGTGTCCGCTTCGTTTGCCCTTGTCGATCCGCATGAGAAATCGGGTGAAGGCAGCAAAGAAGGCAGCAAACAGGATGATGACTGAGCAGAATGGCGGTCAGATTTCCTGAAGGAGGCTTATCCGGCCCGCGGATGAGCTTTCTGCCAGACGGCCAGTAACTGGGCCTGATCCACCTGGGTGTAGCGCTGAGTGGTGGACAGGCTGGCATGGCCCAGCAGATCCTGAATGGCGCGTAAATCTGCCCCGGCCGCCAGAAGATGCGTTGCAAAGCTGTGCCGCAGGGCATGCGGGGTCGCGTGCTCCGGCAGGTTATACAGGGTGCGGAATTGCCGCAGGGTTCTCTGTGCAACGCCTGGATTCAGCCGTGCGCCCCGCACACCGACAAAAAGTGGCGCGGATGCTTCCGGGACAGGATGAAACCGCAGCCAGTCGGACAGGGATATTCGGACCGAGGGGATGACCGGCACCATGCGTTGTCGGCCGCCTTTTCCCGTGATGCGGAGTGTGTCGCGTTGGCTGTCCCCCACACTCAGGCCCAGCGCCTCGCCCAGACGTAGGCCGCAGCCATAGAGAAGGGCGAACAGCGCGGTATCCCGTGCCTGTGTGAACGGTGTGTCGCTGGCCTCCCCGATGTCACGGGCTGTCGCCAATGCCTGGGCCTGATCAAGCGCCCGCGGCAAAGGGGGCTTGGCTTTCGGGGTGCGCAACAGGGTCAGCGCGCTGTTCTCAAGGCCGTGGCGCTGGCGCAGAAACCGGAAAAAACTGCGGATTGAGGCCAGATGCCGCGCTCTGGTCGCGTTTCCGGCTCCGTTTGCCGCCTCTGCAGCCAGCCAGGCCCGGAAATCAGACAGACCCAGCCGACCAAGCATTGCCATATCTGGCTCGGCCCCGTGATGCGTGGCCAGAAAGCCCAGAAATGCGGCGACATCATCCCCGTAGGCGCGGCAGGTGAGGGGGGCAGCGCGTTTCTCATCCCGCATCCAGTCGATCCAGTCGAGTCTGGCCTGCTCTGCCGTCATTGCTAGTGCTGATCTGTCTGGACAGCACTGTCCCGATCCAGGGCAGAGGCAGCGGCCTCAGCAAGAAAGCGCAGCGCCTGACGAACATTGGGGGCGGCCAGTTCCTCCTTGTTCCGCGCCGCCAGTACCATCAGCCAGGGGGATGCTGATGATATGCGAGGCAGAAGCAGCAGCGCATCATGCCGGATCAGGGGGGCTGTTTCCCGATGCAGTGTCAGGTCGGGGATTGTCAGGCTGCGGATATGGACATCCTTATCCCCCAGCAAGGCACCCATGGCAGATCGGGCCATTGGCTCAACCCCTGCCCGTTCGCAGATCATAGTGGTCAGAAGGGGGGGAGAAGTCGGATAATACAGGCGGGTATATTCAATCCCCAGCAGGCTGGGCAGTTCCTGAAGAATACAGTCAATGGCATCTGACGCCCGCAGCAGAGCCAGCACCGAGCGTTGGATACGTGTTGTCAGACAGGCAGAGGCACGGCTGGCCTGAAGAATATCGCGGGCTGCCTTGCAGGCGACCTCGCAACGGACGCGCTCGGCATCAATACGTGCCTGCATGTGATCGGCCAGCGTGTCTCCATGTACTCGTCGTGGCGGTGACAGGCTGGCGTACAGGTCCGGCCGCGCTGCCAGCCAATCGGGATGAGCACGAAGAAAAGCATCGATGCAATCAGAATCCATTGGCTTTCGCTACGGAAGGAGGATCGGATGGCTTTGCCATCCGCCAGTATGCGCCATCAGCCGATAAGCTGTCTCTGCAAACAGATAACACCCATATATTCAGCCTCGTCACGCTGTGAGATGTTACAGGATGAACAGCGCCGACCGGAAGAGACGTTTACGGGTTATGTTGCCCTATCCATTTCCGGGGCCGTTTGATTATGCGGTCCCGCCGGATTTGGCGCCGCAGCCGGGTGATATCGTGTTGGTGCCGCTCAATCGGCGGGAAGAAGTGGGCGTGGTCTGGGATGAGGCAGGCTCATCTTCTGAGGCGGCTGCCACGCACTCATCCGCCGGTTCTGGCCGGCCTGTCCCGGATCATCGCCTGAAGCCGCTGCTGGCGGTGCTGGATGCGCCGCCTTTGCCTGCTCCCTTGCGTCGTTTCATCGATTGGGTTGCAGGCTATACGCTGTCTCCGCCGGGTGAGGTGATGGCGATGGCGCTGAGGATCAACGCGCTGCGTCCCGAACGGGCCGTAACAGGGCTGCAACTGGCAGCCTCCCCGCCGGAGGGGATCAGGCTGACCGAGGCAAGACGGCAGGTGATGGCCCTGCTGGCGGATGGCACCCCCATGACGTCCCGGACCGTGCGGGAGCACTTGCCGGAGATCACCAGTGCCGTGCTGAGGAACATGGTCTCGCAGGGTTTGCTGGAACAGGTGCCGATGGCCCGGCCGAACCGCTATGGTGTGCCGGAGCCTGCCTTCACAGTGCCCGATCTGTCACCGGATCAGGCAGAGGTTGCTGAGTCCCTGCGGGAAGCGGTCAGGGCACACGCTTTTTCGGTGACGTTGCTGGAGGGGGTGACTGGCTCCGGCAAAACCGAGGTTTATCTGGAAGCCATTGCCGAGGCTCTGGCCTGCGGTCGCCAGACCCTGATTCTGCTGCCGGAAATTGCGCTTTCCACCCAGTGGCTGGACCGTTTCCGTCGCCGTTTCGGTGTGGAGCCTGCCATCTGGCATTCCGATCTCAGCAGCATGACGCGCCGCCAGTGCTGGCGGGCAGTGGCGTCCGGAGAGGCGAAGGTGGTGGTTGGCGCGCGCTCCGCCCTGTTTTTGCCCTTCTTTGATCTGGGACTGGTGGTGGTGGATGAGGAGCATGAGACCGCTTTCAAGCAGGAGGATGGCATCATCTATCATGCCCGGGACATGGCGGTGGTGCGGGCGCGGTTCGAGCAGGCGGCTTCTCTTCTGGTCTCGGCAACGCCGAGTCTGGAGACATTGGCGAATGTCGAGTCGGGGCGCTATCGCCGCCTGAGCCTGCGGGCGCGGCATGGGGTGGCGCGGCTGCCTTCGGTTACGGCGATCGATCTGCGCAGCCATCCGCCGGAGCGCAATCATTTCCTGTCCCCTCCTCTGATAACGGCGATCAGGCAGGCATTTGAGCGGGGGGAGCAGGCCATGCTGTTCCTGAACCGGCGTGGCTATGCCCCTCTGACCCTGTGCCGGACCTGCGGGACGCGGATGCAGTGCCCGCATTGCACGGCATGGCTGGTGGAACACCGTCTGCGCCGTCAGCTTATCTGTCATCATTGCGGGCATGAGGAGCCGGTCCCACGATCCTGCCCATCATGTGGCGCGGAACATGCTCTGACGGCGATCGGTCCCGGTGTGGAACGAATCACCGAGGAAGCCGCCACATTATTTCCGGAGGCAAGGGTGCTGGTTATGGCCAGCGACACTCTGCCCGGCCCAGCCGCAGCGGCCGAGGCAGCCGGACGGGTGGCCGCGCGGGAGGTTGATCTGCTGATCGGCACGCAGATTGTCGCGAAAGGCTGGAATTTTCCGCATCTGACCTGTGTCGGTGTGGTGGATGCTGATCTCGGGCTTGGCGGTGGTGATCTGCGTGCCTCGGAACGCACCGTCCAGTTGCTGCATCAGGTGGCCGGGCGGGCCGGACGGGCAGAGGCGCCCGGGCATGTGTTTCTCCAAAGCTGGAATCCGGATCACCCGGCCATTCAGGCGCTCCTGAACAATGATTTCGCAGCGTTCATGGAGGGAGAATCGGAGATGCGGCGCGTAGGGCACTGGCCACCCCATGGCAGGCTGGCGGCCCTGATCGTCAGTGCTGACGATGCGGCCACAGCCGATCGGATCGCGCTGGAAATTGCACGTAACGCGCCGGATGGCGACGGTATATGGGTTCTGGGGCCCGCTCCGGCACCGCTTGCCGTGCTGCGCGGGCGTCATCGCCGCCGGCTGCTGCTGCGGACCCGCCGGACTATTGCAGTCCAACCCATCCTGCGCCGCTGGCTTCAGGAGGTGACTGTGCCCCGTGGGGCACGCATCGACATTGATGTCGATCCCGTGTCGTTTTTGTAACGGGTTACAAAGACTGGGTTTTTTCTTGGTGGCCTGGGTAAGGTGACAAAATTCAGGACACAACGGGGCATTTTTCGGTCGTAAAACTGTCATTCAGAGCACGATCATTCCGGTTATGTCTGTTGCGCCGGTGTTATCTGCATGCTAGACGGCCACCGCCGGAGCCGGGAGGTTGGGTCCGGTTCCAGAGGAACACCAGCGAGAAAGCGAGACCGTGGCCTCGAATGGCGCAAATGAAAGCGGCGCGGCCGTAACCGGCACCCCGCAGCGGGAAGCGAAGCATGTGTCCGGCACCGCTGTGTCCGGCTTGGCGAAGCGTTATGCCTCCGCACTTTATTCTTATGCCGAGGATAGCGGCGATCTGGATGGCGTTATCGCCCGGATCGACGCCCTGGGGCGGCTGATCGATCAAAGCGCCGATCTGCAAAGCCTGCTCGGCAGCCCTCTTGTCGATGTCAACCGTGCTCGGGATGCCGTTCTGGCTGTGCTCGACCGGCAGGGCTTTACCCGCATCGAACGCAATTTTGTCGGTACGGTGGCCAATAACCGCCGCCTCGGCTCACTGCGCTCCATCATCAGCGCCTTTGCGGTGCTGGTGGCAGAGAAGCGTGGCGAGTCTGTGGCCCTGGTCGAATCGGCCCACCCGCTGACCGAGGTGCAGGAGCATCAGCTCCGCGCCAGTCTGATTGAAGCCGGTTACGGCAATGTGCGCATCGAAAAGCACGTGGACCCCAGCCTGCTGGGTGGTCTGGTCGTGCGGATCGGTACGCGCCTGTATGACACAAGCCTGAAATCCCGGCTGCAGCGCCTGCAGTACGCCATGAAGGGAGCCGCCTGATGGACATCCGTCCTGCCGAGATCTCGGAAATCCTTAAATCTCAGATTGCTTCCTTCGACAGCGAAGCGAATGTGGCCGAAACGGGCCAGGTTCTGAGCGTCGGCGATGGTATCGCCCGCGTCTATGGCCTGCAGAACGTGATGGCCGGTGAGCTGGTGGAATTTCCCTCCGCCGGGTTGAAGGGCATGGCCCTGAACCTGGAAAATGACAATGTCGGTGTCGTGATCTTCGGCGATGATCGCCAGATCCGTGAAGGCGATACTGTCGCCCGTACCCGCGAAATCGTGGACGTCCCGGTCGGTCGTGGCCTGCTGGGCCGCGTGGTCGATGCGCTGGGTAATCCGATCGATGGCAAGGGTCCGCTGACCGATGTGACGCGCACCCGTGTCGAGGTGAAGGCCCCGGGCATCATTCCCCGCAAGTCCGTGCATGAGCCGATGCAGACCGGCCTGAAGTCGGTTGACGCGCTCATCCCCATCGGACGTGGCCAGCGCGAACTGGTGATCGGTGACCGCCAGACCGGCAAGACCACCGTTATTCTCGACACCTTTATCAATCAGAAGCCGATCAATCAGGGCACGGATGAGAGCAAGAAGCTCTACTGCATCTATGTCGCGATTGGTCAGAAACGCTCCACCGTTGCGCAGATCGTGCGCACATTGGAAGAGCAGGGCGCGATGGAATATTCCATCGTGGTCGCCGCTACCGCTTCCGATCCGGCGCCGATGCAGTTCCTGGCCCCCTATACCGGCTGCGCCATGGGCGAATTCTTCCGCGACAACGCGATGCATGCCGTGATCGCTTATGACGATCTGTCCAAGCAGGCTGTTGCGTATCGCCAGATGTCCCTGCTGCTGCGTCGTCCGCCGGGACGTGAAGCCTATCCGGGTGACGTGTTCTACCTGCATTCCCGTCTGCTGGAACGTGCCGCGAAGATGAACGATGCGCATGGCGCGGGTTCTCTGACGGCCCTGCCGGTGATCGAGACACAGGCCGGTGACGTGTCTGCCTATATTCCGACCAACGTGATCTCCATCACCGATGGTCAGATTTTCCTTGAGACCGAACTGTTCTTCAAGGGCATCCGCCCGGCGGTGAATGTCGGTCTGTCCGTCTCCCGCGTCGGGTCTTCGGCCCAGATCAAAGCGATGAAGCAGGTTGCCGGCTCCATCAAGCTGGAACTGGCCCAGTATCGTGAAATGGCGGCATTCGCCCAGTTTGCTTCCGATCTGGATGCCTCCACCCAGAAGCTGCTGGCCCGTGGCGCCCGTCTGACCGAGCTGCTGAAGCAGCCGCAGTTCACACCGTATCCGGTGGAATTGCAGGTTGCGGTGATCTTCGCCGGTGTGAAGGGTTATCTGGACACGATTCCGACCGACAAGGTCGTGGAGTTCGAGCGCCGTCTGGTGGCTGAGCTGCGTGGTGCGCAGAAAGACATTCTGGACGCCATCCGTAACGACCGGGAAGTCAAGAGCGAAACCGAGGCGAAGCTGCGCAGCTTCCTCGAAGGCTTCGTGAAAAACTTCACCGCCTGATCGAAGGGAAGCCCAGGACATGGCGAGCCTGAAGGCGCTTCGGGGACGGATCACCAGCGTCAAATCGACGCAAAAGATCACCAGCGCCATGAAAATGGTGGCCGCGTCCAAGCTGCGACGTGCTCAGCAGGCAGCGGAGGCCGCGCGCCCCTATGCCGAGCTGATGCAGCGCATGCTGGCGGCGCTGGCCGATAACGTGGCGGGCAGTCCTTCTGCTCCGCGTATTCTGGTTGGAACCGGTCAGGACAAGGTCCACCTGCTGGTGGTCATTTCCGCTGACCGTGGTCTGGCCGGTGCATTCAACACCAATGTGGGCCGTGCGGCGCGCACGCTGGCCAACAGGCTGGAATCCGAAGGCAAGACAGTGAAAATTCTCACTGTCGGTCGCAAGGCGCGTGATTATCTGCGCCGCGATCTGGAAACCCGTCTGCTGCCGGAAACCTCGCTGGCCGGGAAGAAGGTGCTCGCTTTTGCGGATGCGCTGGCCCTCTCGCAGCAGATTACGGCGCTGCTGGATGCGGGTGAATTCGATGTCTGCACGCTGGTCTATAATCACTTTAACTCCGTGATCAGCCAGACTCCCGGCGAAACACAGCTTATTCCGGCACAGGTGCCGCAGGCGGCTCAGGCCAATGCGGGTGCATCCAACCATGGCGCCAAGGCGGTGTATGAGTTCGAGCCGGATGAAGAAACCCTGCTGGCCAAGCTGCTGCCGCAGAATCTGGCCATTCAGATCTACCGTGCGATTCTGGAAAGCGCTGCTGGTGAACATGCGGCGCGGATGACAGCGATGGATAATGCCACCCGTAATGCCGGTGACATGATCAAGCGCCTGTCGCTGACCTACAACCGCACGCGCCAAGCCAATATTACACGTGAACTGATCGAGATCATCTCCGGCGCCGAAGCGCTGTAGCCGATCCGCGAAAGAGGAGAGCCGCAGATGGCAAGCAACAATGTCGGGCGGGTCACCCAGATTCTGGGCGCCGTGGTTGACGTGCAGTTCGATGGCGAACTGCCCTTCATTCAGAATGCGCTGCAGACCCGGATCGGTGATCGCAGCCTGATTCTTGAAGTCGCACAGGAGCTTGGCGAGCGCACAGTCCGTGCCATTGCCATGGACAGCACCGATGGTCTGGTGCGTGGCGCCGAGGTTGAAGACCTTGGTCGTCCGATTACCGTGCCGGTGGGCCCGGGTACGCTCGGCCGCATCCTGAACGTCATCGGTGAGCCGATCGACGAGCGCGGTCCGGTCAATGCAACGAAGACCTATTCCATCCACCGCGCAGCCCCGTCTTTCGAAGACCAGGCGGCTTCTGCCGAGATTCTTGTCACGGGCATCAAGGTGGTCGATCTGCTCGCCCCTTACCTGAAGGGTGGCAAGATCGGTCTGTTCGGTGGTGCAGGCGTCGGCAAGACCGTGCTGATCCAGGAACTGATCAACAACATCGCCAAGGCGCATGGGGGCGTGTCGGTCTTTGCCGGTGTGGGTGAGCGTACCCGTGAAGGCAACGATCTGTATCACGAAATGATTGATGCGGGCGTCATCAAGCTCGGTGAGAACACCACCGAAGGCTCCAAGGTGGCGCTGGTCTATGGCCAGATGAACGAGCCGCCGGGCGCCCGTGCGCGCGTGGCTCTGTCCGGCCTGTCCATCGCGGAATACTTCCGTGATGAAGAAGGTCAGGACGTGCTGTTCTTCGTGGACAACATCTTCCGCTTCACCCAGGCCGGTGCCGAAGTGTCCGCTCTGCTGGGGCGTATCCCCTCCGCTGTGGGTTATCAGCCGACATTGGCGACCGATATGGGCGCGCTGCAGGAACGTATTACCTCCACCAAGAAGGGGTCTATTACCTCGGTGCAGGCCATTTACGTTCCGGCCGATGACCTGACCGACCCGGCGCCTGCGACCTCCTTCGCCCATCTTGATGCGACGACCGTGCTGAACCGCGCGATCTCTGAAAAGGGCATTTACCCGGCGGTGGATCCTTTGGACTCCACCTCCCGCTCCCTCGATCCGCGTATCGTCGGTGAAGAACACTACAAGGTGGCGCGCGATGTGCAGCGTATCCTGCAGACCTACAAGTCATTGCAGGACATCATCGCCATTCTGGGTATGGATGAACTGTCCGAAGAGGACAAACTCACCGTGGCCCGCGCCCGCAAGATCGAGCGCTTCATGTCCCAGCCTTTCCATGTCGCGGAAGTCTTCACTGGCTCCCCCGGCGTGTTCGTGAGCATTGAGGATACGGTCCGCTCCTTCAAGGAAATCGTCGAAGGCAAGCATGATGATCTGCCGGAAGCAGCGTTCCTGATGGTTGGCACCATCGAGGATGCCCGCAAGAAGGCCGAGGCGCTGAAGGCGAAGGCCTGATCCCATGGCCCAGACCAGCCTTGAAATTGTCAGCCCGGAAAAGCGTCTCCTGTCCAGATCCGTGGACATGGTCGTGATCCCGGCTGCAGAGGGTGAACTGGGCGTACTGCCCGGCCATGCCCCGATGATTGTGCTGCTTCAGGGTGGCACTATCCGGCTTTACCAGAATGGTCAGGTGACGGACCGGCTTTATGTTGCGGGCGGCTTCGCGGAAATTACGCCGGAGCGTTGCACGGTTCTGGCCGATCAGGCATTGCCGGTCGCTGAGATTTCAGCAGCCGATGCTGAAAAGCGTCTGGCAGATGCGGAAGCAGCTTATGCCACAGTCGACAAGCTTGATATCAAGGCATTGGATGCAGCCATGGAGTCCATCCAGGCGGCCCGTGCCATGGTTGAGGCTGTCAGACACTGAGCCATCAGGCTGGGTGTTTACACATAGCGTTCAGAGAAAGCCCCGGCCATTTGGTCGGGGCTTTCTTGCCTTTTCATGCTGTGGTGTCCTGCCGATGGTGCGGCCTTCATGCCACAGGCGGAGACCGTATTGGCCGAAAGGCCATTGCAGCGGGCAGAGGCCGCTATAATTTCGGTCTGCTGTGCGTTGTTGAAGAAACACTGACGGCAAAGCTGGTTGAGCGGATATCTCTATGAAGCATTGGCGTATCGAAGACGTGCCCTGGTCGGATTTCGACCCGGCTCTGGTTGATCCGGCGATTGTGCCGCTGGTCAAGGCGGCGGCAATGGTCGAGCGCAATGGCACTGACTATGCCGTCTATCTGAACGGTGTATTCCATGATGATCCGGACTTTTCAGGAGCGGCGGATCGTTGGGCGGTGGAAGAGGTACAGCATGGAGATGCGCTGGGAAAATGGGCCAGCCTCGCCGACCCGGATTGGGATTATGAGGCTGCCTTCGCCCGCTATAAGGCTGGCTATCAGATTGATCTCAGCGCGCATGCCTCAATTCGGGGTTCCCGTACTGGCGAACTGATCGCCCGTTGCATGGTGGAGACGGGGACCTCCTCCTATTACACCGCGCTCGGTGATGCGACAAAGGAGCCGGTTCTGAAGCATATCTGCAAGTTGATCGCGGCTGACGAGTATCGCCATTTCAAGCTGTTCTACGACCATATGCGGCGTTATCTGGAGCGGGAGAAAATCGGCTTTCTGAACCGCCTGCGCATTGCCGCCGGGCGTATCGGTGAGAGCGAGGATGATGAACTTGCCTTCGCCTATCATTGCGGGAACGAGGCCGAGACTATCCCCTACAGCCATGAGCGCTGTATTGCCGCTTATATGACTCAGGCAATGGGCTATTACCGTTATCATCATATTCAGCGGGCCACCGGAATGGTGTTCAAATCGGTGGGGTTAATGCCGCATGGGCGGTTGTCCACCTGGTCGACCAAACTGGCATGGGCGTTGATGCAGCGTCGCCGCAAGCATTTTCTCCGGCAGCCTGTTGGCAAGGACGCGGGCTTGCAGATGCAGAGCGTTGCAAAGGCTGCCTGATCCATGACCACACCCTCTGCCCCCACCCCGTCGAGCAAGCGTATCCGGCATCGTATGCATCCTGCTCGTCTTCTGTTTCTGTTGCCCTTTGTCGCCATGCTGGCGGTTCCGTTTTACAACCGGATCGAGCCATCCCTTGGTGGGGTGCCGTTTTTTTACTGGTACCAGACGGCTTGGGTGTTCATCACCGCGATTTTGGCCGCCATCGTTTATCGTGCCGAGCATAAGGCTGATTACTGAGAAAGATGCCGTAAGATGGATTGGGTTGCGACAGGCATTTTCATAGGCCTGTTTATGTTCGTGACGCTGCTGGGATTTGCCGCGGCACGCTGGCGGGCGGGGGATCTCAATCAGCTTCATGAATGGAGCCTGGGGGGGAGGCGTTTTGGAACCTTCATAACCTGGTTTCTGCTGGGGGGTGATCTCTATACGGCTTATACTTTCATTGCGGTCCCGGCCTTTATGTATGGCAAGGGTGCGATGGGCTTTTTCGCCATTCCCTACACTATTCTGATCTACCCGATCCTTTATGTGGTCTTCCCACGGCTTTGGACGGTGGCGCACCGACAGGGCTACACCACCGCTGCTGATTTCGTGCGGGGACGTTTCGGTAATCGATGGCTGTCTCTGGCGGTCGCGATAACCGGCTTGCTGGCCACCATGCCTTATATCGCTCTTCAGCTTGTCGGTATGGAGGTCGTGATCGGTGCGCTCGGTTTTCATGGCACCGGCGTGTGGGGCGATATGCCTCTGATCATCGCCTTTCTGATTCTGGCCGCCTTCACATACACATCGGGTCTGCGTGCCCCGGCGATGATCGCGGTGGTGAAGGATCTGCTGATCTACATCACAGTCTTTGCGGCCGCGATTATCGTGCCGATGCATCTGGGTGGGTTTGGGCAGATTTTTGCGCATATTCCGTCGCAGAAGCTGCTGCTGGCAACGCCGGGACCGGATTCATGGGGGGATTGGAGTGTCTATGCCACTCTGGCGCTCGGTTCGGCGATCGCCCTGTTCCTGTATCCGCATTCTCTGACCGGGGTGCTCAGTGCCAGCAGTCCGGATGCTATCCGGCGCAATGCAGCGATCCTGCCGGCCTATTCCTTTACGCTGGCGCTGCTGGCTTTGCTCGGTTTCATGGCGATTGCCGTCGGACTGACTGTTTCACCCCAGCTTTCGGTGCCGGAACTGTTCAAGGCATCTTTTCCATCCTGGTTTGTCGGTGTGGCGTTTGCGGCTATCGCCATTGGGGCATTGGTGCCGGCAGCGATCATGTCCATCGCGACGGCGGCCATTTTCACGCGCAATGTCTGGCGGGAGTTCCTGCGCCCCAATTGCACTGATGCCGAGGAAGCAGGGATCGCGAAATTCGTTTCCATGCTGGTGAAGCTTGGCGCGCTGGTGTTCATCATTTTCATGCCGAAAGATTACGCGATCCAGTTGCAACTGCTGGGTGGGGTCTGGATCATTCAGACGGCCCCCCCGATCTTTCTGGGGCTTTACAGTCGTTTCTTCCGCTCCTGGCCTTTGCTGGCCGGATGGGCTGTAGGAATCGCATCCGGTACATGGATGGTGGCGGAAACCGGATTTAAAGGCGCCACATACGGATTACATCTGGGTAACTGGACGATTCCGGGCTATGCGGCGGTCTATGCATTGATTTTGAATATTGCGGTATCAACCCTGCTTTCCGCAATCTTCGCCTTGAAAGGGCCCGAGCGCACGCAGGATTTGAGCGTCTTGGAGGAAGAGGCGGTCTAGATGACCTCCCGGTCATTCCCCTTTGCCTGCCTTCTGGTAAAATCGCCTGTAACGGACGTGCAGGAGAGCAGGCGAATGAGCCAGAGTACCAAGATCCCGGCCACCCTCATTCCGGGCGATGGCATTGGTCCCGAGATTGTCGAGTCTGTTGTCAGCGTGCTGGACGCGCTCGGTTCTCCGTTTGAATGGGACTCTCAATATGCCGGTATGGCGGCTATCGCCCGGGTGGGTGATCCGCTGCCCCGTGAAACGATCCAGAGTATTCATCATAACAAGCTGGCGCTTAAAGGACCGCTGACGACCCCCACCGGGGGTGGATACCGCTCGGTCAACGTGCAGCTCCGCAAGGAATTCGAACTGTTCGCCAATGTGCGCCCCGCGCTGACCCTGATCCCGGGTGGACGGTTCGAGGATGTCGATATCACCCTGATCCGCGAGAATCTCGACGGTTTCTATGCCGCGTTCGAACATTACATGCCGATCGGTGACGACCCTCATGCTGTGGCGATGTGTGCGGGCTTCAACACCCGCACGGGCTGTCACCGGATTATTCGCTACGCTTTTGAATACGCGGTGCAGAATGGCCGCAAGAAGGTCACGCTGGTCCACAAGGCGAATATCCTGAAGGCGCTGACCGGTATCTTTCTGGAGGCGGGCAAGGAAATCGCCAAGGAATATGAGGGCCGTATCGCTTTTGAGGAAAGAATCGTCGATGCCTGCGCGATGCAGCTGGTACTCGATCCGGGTCGCTTTGATGTCATCGTCACGACCAACCTGTTCGGCGATATTCTGTCTGATCTGATTGCCGGGCTGATCGGTGGGCTTGGTCTTGCTCCGGGTGGCAATATTGGCAAGCAGGCAGCGATTTTCGAAGCCGTCCATGGCTCGGCCCCTGATATCGCCGGTAAAGGGATCGCCAATCCTCTGGCGCTGATGCTGGCGGCGGCCATGATGCTGGACCATGTCGGCAAGATTGATCTGGCAACCAGATTGCGTAATGCCATCCGTATCACGACCCTGGAGGATGGCATCCGTACCCCTGATCTGGGGGGAACCGCCAAAACCAGGGAACTGACACAGGCTTTGATTAGCCGCATCGGATAAAACAGGCGGTTCTTCGGTCTGAGGAACAAAAAAAAACCCTCTTCTCTCTATCAGGGAAGGGGGGTATTTTTGCCGGGTGGAGTTAAGCTTTCCTTTACGGGCTGCGCATATTCGTCGTCAGTTGGGACGGCTTTGCGCTATGTTGGGTTGGGCCGCCCTGCATGAGGTTCCGTTACCCAATGGCCGCCGGGCCGATATTCTGGCCCTGCGCGGTGACGGCAGCTTTGTCTGTATTGAAATCAAGTCCGGCAGCCGCGATTTCATGACGGATCGCAAGTGGCGGGAATATCACGCTTATGCGGATGCCCTGTTTTTTGCGGTCGATCTCGATTTTCCGCTTTCTTTGCTGCCGGATGATGTCGGCATTATCGTGGCTGACAGCCATGGTGCGGAGATCATCCGGCCTGCACAGGAAGGCGGGGCCATGGCGCCGGCCAGGCGTCGCAGCCTGACATTGACCTATGCGCGTCTGGCTGCCGGCAGGCTGGCAGCAGCACTGGACCCCGATTTGCGCGCGTCCCTTATGGCCGCCCATCTGGTGGAATAAGCGGGTGCCGCGGTCAGGCTATGGCAGCGGCCAGCTCGGCAGGTTGTGGCACGGTGGTGGGACGGAGGCGTGTGGCAGTCAGACCGGCGGCGACATTGCCCAGCTCTGCTGCGCGTTCGATGGGGCAGCCAGTGGCCAGCGCCGCACTGACGGTTGCCACGACGGCCTCTGTCACGCCTGACAGGCGTGCTTTTTCCTGTGCAATGGTGGCATGGGTCCGGGTTCCGTTTTCATCTGCCAAAGTCAGGCCGCCATCCTGTCGCAGAGCCATAACGGCGCGATGCCCGAACCGTGCCCGCAATTCGGCCGCGGCAATTTCGATCTGCTCGGGCGTTTCGCAGGCCAGCCCGGTGGCGTGAGATAATTCGCGTTTGCCGGGGACGATAATATCAGCCCCGGCAAACAGCACAGAGCGGCCAAGGCTGGGGGCAACCACCAGCGGACGGCCCGCCGCGCGGGCGGCCAGCGAAATGCCGGAAATCACCGGACCGGACAGCAGGCCGTTTCCGTAATCCGCCAGCACTGTGATGGAGGTTGCGGCCATGGCATCGCGGGCAATCCGTAGAAGCCTGTCACTCAGGCGATCCTGAATATCCTCGCGGATTTCACGGTCAACGCGCAGAATTTGCTGGCCATCCGCCATATAGCGGGTTTTGCGCGTGGTGATGCGCCCGCCCTCAACCAGCAGCCACGGCTCTACACCGGGTTGGCTGCCGACCAGCCCGGTCAGGTCAGAGCCGGTCTGGTCATCACCGACCAGCGATACGAAGGCGACAGCGGTCCCCAGCGCGGTCAGGCAGCGCAGCACAGTTCCGGCTCCTCCCGGAACAGCCATTTCCTCATCAGCGCGCAGTACGCGCAGTGACGGTTCCTGTAAGCCATCCCGCACCGGTCCACTGATGTATTCATCCATCATGACATCGCCGACAACCAGCAGGCTGGCCTGATGGAATTTCGGCAGTCCGGGCAGGGCCGGGACAGCAGGTTCAGAACCGTTGCTGCCGGACCAGTCGTCCCGCATGGCGGCGTGCGCGCGTCGCAGAAAGGCCCGTTGCGGATCAGGCATAGGGATACTGTCTGGCATGGTTGCCTGCATCGGCAACAACGTGCCGCCCGACGGAGAATAAAAAGTTCATTGCAGCCAGATTAAAACAGATTTCTCGCTCTTGGAATTATTACTGCACGCGATAGCATCACATTTTAAGCGAAACCCTGTCCCTTTCCGCCATGCGTGGTTTTACCCTCCCGATGACAGCGAGGGTTGAAAATTGCAGGGCGCTGGGTGCAGATTTGGCCCAACCTTGCCAAAAAGATGCGAAACTGCTGCAATTTCGTCTCTTAAGATGCGGAGATTGCTTGATGTTACGCTATGTGCTTGCGGCTTTTCTGGGTATGGCTTCTCTTGGTTTGTCCGCTGAAGCGCACGCGCAGTCCGAGCAGCAGGCGATTGTCGATCGTGCGACATTGACGGTGCAGGACATGCTGGGACCGGCTCATTCCAGTGATCGTATCAATACACTGAAACGGGCACGGGCTGTGATGATCTGCCCGCAATCCTTCCGGGCGGCCTTTATTTTCGGCGGGGCCGGCGCAAGCTGCGTCCTGTCGGCGCGCGATGGGGCCGGGTCATGGTCTGCCCCTGCTTTCTTTTCAATGTCCAGCGTCAGCTTTGGGCTTCAGATCGGGATTCAGGACAGCCAGATCATGCTCATGATCATGAATGACAAGGCCCTCAGCGCAATCATGGACAAGCAGTTCAAGTTCGGCGGCGATGCTTCCATGTCTGTGGCGACATTCGGAGCAGGAGTGGAGGGTGATGTTACCGCGGCATTGCGGGCGGATATTATCGGGTTCTCCAAATCCCGTGGCCTGTTCGGAAGTGTCGCGCTGAACGGGACTTTCCTGACCACCGATACGGATGCCAACCGTGCCTATTACGGACAGGCTCTGGCCGCCCGGCAGATTGTTATCCAGATGCAGGTCAATAATCCCGGAGCCGACCCGCTGCGCACCATCCTGGCGCGTTACGGTACACCCGGTCAGGCAGCCGCAGCACCTGCTGCGGCCGGACAGCCGACCCAGACGCAGGAACCAGCCTATACGCCTGCGCCAGTGACAGGTGGCCCTACCAGACTGGCGCCGGTTCAGCAGCAGCCCCTGTCCCCTCCGCGCTGATAAAAGAAGGCGCGCAGGGGGCGATAACGAAGCTCAGCTTCTTTTGGCTACCGGTGCGGGGCGGAAGGCTTTATCACTGGTCTTCATGACTGAGGCCCCTCCCTTCTGGAAAACCAAACGCCTGACCGAGCTGACCCGTGAGGAATGGGAAAGCCTGTGTGACGGTTGCGGGCGCTGCTGCCTGCATAAACTCCGTGATGAGGAGACGGAGGAGCTGGCCTTCACCAATGTATCCTGCCGCCTGCTGGATACACAAAGCTGCCGCTGCACCAGCTATGCCACCCGATTTCGCAAGGTGCCGGACTGCATCAGCCTGACCCCCGCTCTGGTCGAGGAGATCGACTGGCTGCCGCCGAGCTGTGCCTATCGGATTGTGCTGGACGGCAAGGATCTGCCCTGGTGGCATCCTCTTGTCTCCGGCGATCCGGAAACGGTGCATCAGGCTGGCATTTCAGTACGTGGTCGGGCGATTGATGAACGGCAGGCCGGGCCGCTGGAGAATTACATCGTCTCCTGGCCCGGTCGTTTTCCCCGTCCGCGCCGCCCCCGGCAGGAGGCGGCAGGCAAGACGGCCGACGAGTCATGAAGCTGCCTCTGTTTCGGGCGAAACCGGCTGGCCCGGTGGCGACACCGGAACGGCTGGATGCCTCGTCTGCGGCCATTGTGGTGACCGAAACCCTGCCGGGCGGCCTGCCTGTGCCTGTCTTATGGCGCCGCAATGCGCGGGCGCGGCGGATCAGCCTGCGTATTGATGCACGGCGCGGCCATGCGGTGCTGACCCTGCCGGGCCGGGTCGGGCGTAAGGCGGGCCTGGAACTGCTCTATCGCCATGCAGAGTGGGTGGAAGAAAAACTGGCGATGCTTCCGCCGCCTCTTTTGTTTCAGGACGGGGCGACAATACCGTTCGATGGCAGGGAGGTGGTCATCTGTCATGACGGGCAGGCGCGTGGCGTGGTGCGGCTGGAGGGAGAAACGCTGCATGTCAGCGGCGATCCTGCGTTTCTGAAGCGCCGTGTGCAGGACTGGTTGCGGCGGGAGGCACAGAAGCGTTTCTCGACCCTGACTCTGGCCAAGGCGGCCTCTGCCGGGCTGAAGCCGCGGCGTGTCTCCATCAAGGACACGGTGTCGCGCTGGGGCAGTTGTGCGCCGGATGGCAGCATCGCTTATAGCTGGCGGCTGATCATGGCACCGCCCTATGTTCAGGATTATGTAGCGGGCCATGAGACCGCACATCTGAAACATATGAATCACAGCGCTGATTTCTGGGCGCTTTGTATACAACTGACCCCCTATCGTGCGCAGGCGACGGCCTGGTTGCGGCAGGAGGGGGGCAGGCTGATGCGGGTCGGCGTGGGATGATCCCGTCAGGATCAGGCGGAGTCGCCAGACGATGCAAATGGGTGATGCGTGCGGGGGCAGCATGATCCTTGCATGGTCTGTATCGGAGCCGGTCCGCCAGCCGCAGGAAACGGTGCTTTAAACTGGGTATTTCTGGAGGGGAAGAAATCATGACACGGGAAACACCTGCATCCCTGATGCAAACAGCCGGCATTATTCCTGTTCTGATGATTGGCCGTGTTGCGGATGCGGTTCCGCTGGCCCGGGCTCTGGTGGCGGGCGGGATCAGGATGCTGGAGGTCACCTTGCGTACAAAAGCGGGCCTCGATGCTGCCCGTGTGATCGCGCAGGAAGTGCCGGAAGCGGTGGTGGGTCTCGGCACCGTTACCACCCCGGCCGAGCTGGAAACGGCCCGTAAACTGGGGTTGCGCTTTGCGTTCAGCCCCGGTGCGACGCCGGTTCTGCTGGATGCGGCGGCAGAGACCGACCTCCCCTTTGTTCCTGGTATCCGTACAGCGTCCGAACTGATGGCCTGTATCGAGCGCGGCTTCAGTGCCGCCAAGCTGTTTCCGGCCGAGCCGGGCGGGATGGCGACGCTCAAGGCGCTGGGCGGTCCGTTCCCCGATGCACGTTTCTGCCCCACGGGTGGCATTTCCGAGGACGGGATCGAGGCATGGCTGTCGCTGCCCAATGTCGTGGCAATTGGCGGCTCATGGCTGGCCACGCCGGCTGAAATCGAGGCCGGTGCGTGGGATGCGATCACTGCGAAAGCATCCCGCAGCGCGGCCCGTGTCAGCGCGTTGAGAAGCCCTGGCGGGCAGGGAGCATAGAAATATGGAGATCGGCACCCCGAATCCGCGTCTGCTGGAGATCACGGCGCGCATCGTCGAACGGAGCCGTGAGACACGCAGGGCCTATCTGGACCGTCTTGCCGATGCGGCGCGGAAACGGCCTCGCCACAAGATGGGCTGTGCCAATCTGGCGCATGCCTATGCGGCCTGCACGCATACTGACAAGCAAGTGATGACGCAGGGGCAGGCGCCGAATCTCGGTATCGTGACGGCTTATAACGACATGCTGTCCGCGCATCAGCCTTACGAGACCTATCCGGATCTGATCCGGGAGGCTGCACGGATGGCCGGAGCGACGGCTCAGGTGGCGGGTGGTGTGCCGGCCATGTGTGATGGCGTGACGCAGGGGGAGGACGGGATGGAGCTGTCCCTGTTTTCCCGCGACGTGATCGCGCTTTCCACGGCGATTGCGCTGTCGCACCAGACCTTCGATGCGGCGGTCTGTCTGGGGGTGTGTGACAAGATCGTGCCGGGCTTGCTGATCGGGGCATTGTCCTTCGGTCATCTGCCGGTGGTGTTCATTCCGGCAGGTCCGATGACCACGGGACTTCCCAACAGTGAAAAGGCCCGGGTGCGGCAGCTTTATGCCGAGGGCAAGGTGGGACGCGATGCGCTGCTGGTTTCGGAGAGTGAGTCGTATCATGGCCCCGGCACCTGCACTTTCTATGGCACGGCCAACACCAACCAGATGCTGATGGAGATCATGGGGCTGCATTTGCCCGGCGCCTCCTTTGTCAATCCCGGCACGAAGCTGCGGGACGGGCTGACGCGGGAGGCTGTGACGCGGGCGCTGGCTCTGACGGCTGATGGCGACAACTGGACACCGCTCGGGCGGATGCTGGATGAGCGTGTGTTCGTCAACGGAATCGTCGGGCTGCATGCCACAGGCGGCTCTACCAATCACACGATTCATCTGCTGGCGATGGCGCGGGCGGCGGGTATCATCCTGACCTGGGATGATTTGTCCGATCTGGCTGAAATCGTGCCGCTGCTGTGCCGGGTTTATCCGAACGGGCAGGCGGATGTGAACCATTTCCACGCGGCAGGCGGCATGGCGTTCCTGATCTCCACCCTGTTGCGGGGCGGATTGCTGCATGAAGATGTGGAGACGGTCTGGGGTCGGGGCCTGCGGCACTACGTGGCGGAGCCATGGCTGAATCCGGAGACCGGCACGGTCACATGGCAGGATGGCCCGCAGGTCAGCGGCGATCCCGCCGTGCTGCGCGGGATGGAGGAGCCGTTCGCGCAGACGGGCGGCCTGCGTGTGCTGGAAGGGCCGTTGGGGCGAGCGGTGATCAAGACCTCGGCCGTGCATCCGGAGCGTTACGTGATCGAGGCGCCCGCCATGGTGTTCCACACGCAGGAAGCCATGCAGCAGGCGTTCAAAAATGGGGAACTGGATCGGGATGTCATCGTGGTGGTGCGGTTTCAGGGGCCCCGGGCCAATGGTATGCCGGAGCTGCATAAGCTGATGCCTGCTCTGGGCGTGTTGCAGGATCGTGGTCATCGCGTGGCGCTGGTGACGGATGGGCGGCTGTCGGGCGCATCCGGCAAAGTGCCTGCCGCGATCCATGTCACTCCTGAAGCGGCGGCGGAGGGCCCGATCGCCCTGATCCGGGATGGTGACCGCCTGCGGCTGGATGCCGTGCATGGCCGCTTGGAGGTGCTGGAAGACCCCGTGACGTTCATGGCGCGGGAGCCGGTGCGGGATGATCTGTCCACCAGCGCATACGGCACTGGAAGAGAGTTGTTCGGCAATTTCCGGAGTCTGGTCAGCCGTGCGGATGAGGGGGCCTGTACGGTTCTGACTTGAAATCACGGGATAACCGGGTTGCACTGATGGCGTGGTTTCAATGCAAATCCGTACTTATGACGCGCTTTGCGGCGGATAAAGACGGGTGTTTTATCAACTAGGCCCTTGACATAAGGGCGCTGTCATTGTGTCTAGCGCGTCTGCCCCGCACGGGGTGGCCGGACCTGTCCGGTCGCCACATGTGGTGCCTGCATGCGATGCAGGGGTGTAGCTCAATTGGCTAGAGCGCCGGTCTCCAAAACCGGAGGCTGGGGGTTCGAGACCCTCCACCCCTGCCAGCAGCAGCATGGTATTGACCCGTAATTCTGCGGCGTTCCTGAGGAGCAAACCAAGCGTGGCGACCAGTCCGGCGAAATTCCTGCGCGATGTGCGCAGCGAGGTGTCGAAGGTCACCTGGCCCTCCCGCAAGGAGACGCTGGTGACGACCGGTCTGGTGTTCGCAATGGCGACCCTGGCGGCGGCGTTTTTTTTCGTGATCGATCAGCTTGCCGGACTTGGTATCAGCCTGACATTCGCGAGCGGGGGTTGAGAGGTTTCCGATGGCCAAGCGTTGGTACGTGGTCCACGTCTATTCCGGTTTTGAAAAAAAGATCGCCCAGCAGATCCGGGAAACAGCCGTTCAGAACGGCCTGATCGATCATTTCGACGAAATTCTGGTGCCGTCGGAGGAAGTGGTCGAGCTTCGCCGTGGCCAGAAGGTCAATGCCGAGCGCAAATTCTTCCCCGGCTATGTGCTGGTGAAAATGGAGCTGACCGACGACACCTGGCATCTGGTGCGCGATACGCCGCGCGTCACGGGGTTCCTCGGCAGCAGAACCCGCCCGTCCCCGATTTCGGAGGCCGAAGCGGACCGCATCCTGCGGCAGGCCCAGGAAGGGGTGGAGCGTCCCCGTCCCGCCGTGCTGTTCGAGGTCGGCGAGCAGATTCGCGTGGCCGATGGTCCCTTCACCAGCTTCAACGGCGTGGTCGAGGAAGTGGACGAGGAAAAGGGCCGCGTGAAGGTCAGCGTCTCCATCTTCGGTCGTTCGACGCCGGTGGAGCTGGAATACGGGCAGGTCGAGAAGATCTGATCCACCCGGTGACACAACAGAGTCTGAAGGGGCGGCTTTCCGGGAGGAAGGCCGCCTTTTTGTTTCAGCCTTCTGCGGCGGCCAGTGCTTCTTCTGCTTCCAGCCAGATGGCCTCGGCTGAGTCGATCTCTTTGGCGATCGCGGCCAGCCGGGCATTGGCGGCGGTGACTTCCGCCACGCGCGACTCGGCATAGATCGCCGGATCAGCCAGTTTTTCCTCTATTTTTGTGCGCTCGGTGGTCAATTTCGCGATCAGCGCCTCTGCATCTCTGGCCTTCCTGCGCAGCGGCGCGTTGGCGGCGCGGGCCTCGGCCCGTTCGCGGCGCTCATCCTTGCGGGAGGAAGCCTCCGCCTTCACCACCGGACGGGCGCGCTCCGCCAGATAGGTGCGGTAATCATCCATCGATCCGTCGAATTGTTTGACGGTACCGTCGGCCACCAGCCAGAGCCGGTCGGCGATCATCTCCACCAGATCGGGATCATGGGTGATCAGCAGCACCGCACCCTGAAAATCCGCCAGCGCTCTGGTCAGGGCGTCACGGGCGTCGATATCCAGATGGTTGGTGGGTTCGTCCAGAATCAGCATCTGCGGCGCGTCGCGGGTGGTCAGAGCCAGCAGCAGGCGCGCCTTTTCGCCGCCTGACAGTTTGCCGACCTGTGTTTCGGCGCGATCCGCATCCAGACCGAATCGGGCCAGATGCGCCCGCAGCTGGGGCGGCAGGGCGCGGGGCAGGGCCCGCGCCATGTGATCGACCGGCGTGTCGGACAGGACCAGCTCCTCCGCCTGATGCTGGGCGAAATAACCGACGCGGAGTTTGGCGCTATGTTTGACCTCTCCCTCCAGCGGAGGCAGGCGCATGGCCAGCAGCTTGGCAAGAGTGGATTTGCCGTTGCCATTGGCCCCCAGCAGTGCGATGCGGTCATCCATATCCACGCGCAGATTGATGCCGCCCAGAATACGCTTGTCGCCATAGCCGGCACTGACACGCTCCAGCGTCAGGATGGGTGGGGCGAGACGGGCTGGCTCCGGAAAATCGAAGCGGATCGGCGTTTCCTCGATCACGCTTTCAATCTGCGGCAGTTTTTCCAGCGCCTTGAGCCGGGATTGAGCCTGCCTTGCCTTGGTGGCCTGTGCGCGGAACCGGTCGACGAAAGCCTGCATATGGGCGCGCTGGGCGGCGATTTTTTCGGCGGCGCGGGCCTGTTGCTCCATCTGCTCCGTACGGATGCGGACGAACTCGCTATAGCCGCCGGGGGTCAGGGAGAGGCCACCACGATCGAGATGGGCGATGGCATGCACCGCCCGGTCCAGCAGCCCGCGATCATGAGAGACGATCAGCGCCGCGCCGGAGAATTTCAGCAGCCAGTTTTCCAGCCACAGCGTCGCCTCCAGATCCAGATGGTTGGTCGGCTCGTCCAGCAGCAGCAGATCGGGTTGCAGAAACAGCGCGGAGGCCAGCGCCACGCGCATCCGCCAGCCGCCGGAGAAGGAGGAAACAGGACGGCCCTGTGCCTCCGCATCGAAGCCCAGCCCGGCCAGAATGGCAGCGGCGCGGGCCGGGGCGGAGTCTGCGCCGATCGCCAGCAGCCGGTCATGAATATCGGCCAGCCGCTCCGGCGGGGCGGTTTCAGATTCCGCCAGCAGTTTCGTGCGCTCGGTATCCGATGCCAGCACAGTCTCCACCAGTCCGGCGGGACCGTCCGGCGCTTCCTGCGACACCACTCCCATTCTGGCGCGGGAGGACAGGCGGATGCTGCCGCCATCCGGCGTCAGATCACCGGCAATAGTCCGCAGCAGGGTGGATTTCCCGGCTCCATTCCGGCCGACCAACCCGATGCGCCGCCCGGCTTCCACGGTCAGGCTGGCATGATCGAACAGGACGCGGCCGCCCATGCGGAGGGTGAGGGAGTCGATGATCAGAAGGCTCATAGGATGTGCTTATCCGGTCAGGCGGGGCCGAGGGCAAGCTATCCTCTGCCAGGACGGGGGAGAGTTGCCGGTGCGCGGGTTGCAAGCCGTGCGGCTTGCGGCTATGGCCGCGTCAGAAATAACCGGCTGTCTGGCTGGATTTCACCTTCTTGTTCTATCTGACCCAGGGGCAGATCATCATGGCGATCGAGCGTACGTTTTCCATCATTAAGCCCGACGCGACCCGTCGGAACCTGACCGGCCGCATCAATGCGGTGTTTGAGGAGAACGGCCTGCGCATCGTCGCCCAGAAGCGCGTTCAGCTGTCCCAGGCCCAGGCCGAGGCGTTCTATGGTGTGCATCGCGAGCGTCCGTTCTTCAACGATCTGGTCAGCTTCATGATCTCTGGCCCGGTTGTGGTGCAGGTGCTGGAAGGCGAGAACGCCGTGGCCCGCAACCGCGAGCTGATGGGTGCCACCGATCCGAAGAAGGCCGATGCCGGCACCATTCGCGCCCAGTTCGCCGAGAGCATTGAAGCCAACTCCGTGCATGGTTCTGACAGTGCCGAGAACGCGGCGATCGAGATCGCCTATTTCTTCGCAGGCAGCGAAATCGTCGCCTGATCACACTTCGCCGCATGTTCCTGCCCTGCGCCTTGGTGCCGGGTGGGAATAGGCTGGGGAACTAAAAAAGGCCGGTCCACCCGGAAGGTGGAACCGGCCTTTTTGATGGGATGAATTCCCAAAAACACTCAGGTGAGGAAGATGCCCATCAACGCCAGAATGATGGCGACCGCAGCGATAGCGACCTTGGCACCGGTCACAAAATGCGCATAGACGCGCTTGCGGTCGGCCAGCAGGTCATCGACGGTGGTGATCGGCGCCCGGGCATAAGTGGCTGAAGGCTGCGACATGACGGTCCTCTTGCAAGGCTGGCCTTTTGTAAGGCCAGTTTTGTTTTATCGGCTATGACTGGCTGTGTTTCTAGAAGTGCTGTTGCCTGACTGCAAGAGCCTGTCTGCAAGAGTGAAGTCAGGCTGACGGCAAGGGATTGAGCAGGGCAGCATCCGCAGGTGCGGCTTTCCGGTCCTGTTCCAGCCAGTTCCGCAGGGCCATGGGATACAAAACGTGTTCCTGAGCCAGCACCCGGTCTGCCAGAGTGTCCTCTGTATCGTCCGGCAGTACCGGCACAGCGGCCTGGGCAAGGATCGGCCCCTCATCCATGATCTGCGTGACCAGATGCACGGTGCAGCCATGCAGTTTGACCCCTGTTTCCAGTGCCCGGCGATGTGTGTGCAGGCCGGGGAAGGCGGGCAGCAGGCTGGGATGGATATTCAGCATCTTGCCCTGCCAGCGATCCACCAGACAGGGCGTCAGCAGGCGCATGTAACCGGCCAGACAGATCAGCTCGATTCTCCGGGCGCGCAGGGCTTCGTCGATAGCTTGCTCATGCGCCTGCCGGTCCTTGCCGAAGGGGCGGTGATCGATGCATAGCGCCTCGATCCCGGCTTCACGGGCGAAATCCAGTCCGGCGGCGGCAGGATCGTTGGACAGGACCAGCGCCACCTGTCCCGGAAAACCGGGAGCACGTGCAGCAGAGACCAGGGAGCGCATGTTGCTGCCCCGGCCGCTGATGAAAATCGCGATCCGCGTCATTCTGGAATGACGAGCAGGTCGGGGGTGGAGGCCGCACCTTGCTGCGTATCAATACGACCGAGGCGATAGACGGTTTCGCCCGCTCCGCTCAGCAGTGCGGTGGCAGCATCCGGATCGGATGTGACGACGATCATGCCGATGCCGCAATTGAAAACGCGCAGCATTTCATCATCCGCGACATTGCCCTGCGCGGCCAGCCAGTTGAACACCGGGGGGCGGGGCCATGCGGCGGTGTCAATTACTGCATGCAACCCGTCCGGCAGAACGCGATGCACATTGCCCGGCAGACCGCCGCCCGTGATATGCGCGGCAGCTTTCAGCAGGCCCGCGCGATGCAGGGCCAGCACCGGGGAGACATAGATCCGGGTCGGGGTCAGCAAAGCTTCTGCCAGCGTCCTGCCTTCGGCAAAGGGGCAGGGCGCATCCCAGGCCAGCCCGGAGGCTTCCACAACCCGCCGCACCAGAGAATAACCATTGGAATGGACACCGCTGCTGGCCAGACCGAGCACGGTATCACCGGCGGCAACACCTGCGGGCAGCAGCGCCTCCCGCTCTGCCGCGCCGACCGAGAAACCGGCCAGATCGTAATCGCCATCGGCATACATGCCCGGCATTTCCGCGGTCTCCCCGCCGACCAGCGCACTGCCCGCCTGACGGCAGCCTTCTGCGATTCCGGCCAGAACGGTCCGTGCCGCCTCCACCGATAATTTGCCGGTTGCGAAATAATCGAGGAAGAACAGCGGCTCTGCCCCCTGCACCACCAGATCGTTCACGCACATGGCCACCAGATCGATGCCGACGGTCTCATGACGCCCGGCCTCGATGGCGACGCGCAGCTTGGTGCCGACGCCATCCGTCGTGCTGACCAGAACCGGATCCTTGAATCCGGCGGCTTTCAGGTCGAACAGTGCTCCGAACCCGCCCAGCCCGCCCATCACGCCGGAACGGCTGGTGGCGCGGGCCAGCGGCTTGATGGCTTCGACCAGGGCATCGCCAGCGTCGATGTCGACGCCTGCATCCCGGTATGTCATGCTGCTCATGGCTTGTCCTCTCGGGCGGCTTCCCGCGCAACGCGGGAAGATCGCGGACTGCGTCGGGACGTTTGGTGCGAGTGGACAGAAACCATAGCCGCGTGGCGCGCGCAACGGTGACATATGGCGCGGAGCCATGCGGTGGAATGAGGGCATTTTTCTTTTGCTGATCGTTTTCCATGCCTGAAGGCAGTTTCCCCCCCGATCGGCACACCCCCGGTCATGGCGGCAACATGCTTCCGCCCCCGGATCATGCCCTGTTTACCCTGCCCAACATCATCACCTTCGGGCGGCTCTGTGCCGTACCGTTCGCGGTGTGGCTGGTGCTGCGGCATGATTTCGCAGCGGCATTCTGGCTGTTCGTGGCAGCCGGCCTGTCGGATGCGATTGATGGCTGGCTGGCCCGGCGTCGCGGCCCGACCGTGGTGGGGGCGGCGCTTGATCCGGTGGCGGACAAGGCTTTGCTGGTCGGTATGTATGTGATGCTGTCCATTGTAGGCTTGCTGCCGGACTGGCTGGCCATTCTGGTTGTGTTCCGCGATATCCTGATCCTTGGTGGCATCGTGGTGCTGACCACAATCGGGCAGGATGTCGCGATCAGCCCGCTCTATGTGTCCAAGCTGAATACGACCTTACAGATCATTCTTGTCGCTTTTCTGCTGGCAACAGCGGCCTTTGCCCCGCCGGAGGCCAGTCTGGTGGCGGCCACAAATACCGTTCTGGTGGTTCTGGTTGCGCTCAGCACGCTGGCAAGCGGGGCGGCTTATGTCTGGACAGCCTGCCATCCGCGTTGATCGCATGTGTCCGGTGTCAAAAGCAGCTATGCTGCCATAAGCGGACACGGGATGAAGGGGATGGTCGGATCATCCCTGCGGCAACAATCCTGTGGTCGGGTTCTGGCAACCATGGAGCATAGGCTGGATGACAGGCGATTCCGGCGAGGTCACGACGACGATGGAGGATCGGACTGCGCTCCATAGGGTGGCGGAAGAGGTTTCTGTGCCGGTCACTCCCCTGCGTGCTGATCCTTCACCGCCGGCCCGACACGGCGCCACGCGAATGCAGCGTGTGGCCCTGATCGGCGGCGTGCTGTTTGCTGTATGGCTGACCCTGCATCTGTTTGCCTCGATTCTGCTGCCTTTCGTGATGGCGGGGGGGATCGCCTATTTTCTTGATCCTCTGGCGGGACGGCTGGAGCGGCTGGGTTTGCCGCGTGGCGTGGCGGCGGGTCTGCTGATCGCGGCCATGATCCTGTTCGGGTTGCTGTTCGCCCTGTTGCTCTATCCGCTGATCGTGGCCCAGCTCGGCATTCTGCTGTCCCGTCTGCCTGCCTATGTCGCGTTGGTGCGGGATATCGCGATCGACTGGCTTGGCAGGGTGCAGGAGAGGCTGGGCCCCGGTTTCGTCGATGCGAAGCTTCAGGATGTGGTGTCAGTGCAGGCCGGTACCCTGCTCGCCATGGTTGGGCGGGCGCTGAGCCGGGTGATCGGCGGCGGTTTCGCGCTGTTCAATGTGCTGACCGTGCTGGTGGTGACGCCGGTGGTGGCGTTTTACCTGCTGCGTGACTGGCCCAAGGCCGTGGCGCGTGTGGATTTATGGCTCCCGCGCCGTTATGCGGGCGTGGTGAGGGCGCAGGCGCGGGAGATCAACCGTATCCTGTCAGCATGGCTGCGCGGGCAGGCTCTGTGCTGCCTGATGCTTGGTGTGTTCTATGCGGTGGGGCTGTCTTTTGTGGGGCTTGATCTTGGCCTGCTGCTGGGGCTTGCCACCGGAATCGTTTCCTTTATCCCCTATGTCGGGACGGTGCTGGGGGGTGCGGGATCATTTGCGCTTGCCATGGCCCAGTTCCACGACTGGAACCGGGTGGCTCTGGTGGCAGGCGTTTTCCTGGCCGGTCAGATTTTGGAAAATTATGTGATTTACCCCCGTTTTCTGGGTGACAGGGTTGAACTGCATGCCGTGTGGGTGATTTTCGCCCTGTTCGCGGGTGGGGCGGCGTTCGGCTTTCTGGGCGTCTTGCTGGCGGTTCCCATGGCGGCCGTCATCGGTGTGCTGTCGCGTTTCTGGCTGCGACGTTATCTGGCCAGTCCGCTCTATCTGGAGCCGCCGGGGGCATAATGCACTCGTTGATCCTGATCAGGGCGATGGTGGTGGGGGTTGCACCATGAGTGCGGCCTTGCAACTCGGCCTCCCCTTTGCTTACGAGCCTGCTTATCGGCCCTCAAATTTTCTGGAAGCCCCCTCCAACCGGGCGGCGCGGGCCTGGCTGGCTCGCACGGCAGAGTGGCCGCAGGGAAGGCTCGGCCTGTTCGGTGATGAGGGTACCGGCAAGACCCATCTGTTGAGTATCTGGGCTGATTTACACGGGGCGGAGAGACGGCCCGGCCCTTCCCTGCGTGGATTGCCCCGGGCACCTTTGGCGCCGGTTGCGGTTGATGATGCGGATGCGACCCCGGATGAAGCCGCCTTGCTGCATCTGATCAATGCTGCCGCCGAGGCGGGCGTGCCGCTGTTGCTGGCGTCCCGGCTGCCTCCGGCGCGTTGGCGCGTGACGTTGCCTGATCTTGCCTCCCGCCTGCGGGCGACATCATCGGTTGGAATTCTGCCCCCGGACGACGCGCTGCTCCGCGCACTGCTGGAGCGCCTGCTGACGGAGCGTCAGTTGAGCGTGCCGCCCAGCCTGCAATCCTGGTTGCTATTGCGGCTGCCGCGCACTGCCTGGGCTGTGCGGGAAGTGGCCGCGAGGCTCGATCGTGCCGCATTGGCGGAGGGAGGCAGGGTGACAAAAATACTGGCGGCGCGCATCCTGAGCGGACTGTGTGAATCGGATGTTGATGAGGCTTGCCGTGACAGTTTCGCGTCAGACGCAGACGAAATCTTATCGAATCCCCCGGCGCTCCTCTAAAACGGCGGCCATGGACGCGCGCGCTGATCTTTCCCCCCGCATTGCCACTCAACCGGAGACGGAGGTGGCATCAATCGTTCCGGACAGTCCCGACCGTTTCATCAATCGGGAGCTGTCATGGCTGGATTTCAACCAGCGTGTACTGGAGGAAGCTGATAATCCCCTGCATCCCTTGCTGGAGCGTGTGCGCTTCCTGTCCATCAGCGCTTCCAATATCGACGAGTTCTTCTCGGTCCGGGTGGCCGGGCTGATCGGGCAGGCAAAAGCAGGTCTGGCGGAGCTATCGCCGGATGGTCGTTCGCCGTCCCAGCAACTGGCGGAGATTCGTACACGGTCCCGGAAATTGTTCAATGACCAGCAGGCTTGCTGGAACACGCTGCGGAATTTGCTGAGGGAGGCCGGGATTGATGTCCTGAAACTGCCTTCCCATGGCAATGCCGCGGCAGCGATGGCGGAAACCCTGTTCGACGAAGCCGATATGCGGTTTCTCGCCAACTGGTTCATGGAGCGGGTTTTCCCCGTTCTGACGCCACTTGCGGTTGATCCGGCGCATCCGTTTCCGTTCATTCCGAATATGGGTCTGGTCATGGTCCTGCATCTGGTGCGGGATGCGGACGGGCAGGGTATGCGTGGCCTGATTCCCCTGCCGACCCAGACAGACCGTTTCATTCGGCTGCCGGCGCGCTCCGCTGCGGCTGATGGCAGGGGGGAGGAAAAACCCGATCCCCGCATCCGCTTCCTGATGCTGGAAGACCTGCTGACCCTGTTCCTCGACCGCCTGTTCCCCGGTTTCCATGTAGATGGGCAGGGCATGTTCCGTCTGATCCGCGATACCGATGTGGAGTTCGAGGAAGAGGCCGAGGATCTGGTGCGCTCCTACGAGAGTGCGCTGAAACGCCGTCGCCGGGGCGTGGTCATTGACCTGACCCTGAGCGGGGAGACGCCGCTGCCCCTGCGGGAGATGGTGATCGATGAACTCGATGTCTCCCCGGATGAAGCATCGGTGCTCGACGGTATTCTGGCGGTGTCCGATGTCCGGCAGTTGATCGTGGATGATCGGACTGATTTGCTGTTCCCGCCCTATACGCCGCGTTTTCCGGAGCGTATCCGCGATTTCGGCGGGGATTGCTTTGCCGCGATCAGGGCCAAGGACATCATCGTCCATCACCCGTTTGAGAGCTTCGACGTGGTGGTTCAGTTCCTGCGGCAGGCTGCCAGCGATCCGGCCACGGTCGCGATCAAGCAGACATTGTACCGCACCAGCCGCGACAGCCCGATCGTCAAGGCGCTGATAGAGGCCGCAGAAGGCGGTAAATCCGTGACCGCGATGGTCGAACTGCGCGCGCGCTTCGATGAGGAGGCGAATATCCGCCTCGCCCGGACCATGGAGGCAGCCGGTGTGCAGGTTGTGTTCGGATTTGCCGAACTCAAAACCCATGCCAAGCTCAGCCTCGTTGTAAGGCGGGAAGGCAATTCCATGCGCAGCTACGCGCATTTTGGCACCGGGAATTATCACCCGATCACGGCGCGGATTTATACGGATCTCAGCTTCTTCACCAGCGACCCGGCTTTGACGCGCGATGCGGCCCGGCTGTTCAACTACATGACCGGTTATGCCCGTCCTGCGAAGATGGAGGCTCTGGCATTCAGCCCGCTGACCACCCGCGACACGCTGATGGAATTGATTCAGGACGAGATCGAGCATGTGCAGGGCGGACGACCCGGCACGATCTGGCTGAAAATGAACAGCCTTGTCGATTCCGTGCTGATCGACAAACTGTACGAGGCCAGTAATGCAGGCGTGAAGATCATGGCTGTGATCCGCGGTATCTGCTGCCTGCGGCCCGGTGTGCCGGGCCTGTCCGAGAATATCCGCGTCAAGTCGATTGTCGGGCGCTTTCTGGAACACAGTCGCATCTGCGTGTTCGGGAACGGCCATGCCGTGCCCAGCCGTCATGCCAAAGTGTTCATCAGCAGTGCTGACTGGATGGCCCGCAATATGGACTGGCGCGTGGAAACGCTGGTGCCGATTTATAACCCGACCGTGCATGCACAGGTGCTGGATCAGATCATGGTCATCAATCTGAAGGACACGGCCCAGTCATGGGAACTGAAGCCTTCAGGGGCATGGCACCGGGTACCTGCCAAAACCGTGGCGGGACGTAAACCTGTGTCAGCACATCATTATTTCATGACCAACCCATCCCTCTCCGGTCGGGGATCAGCGCTGCATGGGCCGATGCTGGGGCCGCTGGTGGCCAGCCGTCGTCCGGACAGAGTCAGCGAGGACTGATCAAAAATTCGCGTCCTGATTGAAAATCACGCCCCCTTTAATACAAAGAATTTGTATAGAAATTTTGGCAAATCTGCATAAAAATGCGGGTTTGCCTTTTTTGTTTTAGTGATAAGTGGAAAATGATCTGCTTTGTCTGTTGCCAGGGTGCTAAATACACAAGAACAGAGCTGTAATTATCTGTTTTCACAATCACTTTGGCCCCGTAACGTTACTGCGAGTGGGGTTCAATCAGCGTCTACACATTGCCGGGAAACATAGATTTTATGCATAATTTCTCCTGGAGCGGCTTGGAAATGATGATGCAGACCGCAGTCAAGGGAAAAACAAAGTTAAAAATTCTGAAAAATGCATTGGATATTTTGAACGTAGAAGGTGTCGATGCAATGACGACATCTCATCTTGCTGCGGTCTGTAATATTAACGAAGGAAATTTATACTATCATTTTCGTACAAAGCAGATTCTGGTAACGGCATTATACGATATTTTCTATCACCATATGACGCGACTTGTCTCGACCAGCCCGGATAAAATTGTTGCCCGGCCAGATTCGGACATGCTGCATCCGATCGAGCTCTACAGTGACTATTTGAGGGCCTGGTTCTGGCTGATCTGGCGATATCGGTTTCTGTTTCGTGATGGCCCTGTCATCCTGACCCAGATTCCGGATCTGGCCGTGAAACTCAGGACCATGCACCGTGAGGGAGAGCAGGTTGCCATGAATGTTCTGCAGCATATGCGCCAGGTGGGTTATCTGATTATTGAAGATGCCGAGCTGGAGGCGCTGGCTGCCAATGTCTGCATCATCATGTCTTACTGGATGTCCTTTCTGATCATGCACCGCGGCAGCAAGGTGCTTCCGCTGAGGGATATGGAGTGGGGCATCTATCAGGTAAGGGCGCTTTATCTTCCTTATGCGTCGCCCTACGTCCACCAGTATCTGAAGAGACAGATGGAACTGGTCCAATAAACGTCGGACATGCTGCTCAGGATCTGTGGGAGCATGATCCCATTTGATTGCATGCGTGCGCGAGGGTGTTTACGATAAGGCCCGACATGCGATGTGTTCTGACATTCCTGTTGATGGTGCTGATTGCCTGCGGCCTGCCTTTGCATGTGCGGGCGATGGGGACCGCCCATGTCATGAATATGTCGATGGCTGATGTTGCTGCGGGTGACGATGATGTTATGGCACCGTCGCTGATGATCGGGCAGTATATGCCGCCCTGCCATGACCATTCTGCCGCACCATCCTGTGATGGTGTGGTGTGCTGTATAGGGGCCATGGTGCCAGATGCGCCGGGAGTGGCGGATTCGGTACGCGTCCGGCTGGTCCGTTTTGTGGCTTCCATGCCCTATCATGGACATGGAGCATCCCCCACACCGGAGCCTTTTCCCCCTCGCTCAGGCCATTTTGTGCCCGTCTGAAAGCGGGCTGACCGTTCGGGTGAAGCCTGTCTGATCTGCTGTGTCTGGCGGAATGAGCCGGCTGGCCCGCGTAAGTGGTTTTGACTTGCCTGCATCATGCGGGCTTGTCTCCTGACAGAGCGACCATAGCATTATGAGGAACACTGAAGGTTCTGGCCTGATTCGGCCGGATCGTCGGCGCGTGCTGCGTGCCTGCGGCGCTGCATTGCTGACGGCGGCGGCAGGAGGATGCGCCGTGCCTCCGCCCGTGCCGGAAGCAACTGCCGAGGGTATGCCGGAGCTGCGTGGCAGCCGTTTTGCCCTGAACGTAGCCCGCTATTCCATCCGCCGTGGCGGAAGACGTGCGTCGGCGACATTGGTGAATGCTGCCCTGCCGGGGCCGGTGTTGCGCATGCGGGAGGGTGACGAGGTTGCCATTGCCGTCACCAATACGCTGGATGAGCCGACCTCCATTCACTGGCATGGTCTGCGAGTCCCTGCCTCCATGGATGGTGTGCCTGGGCTGAGCTTCGGGGGGATTCCGGCGGGAGAGACGTTTACGTATCGCTTTCCGCTGAAGCAGTCCGGCACGTACTGGTACCATAGTCATTCCGGCTTTCAGGAGGCGACCGGCCTGTATGGCGCGTTGATTATCGCGCCGCGTGACGAGGTGCCGGATTATGACCGCGACTATGTCATCATGTTGAATGACTGGTCCGATCTGGCTCCCGAGACCATTGTCAGCACGCTGAAATTCCAGAGCGACGCCTATAATTTCCGTCAGCGTACGCTGGGCACCTTTATCGCCGATGCACGCCGGAAGGGCTTGCATCAGGCTGTGTCGGACCGCCTCGCCTGGGGAAAGATGCGGATGGCGCCCACCGATATTTCCGATGTCAGCAGCAATGCCTATGCCTATCTGCTGAATGGCCATGCAGCGGATAATCACTGGCACGGGCTGTTCAGACCGGGTGAGCGGGTGCGTCTGCGCTTCATCAATGCCGCGTCGATGACGAATTTTGACATCCGGATTCCGGGTCTGACGATGACAGTGGTGGAGGCGGACGGGAATGCGGTACGTCCGGTCACGGTCGATGAGTTCCGCATCGGCGTGGCCGAGACCTACGATGTGCTGATCCAGCCCGGTAACGCCGCCTATACGATTTTCGCGCAAAGTCAGGATCGCACCGGCTATGCGCGTGGCACGCTCGCACCGCATCCCGATATGGACGGGGTGGTGCCGCCAATGGATCCCCGCCCGCTGCGCACCATGAAGGATATGGGCATGGGCGACATGGACATGAACACTATGGACATGGGGGACATGGGCGCAGGAATGGAGCAGCACGGCATGCCGGCCCATGGTGCTGAGAATCCCGGCACGGACGGTATGGCTCATCCGCCGCCGGAGGTTGTGTCTTCTCCTGCTTCTTCTGCCCCAGCCCCTCACCATGCTCACGGCATGGAGGGGATGGAAAGTATGGAGGACATGGACGGTATGGATATGCCGGACATGCCCATGCATCACATGCCCATGCATCACAGGCCCATGCATCACATGCCGATGCCTCATGGGGGGTCCGTCCATCACGGCGCCATGCATGGAGACCATGCCACGCCGGTCAGCGCGCCCCGGAATACCGCACCGCCTCCTGTGCCCGTGACGGTATACCGGATACCGCAGGTCGGAGAGCTGGGGGTTGGCAGTCTTGCCCCGATGCCGGTACCACGACTCCATGAGGCAGGCAGCGGGCTGGACGATAACGGACGCCGCGTCCTGCGCTACACTGATCTGAGGGCCGCGCGACCGGCCCCGCCGGGGCGGGAGCCGGATCGGGAGATCCTGTTGCATCTGACCGGCAACATGGAGCGCTATATCTGGGGCTTTAACGGCCAGAAATTTTCTCACGCGCCTTCGATCCGTCTGCGGCTGGGGGAGCGTGTCCGTTTCATCCTGATCAACGACACGATGATGGAGCATCCGATCCATCTTCACGGTCTGTGGAGCGAACTGGAGAACGGCGCTGGCGCGGATCGTCCTTTCAAACACACCGTTCTGGTCAAGCCGGGTGAGAGGCTGACCACCTGCGTCGATGCCGATACGCCGGGTTTATGGGCGTTTCATTGCCACCTGCTCTATCACATGGAACTCGGCATGTTCCGCACGGTGGTGGTGTCATGAACGGCCTGAGGCGTATCCCTCATGCAGTGCTGTTGCTGTCACTGATTCTGCTCACAGGTGGAACGGCAGCCGGGGCGGGGATGGAAATGCAGGCTACGGGCAGGGATGGCCCTGTCTACTTGCCGGGCGGGCCGATGCCGGCGATGGATGATCAGGTCTATCTCCATGCCCTGCTGGAACAGGCTGAGCATCGTATGGCCGGTACGAATCAGGTTTTCACCTATGAGGGGGAAGCCTGGCTCGGCACGGATGAGAACAAGCTCTGGCTGAAATCGGAAGGGACGGTCGGCAAAGGTGGCGGTTTTCAGGATGCGCGGCATGAGGTGCTGTATGATCGCCCTTTTTCGGCCTATTTCGACTGGCAGGCGGGATGGCGGATCGATCTTGATAACGGTCCGACGCGGCAATGGGCCGCTTTCGGGGTGCAGGGACTGACCCTGTATTTCTTCGATCTGGAGGCTACAGCCTATCTGGGGACAGATGGCCGAGTCGCGGCGCGGGTGGAGGCCTCCTACGACCTTCTGCTCACCAACCGGCTGATCCTCCAGCCCCGTATGGAGACGAACTGGTATGGTCAGTCCGACCCTGCGCGGGGGCTGGGGGCCGGGGTGTCGAATCTGGAGGCCGGGGTCAGGCTGCGATACGAATTTGCCCGCACTTTTGCCCCGTATCTGGGGGTAGTGTATCAGGAGGCTTTCGGGCGCACCGGGACATTCCAGCAGCAGCAGGGACAGGCTGCGGACAGCGTGCGATTCCTGTTTGGTCTGCGTCTCTGGTTCTGATCGTGGGGGGCTGATCTGGATGGCCCCCTGCGTTCTCCCCCCCTGTGTCCCCCCTTGGCCTGTTCCACTGCTCAATAAGTATAGGCGGGTGCCATCTGCATCCTTGGCTGGGGCGGGAATGTATTGCCGCGGGCAATCATGCATTGCCCGTAATTCATGTCGTAATTCTGCTGTAGCGAGGCCGAGGACTGCCGCGCATTCGAACTGCCGAGCAGACCTCCTCCCGCAAGGCCCGCTCCTGCGCCGATTGCAGCCCCCATACCGGCATTGCCTGCGGCCACACCAATCAATGCACCGGTCGCTGCTCCCAGCGCCGTGCCAATGGCGGCCGTGCCGACGGCGCTGTTGGCGGCGCCCTTTTGTGGGGAGACGAAGCCGTTCCGCTGAGAGGCGTAATAGCGGCATGTCATATCGTCATTCTGGAACTGCTCCAGCGTTTTTCCCTTGCCGGGCAGGGCGGCAATACTTGGTCCTTCCGGCGGAGAGACGGTGCAGGCGCATAGCGCAGTGACAGCAAGCAGGCCCAGGGACTGTAAAAGCGGCTGGCGGGACATTCCATCCTTCTCCTCATTTTGGCGAAGCCGTGGCTTCCGTTCCATTTTTTAACGCATAGGGGCTCTATTACGGTATCCTGATGGCAGAAAAACAGAGACCGCTCCGGTTCGAAAAGATATGGGCGGCGCAATATTGTCTTCGACCGCGATCAATGGCCTGCTACGCAGTGCGCCGGGGGCGATCTCTTCCGGCGAGGGACAATCAAACAGGACAGCATCAATGAAAGAACTGTTCCCGGGTGCCGTTTATACCCCTGCAGGGGAAGGGGGCCAGACCGGGCCGAAGCCCCTCACGCTCACCAAAACGATCGACATTGCCGCGCCGGCGGATGCGGTGTGGGAAATCATCTCTGAATTCGGGGACATCACCTGGCTGCCGCTGGTGAAGTCCAGCAGTGCTGACCGGGGTAACAACCCCGGCTCGATCCGGGTGCTGGATCTTGGTGGCCCTAAAATCACGGAAGAGCTGACAGCGTATAACGCGGCTGCCCGCAGCTACAGTTACAAATTCACACCAGATGCAGAAAATACGCAGATCGTGCCTGCGGGCGACTACCGTTCGACCATCACGGTCGAGGCAGCCGGGGCCGGAGCGCGAATCGTATGGCAGGGATTTTTCACCCGCCTGTCGCCGTTCGACACCCTGCCAGCCGGACAGGGAGACGAGGATGCGATCGCAGCCGTGACCGGGGTATATGATGCGGGTCTGATTGCACTGAAGCAGAAGGCAGAAGGCTGAAAAGTCTGATATTCCGGCAGTCAGCTTATCAAAAAGGGGGCCATCTGGCCCCCTTTTTTCATACTGAATTTATCAGACGGGCGCTGATCAGTGCTCGTCGTCGTTGCCGTCGGTCTCGACTTCCACTTCGATGGTGTCATCGTCGCCGTCTTCGAGGTCGGAGGTATCCTCCAGCACATCCTCGTCAGTGTCGTCGGCATCGACGGCATCTGTATCGGCATCGTCAACAACCCCGATTTTCTTGGGTTTGTCATCCAGCAGCGCACCTGGCACGCGGCGGGGGCGGGGCTGATCCAGCGGCTGTTCTGCGCCGCATTTCGGGCAGATGGCGGGGGATTTCAGCAGATCGTAGAAACGGGTTCCGCATGAAACGCAGACCCGCTTGGTGCCAAGTTCGGGTTTTACCATGGGAAATGCGGCCTCGTGATCGTGGGGAGGGATAAAATTGGGCTGACGCGCAGGACAGGGCGCGCCCCATGCCACCGCTTCGCCCTTCTGTCAAACCGTTCTGTCATGCTATCGCGCAGGGATGAGCGAAAATCACAGCGAAGGGGCCTCCTGCCCCGTCACCAGCCGCCGCCCTGCCGCCGGGTTGCGGGCTGATCATCCGGTCCGGGTTCCCGGGGATAAATCCATCAGCCATCGCGCATTGATGATCGGCGCGCTGGCGGTCGGGGAGACGCGTATATCCGGCCTGCTGGAAGGTGAGGACGTGCTGCGCACGGCTGCCGCCATGCGGGCGTTGGGGGCTGAGGTGGTGCGGGATGCGCCCGGTTCATGGCGCGTCGCCGGTCGCGGCATTGGCGGCCTGACCGAGCCTGCGGATGTGCTGGATATGGGCAATTCGGGAACGGCGGCGCGGCTGCTGACCGGTGTGCTGGCCAGTCATGATCTGTTTGCGGTGATGACGGGCGATGCCAGCCTGCGTAAACGCCCGATGCGCCGGGTGACTGATCCGCTTGCGGCTTGCGGGGCCGGTTTTCACACCCGCTCCGGCGGCCGGTTGCCGATGGCGGTGCGTGGCACGGGCGAGGCTCTGCCGCTGCATTACCGTCTGCCGGTCGCCTCTGCCCAGGTGAAGTCGGCCATTCTGCTGGCCGGGCTGAATACACGCGGGGAGACGGTGGTGGAAGAACCGCATGCCACCCGTGATCACAGCGAGAATATGCTGCGCCATTTTGGTGCGAATGTGCAGGTGGAGCCGACCGGGGATGGTGCAGGCCGTATCGTCCGCCTGCAGGGACAGCCGGAATTACGGGCTGCCGATATCGTGGTGCCTGCCGATCCGTCCTCGGCGGCTTTTCCGCTGGTGGCGGCCTTGCTGGTGCCGGGATCGGAGATCACTCTGGCCGGGGTGGGCCTCAACCCGCTGCGCACCGGGCTGTTCGATACGCTGGTGGAGATGGGGGCTGCGCTGACCATCGCCAATCGCCGGATCGAGGGGGGGGAGCCGGTCGGCGACATCACCGTCCGGGCGTCCGCCCTGCATGGGGGGGAGGTGCCGCCGGAGCGTGCGCCGAGCATGATCGACGAATTCCCCATTCTCTCGGTTGCGGCGGCGGTGGCCTCCGGCACCACGCGTATGCGCGGTCTGGCAGAGCTGCGGGTCAAGGAGAGTGACCGGCTGGCGGCGACGGCGGCGCTGCTGTCGGTGAATGGTGTGCAGGTGAAGATCGAGGGCGATGATCTGATCGTCATCGGGTGTGGTGGTCCGCCGCCGGGGGGCGGGCTGGTCACCACGCATATGGATCATCGGCTGGCCATGTCTGCGCTGGTGCTGGGCCTGACCACGCAGGCCCCGGTGACGGCTGATGACGCAGCCTTCATCGACACGTCTTTCCCCGGTTTCGCCACGCTGATGACCGGGCTGGGAGCGGATTTCTCGTGAGCCTGATTATCGCGGTGGATGGTCCGGCTGCGGCAGGCAAGGGCACGTTGGCGCGTCGATTGGCATTGGCTTTCGGATTGCCGCATCTGGATACAGGCTTGCTCTATCGCGCGGTGGGGCGGCTGGTGCTGGATGCGGGCGGTGATCCGGCCAGCACTGCCGATGCGGCGCGGGCGGTATCGGTTCTGGTGCCGGAGACAGTGCAGCGCGGCGATCTGAGGGTGCCGGAGGTAGACCGTGCTGCCAGTCTGGTCGCTGCCGATCCGGCTGTACGGGCGGCGCTGCTGGATTTCCAGCGTGATTTCGCGGCGCGGGAAGGGGCGGTGCTGGATGGGCGCGATATCGGCACGGTCGTGTGTCCCGATGCGCCGGTGAAGCTGTTCGTCACCGCCAGCGCCGAAGCGCGTCTGCAACGTCGCCTGCTGGAGTTGCGCAACCGGGGCGTAGCGGTGGAAGAACAGGCGCTGCGGGCCGAGATGCAGGCCCGGGATGAGCGGGATGCGGCCCGCGACATCGCCCCCTTGCGTCCGGCAGAGGATGCGGAGGTGCTGGACACCACCCATCTGGACGCCGATCAGGCGTTTCAACGGGCGGAGCAGATCGTCCTCCGGAAATGGCCGCGATAAAACCGGCTGTCTCCCCTGCATGGGAGTCGGGGCAGCGGAGGCGGAATTTCCTTGACTTGCGGGCATCAGTGGGCGTTGTTGCCGGCTGATTTCCGCCATGGCCCGACCTGTCCCGCCGCGGAAACCGGGACGCGCGATGATCGCGTGTGCAAGGTCCGGCAAGCCGTGATCCCCGACGCGTAATCCGCGCCCGGTGGTGTAGCGCCTTCCTTGATAGCCTGCGGGCTGTCAGTTCAAGGACATAGTTTTCCCACATGGCATCTTCCGCCACTGCTATCCAACAACAGGGTGACGAGGATTTCGCCGCCCTGCTCGACGAGACCCTGGGCCGTGACAGCGGCTTTGATGGCTCCGTCGTCAGCGGCCGCGTGCTGCGCATCGACCCCGAATATGTGATCGTCGATGTGGGCCTGAAGTCTGAAGGCCGCGTCGCCCTGAAAGAATTCGGCCCTCCGGGTCAGAAGCCCGATGTGAAGCCCGGCGATGTTGTCGAGCTGTATGTCGAGCGTTACGAGGACCGTGACGGTTCCATCGTCCTGTCGCGCGAGAAGGCTCGCCGCGAGGAAGCATGGACCACTCTGGAAAAGGCTTTCGAAAGCGCCCAGCGCGTTCAGGGCACGATCTATGGTCGCGTGAAGGGTGGCTTCACCGTTGATCTCGGCGGCGCGGTCGCGTTCCTGCCGGGCAGCCAGGTCGATATCCGCCCCGTGCGCGATGTCGGCCCGCTGATGGGCACGCCGCAGCCGTTCCAGATCCTGAAGATGGACCGCGCGCGCGGTAACATCGTGGTCAGCCGCCGTGCGGTGCTGGAAGAGACTCGCGCCGAACAGCGCAGCGAGCTGATCCAGGGCCTGAAGGAAGGCATGATTCTGGATGGCGTGGTGAAGAACATCACCGATTACGGCGCGTTCGTGGATCTGGGTGGCGTCGATGGCCTGCTGCATGTCACGGACATTGCCTGGAAGCGCATCAATCACCCCAGCGAGGCCCTGCAGATTGGCCAGACCGTGAAGGTGCAGGTGATCCGCTTCAATTCCGACACGCAGCGTATCAGCCTGGGCATGAAGCAGCTTGAGGCCGATCCGTGGGAAGGTGTGGCGGCGAAGTATCCGCCGGGCGCGAAATACAGCGGCCGCGTGACCAACATCACCGATTACGGCGCATTCGTGGAACTGGAACCGGGCGTCGAAGGCCTGGTGCATGTCAGCGAAATGTCCTGGACGAAGAAGAACGTCCATCCGGGCAAGATCGTCGCGACCTCGCAGGAAGTCGACGTGGTGGTGCTGGATGTGGACAGCTCCAAGCGCCGCATCTCCCTGGGCCTGAAGCAGGTGCAGGGCAACCCGTGGGAGCAGTTCCTGGAACAGCACCCGGTCGGGTCCGAGTTGGAAGGCGAGATCCGGAACATCACCGAATTCGGTCTGTTCATCGGCATCACCGCCGATATCGACGGCATGGTTCACATGTCCGATATCTCCTGGGACGATCAGAGCGAAACCGCCATGGCCGCCTACGAGAAGGGTCAGGTCGTGCGCGCCCGCGTGCTGGATGTGGATGTGGAGAAAGAGCGTATCTCCCTCGGCATCAAGCAGATGCATGAAGATCCCGCCGCCGGTCAGCTGGATGCGGTCCATCGCGGTGATGTCGTCACCTGCGTGGTGACGGCTGTGCAGGCCAACGGCATCGAAGTGAAGGTGGGCGACGTTCTGTCCGGCTTCATCCGTCGTGCGGAACTGTCCCGTGACAAGGCCGACCAGCGTCCTGACCGCTTTGCGGTCGGTGAGAAGGTGGATGCGAAGGTGACCGCGGTTGACCGTGCCGCCCGCAAGCTGCAGCTCACCATCAAGGGCAAGGAAGTCGAGGAAGACAAGGCGGCGATCGCCGAGTTCGGCTCCTCCGACAGCGGTGCGTCCCTGGGCGATATCCTGGGTGCCGCGATCCGTCGCCGGAATCTGCAGACCGACGCCTGATTGGCTTCGGCCATAATGGATACAGTGTCCTGACTTTCGCCGGTCAGGACACAACCTGAAAGCCGGGGGTTACGCCTCCGGCTTTTTTGTTGTCTGAAAACGACCATATTCCCCTTTTGCTGGCGCTATGATTTCGCCATTTTGGTGGTTATGACATCTGACCTTGCTTCCCGCCCGCCCGTCCCCCCCGATCAGGACTGGCTGATAGACCGCCATCATCTGAAGCGGCGTTTGCTGCTGTGGAGGCTGGTGGCGATTGGCCTGCTGGTGCTGGGTGGTCTGGCGCTGGTGCGGGCATCCCATGTGGTGGCATCCGGGCCGCATCTCACCCGGATCAGGATCAGCGGGATTATCACCTATGACCGCCCCTTGCTGGAGGCGATCAGCCATGCGGCAGATGATTCCTCGGTGAAGGCGGTGCTGCTGGAGATCAACAGCCCTGGTGGCACTGTGGCAGGGGGTGAGGCCTTGCACGATGCGCTGGCACGGCTGGCAGCGCGCAAGCCGCTGGTGACGACCATGGAAAGTGTTGCGGCCTCGGCCGGTTATATGATCGCGGCACCATCGGCACGGATTTTCGCGCGGCAGGCGACCTTGACAGGTTCCATTGGTGTGCTGATGCAATCCGCCGAATTGTCCGGCCTGCTTGGAAAACTGGGGGTCGGGTCCAACACCATTGTCTCCGGCCCGATGAAAGATCAGCCGAGCCTGACCGCGCCGCTCTCCCCGGAAGGGAGGCAGATGCTTCAGGGGATCGTCAACGATATGTACGACCAGTTCGTCACCATGGTTGCTCAGGGGCGGCATATGACGCCGGAACATGTGCGCGCCTTGGCGGATGGGCGCCCTTACACCGGACGGCAGGCGCTGGCGCTCGGGCTGGTCGATCAGATCGGCGGCGAGCATGAGGCAAGGCTTTGGCTGGCGAAAGAACGCCATGTTGCGGAAGACCTGCCGGTCAGGCCGCTCCATGAGCCGGACGGTCTGAGTAGGCGCTGGTTCGGGGGCTGGCTGGGCAGTCTGGAAAATTTTGTAGAAAGCAAGTTATCTCAAGGTGTTAGCATTGACGGAGCCTGGGCGCTCTGGCAGCCTCGGCTTTAATGCGGTGATCGGTCCGGACCTGCTGGCGGGATTCGGTATCTCCGAACGGGCAAGGGGAAGCTGACATGACCAAATCGGAACTGATCGCGAGCCTGAAGGCCGATAATCCGCATCTGACGGAGCGCGATGTGGAAACCATCGTCTCCACGATTTTTGAAGAGATTTCCAATGCTCTTGCCCGTGGTGCGAGGGTGGAGCTGCGTGGCTTCGGCGCTTTTACCATCAAGCGACGGGATGCCCGGGTGGGGCGCAACCCGCGCACCGGAGAAACCGTTTCCGTCGATGAAAAGGTTGTCCCTTTCTTCAAGGCCGGAAAAGAACTGCGGGAGCGGGTGAATAACGGTACCCGCAAGAATGGCGGGTCTGCCGACGCCGTTTCCGGAGGCTGAGAGCCCCCTGTTTCTGACTTTCGCGAGCCATCCGTGACGGGAAAAAATTGATGCGTCTGTTGATCGCCTTGCCGTTTCTGATCCTGCTGGTGCTGTTCACGCTCTCGAACACCACCACGGTTCATATTGGCTTATGGCCGACCGATTACGGGGCTGATCTGCCGTTTTCCATTGCTGTGCTCAGTGCGATGGCGATCGCTTTTATTGCCGGTGGCTTGCTGACCTGGTTCTCCGCACTGGGACAGAGTCGCCGTGCCCGCCGGGCGGAAGCTCAGGTCAAGGCGCTGGAGGAACAGCTTGAAACCCTGCGCGAGACCCTGCGCCGTCAGGAGGCCGTTCTCGCAACCCCTGTCACCGCCAGCGCCCCTTTGCCCGCCATTCAGTAACCTGGCCTGTCCTGTGAAACGGTCAGCCCATTTCATTTCATAAAGACAGTCACGTCATGTCGTCTGATCGTATCGCGCCCGCCCGCTCTCGTCCCTCGCGGCGTGTTATTGTTTCTCTCGATACACCAGACCCCGCCACCGCACGCGCATGGAATCAGGCTTTTGCGCCGTATAGCGGGATGAGCAAGCTGGGGTTGGAATATTACCTGGCCAATGGTCCACAGGGCATGACGGGGTTTGAGGGGCCGATTTTTCTGGATCTGAAGCTGCACGATATTCCCAACACGGTCGCGGCCGGGGTGCGTTCGGTCCTGCCGCTGAAGCCCGCTTTGCTGACCGTTCATGCGGGTGGAGGCTCGGCGATGGTTGCCGCGGCGCGGAATGCGACAGGCGACGCGACGGACCGGACCAGGATTCTGGCTGTTACCATTCTGACCAGTCTGGATGCGGAGGCCGTTTCCGCGATCGGCTTTGCGGAAGACCCGGCGCTTCAGGTTCTCAGACTGGCAAAGCTGGCCGTAGCGGCGGGGGCGGACGGGCTGGTGTGCAGTGCGCATGAAGCAGCACTGTTAAGGGCGGAACTGGGGCCAGAGCCTTTACTGGTCGTACCGGGCATCCGCCCGGCGGGGAGCGAAACAGGTGATCAGTCCCGCACCATGACCCCGCGTGCTGCCATTGAGGCCGGGGCGGATTACATTGTGGTTGGTCGTCCCATTACGCAGGCGCCTGATCCGGTGGCGGCGGCCTCTTCCATTGCGGCAGATATTGCGGGGCTTTGAAGAATCATGGTCGCTCAGGTCAAAATCTGCGGGTTGAACACCGCAGCGTCTGTCGCGGCCTCCATCGCGGGGGGCGCTGATTATCTGGGATTCGTGTTCTTTCCGCCCTCTCCACGGGCTGTGACGGCGCAGGAGGCGGCTTCCCTTGCGGCTCCCATTGCCCAGCCGTTGCGGAAAGTGGGGCTGTTCGTCAATCCGCGTGATGGAGAGATCGAGGCGGTCCTGAGTGAGCTGCCGCTGGATATCATCCAGCTTCATGATGTCCCTGTGGCGCGTGCCCTCCAGTTGCGCGAACGGCTTGCCTTACCCGTCTGGCGGTCTGTGGGAATTGCGACAGCGGATGATCTGCCACGCGATTCCGGGGGTGTGGATGCCCTGCTGCTGGATGCTAAGCCGAGGCCCGACGCTGCTCTGCCGGGTGGAAACGGACAGGCTTTCGACTGGTCTATCCTTGCGGATTTTGCGCCATCCTTTGCGTGGATTCTCGCGGGTGGGTTGACCCCCGATACGGTCGCTGATGCGGTGCGCCGGACAGGTGCACCTATTGTCGATGTTTCGTCAGGGGTTGAACAGTCACGTGGATGCAAGGATCCGGCGCTGATCCGCTCCTTCCTCTCGGCAGTGCGTAACGCCTGAGCCGGCAACCCGCGCAGGGGTCGGCCATTGAACGGACGGATCAGATGGGTACGACACCAGGAACGGAACTTCCTAACGCCGCTGGCGAGCATGTGGTGGAGGTTTCCCGCACCGGATATGAACTTTTGTCCGATCCATTGCTGAACAAGGGAATGGCGTTTTCCGAGGAGGAGCGCACCGCCTTCCATCTGCATGGCCTGCTGCCGCCGCATGTCGGTAATCTGGATGAACAGGTCAACCGCCGTCTGACAGCATTCAGGGAGCTTAAATCCCCGATCAACCGCTATATTTTTCTGCGTGATTTGCAGGATACCAACGAAACGCTGTTTTACGCGCTTTTGTCGCGTAACCTCGAAGAGATGATGCCGGTCGTCTATACGCCGACCGTCGGGCTGGGATGTCAGAAATTCTCCCGGCTGTTCCGCAAGCCGCGCGGGTTGTTTCTGTCACCGCCGCATCAGGATCAGATCGACGAGATTCTGTCCCATCCGCGTTTCGATCATGTCCAGGTGATCGTGGTCAGTGATGGAGAGCGTATTCTCGGGCTTGGCGATCAGGGTGCGGGCGGCATGGGTATCCCGATCGGGAAGCTGGCCCTGTATACCGCCTGCGGAGGTATTCCGCCCTGGGCGACGCTGCCGATCCTGCTGGATACCGGTACGGATAATAAGGAACGCCATGACGATCCGCTGTATATCGGCTGGCGGCATGAGCGTATCCGGGGCGAGGCGTATGATTCGTTCATTGATACTTTCGTGGGTGCAGTGCAGCGGCGCTGGCCGCATGTCCTGCTGCAATGGGAGGATTTCGCCCGTCCCAATGCGGGGCGGCTGCTAACGAAATATCGTGACCAGCTTTGCACCTTCAACGATGACATTCAGGGTACGGCCTCCGTGACGGTGGGCACCCTGATGGCGGCGGCCTCTGTGGCCGGTGTGCCGATGAAAGACCAGCGCATCGTCGTGGTCGGGGCTGGTTCCGCAGGTGTCGGTATTGCACGGATGCTGCGTCAGGCGATGATCGAGGAAGGGGTGCCGGAGCACGAAGCCCATCGCCGCTTCTTCCTGGTGGACCGCGATGGTTTGCTGAGGGAGGGTGATAATAATCTGGCGGCCTTCCAGCAGGAATTCGCCGTTCCTGCCGATGTGCTGAGCCATTGGGATGTTCGGGAAAAACCGGGGCTGGAAGCGGTCATCCGCAACGCGCACCCGACCACATTGATCGGTGTGTCCGGTCAGCCCGGCCTGTTTACCGAGGAAGCGATCCGGGAAATGGCGCAGCATGTTGCCCGCCCGGTGATTTTCCCTCTCTCCAACCCGACGGCCAATGCGGAAGCGACACCGGCCGATCTTCTGGCCTGGACCGATGGACAGGCAATCATCGGCACGGGCAGCCCGTTTGATCCGGTGCAGATCAATGGCCGTACTGTCATGATCGACCAGACCAATAATTCCTATATTTTCCCTGGCGTCGGACTGGGCGCCATCGCCTCCCGCGCCGTGCATGTGACGGATGCCATGTTTCTTGCAGCCGCCCGGGCACTGGCAGAGATGTCTCCGGCCCGCACCGATCCCGCGCTGACCTTATTGCCGCATCTGGCTAAAATGCGGGACGTGTCCCGGCATGTGGCCGTCGCGGTCGGGCTGTGCGCCATGCGTGATGGTCAGGCCGAGCCATGCGATGAACAAACTCTGCGCGCCAGAGTGGATGAACTGATGTGGGAGCCGCAGTATCCCACTTATCGCCGGGTTGAGCCGAAGCGCTGAAACAGGTCATAAAACGGCCATAAAGCGCCTTCAGGGGCGATCTCCTGATTTGCGTGAGCGCCGTTCTGCTTTAAGAGCGGCAGATTACTCCGCGCTGTAGACGATATGGCGCGGCTCTGAAATGCATCCCAGCCGGCGAGTGTAGCCATCGTGTCCATAGCCAGTTCCCTCCCGAACTCCTATCGCTCCGGTCCGGACGATCATGGGCGGTTCGGTCCGTTTGGCGGCCGCTTTGTCGCGGAAACGCTGATGCCTCTGATCCTTGAGGTGGAGAAGGCATGGCGGGCGGCACGGAATGATGCGGCGTTCAACGCGGAACTTGACCTGCTGCTGAAAAATTACGTGGGCCGTCCCAGCCCGCTCTGGTTCGCCAGACGCCTGACGGAGGAGCTGGGCGGTGCGCAGGTATGGCTCAAGCGGGAGGAGCTGAACCATACCGGCAGCCATAAGGTGAATAACTGCCTTGGCCAGATTCTGATCGCCCGCCGTATGGGCAAGACCCGTATCATCGCTGAGACGGGGGCGGGGCAGCATGGCGTGGCGACGGCGACGGTCTGTGCGCTGTTCGGTCTGCCCTGCACCATCTATATGGGCGCGGTCGATGTTGAACGGCAGAAGCCCAACGTGTTCCGCATGCGTCTGCTGGGGGCGGAGGTCAAGGCGGTAACCTCCGGTGCCGCGACGCTCAAGGATGCAATGAACGAGGCTTTGCGCGACTGGGTCGCCAATGTGTCGGATACGTATTACCTGATCGGCACGGTCGCCGGGCCGCATCCGTATCCGGCGATGGTGCGCGATTTCCAGAACATCATCGGTGAGGAAACCCGCGCGCAGATGCTGGCGGAGACCGGACGCCTGCCGGATGTGGCGACGGCCTGTATCGGCGGCGGCTCCAATGCGATGGGCCTGTTTCATCCGTTCCTGGATGATCCTTCCGTGCGGCTGATCGGGGTTGAGGCCGGCGGGCACGGCGTTGAAACCGGTGAACATGCCGCCAGCCTGACGGGTGGCCGCCCCGGCGTGCTGCACGGGAACCGAACCTATCTGTTGCAGGATGCGGAAGGGCAGATTCTGGAGGGCCATTCGATTTCCGCGGGTCTTGATTATCCGGGCATCGGGCCGGAGCATGCATGGCTGCACGAAACTGGCCGTGTCGAATATGTCTCTGCGACCGATCAGGAGGCGCTGGGTGCATTCCAGCTTCTGACCCGCACGGAAGGCATCATTCCGGCGCTGGAACCGAGCCATGCTTTGGCGTATGTCCGCAAGCTCGCCCCGACTCTGGGGAAGGACAAAACCATCGTGGTCAATCTGTCGGGCCGGGGGGATAAGGATATCTTCACTGTTGCCGAGCATCTGGGGGTCAAGCTGTGAGCCGTATCCAGACGCGTTTCGCAGCGCTGAAGCGTGAGGGACGCGGTGCGCTGATCCCGTTTATCGAGGCGGGTGACCCTGATGCCGAAACCAGCCTGGCATTGTTGCGTGGCCTGCCGGCAGCAGGAGCCGATCTGATCGAGATCGGTGTGCCGTTCACCGACCCGATGGCGGATGGCCCGACCATCCAGCGCGCCGGACGGCGTGCGCTTGAGGCTGGTGCCACGCTCGCCAAAACCCTGGCGATGGTCGAGACCTTCCGGCGGCAGGATCAGGAGACGCCGGTCATTCTGATGGGGTATCTCAACCCGGTTGAAACCTATGGCCATGAGCGGTTCTGCGTCGATGCCGCCGCGGTCGGTGTGGATGGGCTGATCATCGTCGATCTGCCGACCGAGGAAGCGGAGCTGATTCTGCCTTTTGCCGCTGCGAACGGGCTGGATGTGATCAGGCTGGTCGCGCCGACCACGGATGATGCGCGTCTGCCTCATGTGCTGAACGGCTCATCCGGTTTTGTCTATTACGTCAGTATCACCGGGATCACCGGCACTGTCACCGCGAGTGCGGAGCAGCTGGCGCAGAATATGCCGCGTTTGCGGCGGGTGACCGACCTGCCGGTCGCGATCGGTTTTGGTATCCGCAATCCGGCGCAGGCCGCGGAGGCAGTGCGGCAGGGAGATGCCGCCATCGTTGCCTCCGCACTGATCGATACGCTGGCTGAAACGCTGGATGATGGCCGCGCCACTGATCGCACCGTGCCTGCGGTGCTGGATCAGGTCCGCCAACTGGCGGAGGCTGTGCGCAGCGCCCGCCTCTCCGCCCGAGGAGCCTGACATGAGCTGGTTGACTGAATATGTGCGTCCGAAAATCCGTACCCTGCTGGGGCGCAGGGATGTGCCGGATAATCTCTGGGTACAGTGCCCTGCCTGTCAGCAGATGATCTTTGCCAGAGATCTGGAAAAGAACCAGCGCGTCTGCACCCATTGTGACCATCACATGCGCGGTACCGCGCTGGAGCGTCTGAAATGGACGCTGGATGAAGGCTATACACGGATCGAGCTGCCGAAAGCGCCACAGGATCCGCTGCGTTTCCGTGATTCCAAACGCTACACGGATCGTCTGCGTGAAGCGCGGGAAAAGACGCATCTCGATGATGCCATCGTCGTGGCCCATGGCACGATCGAGGGTCAGAAAGCAGTCGTCGCGGCCATGGCGTTTGAGTTCATGGGTGGCTCCATGGGGGCGGCGGTCGGCGAGGGCATTGTGGCAGCCGCTCAGCTGGCGGTGCTGCAGAAAGCGCCGTTTATTATTTTCACGGCTTCGGGTGGTGCCCGCATGCAGGAAGCGGCGATCAGCCTGATGCAGATGCCCCGCACCACCATCGCCACGCGCATGGTGAAGGAAGCCGGGCTGCCTTTCATCGTCGTGCTGACCGATCCCACCACCGGCGGCGTGACCGCCAGTTTTGCCATGCTCGGTGACATCCAGATTGCCGAGCCGAAAGCCCTGATCGGCTTTGCAGGGGCGCGGGTGATTGAGGATACGACCCGCGAAAAACTGCCGGAAGGCTTCCAGCGTGCTGAATTCCTGCTGGAACACGGGATCGTCGATATGGTGGTGCGCCGGGCGGATATGCGCGCGACCCTGTCCCGTGTGATCGCCTTGCTGACGGAGGGGGTGACCCTGCCGAAGGTGGAGAGCGCAGCCTCCCTCACGGAGGCGAAGCAGCCTGCCCGCACGGCGGATGCCTGATCAGGCCATTCGTCGCCAGCAATCCATTCCATTGAGGCCGAAGGCATGAGCAAAGGTCGCACCGAAGCGGTGATCGAGCGGCTGCACGGTTTGCACCCGAAGATGATCGACCTGTCGCTGGGTCGGCTTGAAGCTCTGCTGGAGAAGCTGGGCCATCCGGAGCGGTCGCTGCCGCCGGTCGTGCATGTTGCCGGGACCAATGGCAAAGGCAGCACCTGTGCTTTCCTGCGTGCTCTGGCCGAGGCGGCGGGGCAGCGTGTGCATGTCTATATTTCTCCCCATCTCGTCCAGTTCAACGAGCGTATCCGTCTGGCCGGAGAACTGGTGTCCGAGCCGGTTCTGGTCGAGGCCCTGGAGGAGGTGGAGCGCGTCAATGCCGGGGCTCCGATCACTGTTTTCGAGGTCATCACCGCGGTCGCCCTGCTGTTGTTCAGTCGTATTCCGGCGGATTTGTGTGTGGTGGAGGTCGGGCTTGGCGGCCGCTTTGATGCCACCAATGTCGTGACGCCGTTGGTCAGTGCGATTGCCTCCATCTCCATCGATCATCGTGAGTATCTGGGCGACGACATCAGGGGCATTGCAGCGGAGAAAGCCGGGATTCTCAAATCCGGTGCGCCGGGTGTGACCGGGCTGCAATTGCCGGACGTGCTGGAAGTGCTGGATCGGGAGGCGGCGAAGCAGGGTGTTCGTCTGCTGGCCCGTGATCGTGACTGGCATATCGCCCGGCATGGAAACGGCCTGCGCTATAGCGATGCGGATGGCGTGGTTGAGCTGCCGCTGCCAGCGTTGCCGGGTGAGCACCAGCTGGATAATGCCGGGATCGCAGTGGCGGCGATGCGGGCGGCGGCAAAAACCGCTACGCCGTTGTCGTGGCTGGCGGAAGGGTTGGCGCGGGCGGAATGGCCTGCACGGATGCAGCGTCTGACCGGTTTGTTGGCGAAGAATTTACCGGCAGGCTGGGAGCTATGGCTGGATGGCGGCCATAATCCGGGGGCTGGCGTGATGCTGGCGGGTCATCTGCGTGGCTGGAAAGATCGTCCGGCCCATGTGATCGTCGGCATGAAGCAGGCCAAGGATGCCGGGCAGTTTCTGGCCTCTGTCCTGCCGGAGGCCGATACGGTCTGGGCCATTGCCGAGCCGGGTCAGTATCTGGCCCTGCCGGTGGCGGCAATTGTCAGCGCTTCGGGTGGCAAGGCGATTCCCGGCCCGACGGTGCGGGAGGCCATGGCGGCTATCCTGAAGCAGGCGGAGGCAGGGGGTGTACCGGGCCGTATCCTGATTTGTGGCAGCCTGTATCTGGCGGGTGAAATCCTGAAACTGGATCAGGGTCTGGCCTGATTTCCACATCCTGATACGAACAGGGCCGGACTGAACAACCGGCCCTGTCGATACGGATCAGATATTCCCGCTGACCCATTGTTTCAGCGCGCTTTTCGGCAGGGCGCCGACCTGCTTGGCGATCGGCTGCCCGTCCTTGAACAGGATCAGGGTCGGAATGCCGGTGACGCCATAGCGATTGGGGCTGTCGGGGTTTTCGTCGATATTCACCTTGGCGACCGTCAGCTTGCCGGTATTCTCGGCCGCGACTTCTTCCAGAGCCGGAGCAATCATACGGCACGGGCCGCACCACTCCGCCCAGAAATCCACCAGCACCGGCCCGGATGCACCCAGCACATCGGTTTCGAAAGTGGCATCCGTGACGGGTTTTGTATGCTCGCTCATGGGCAGTCTCTTTTCGATCATTGATCCCGTGGCAGCCTTATCAGACGGGATCCTGTTTGTTGACGGGCAGCTAAGCAGGCAAGTGGGGCAGGTACCCGGTTTGATCAAGCCTTTTGATCAAACGCAGGCATAGATACGCCAGGTGCATGATGGTCCAGTAACTCTGATGGCAGTGTGTCGATCCGACCGGTTTCCGTCCATATCAATGCACACAGAACATCCCTGTCCGGATAGATTGAGGACAGTACTGCACGGTATGCTGCCATCTGCCGCAGATACAGCACCGGTGTGTCCGCGATGCTCGCAGGAGGGTGCCGGTTCGTCTTGTAATCCGCGATCAGGATACGCTCCGGCAGTACGGCCAGCCGGTCCACGATGCCGCCGATCACCTGGGGTTTGTCATCCGGGCCGATTACGCCGGTCAGCGGCACTTCGCCCCGCCCGTCAGAGCCGAACAATGCGGCAAGGCGGGGATGATCCAGAAGAGCGCCAATCTGTTTTGCCACATGATCAGCTTCCGAAGGCAGCGTCTGCATGAGGAACCGCTTCATGGCGGCATCACGTTCCTTTGCAGGCAGCAGCGGCAGATGTTGCAGCAGTTGATGAATCACCTGCCCGCGCCGGAACCGTGCGCGTCGGTCGGCGATCAGCGGGGAGTCGGCGGCCGGCACGGGGCCCAGATCGGCATTGTCGGGGCGGCTTGGCGCGAGCGGCTCGGGCCGTACAGGCTCCGCAGGACGGGGGGCAGGCTGCCAGTCCGGAGCCTGCCCCATCCATGAGGGTGGAGCCTGAATCGGGGCGGTGATGTCGGCGCGTGCCTGCTGTGCGGCACGTTGTTGCGGGGAGATCAGGCGGATGACCTCGCCATGATCGGTCTCGATAGTTTCGGCGTCCGGCAGGCGTTCCATCCCGCGCCGGATGGCGGCGTACCAGCTTTCCTCCGGTGGCGGCCTGTTCTCCTTGCCCAGCCAGCCGCAGACCAGCAGCCGGTCTCTGGCGCGGGTCAGCGCGACATAGAGAAGTCGATTGTATTCTTCCTGGCGGGCAGCCTGTTCCTTTGCCTCCAGCACGGCGAAGCTGTCACACTGGAAATCCTGATTGGGCTTCCATAATGGTACGGACAGGCCGGTTTCCGGATCCTCCGTCCAGAGAATGCTGTTCTCCATACGCGGGGTGGAGACGGTATCAGGCAGGATGACGATGGGGGCTTCCAAACCCTTGGATCCATGCACTGTCATGATACGCACGGCCTGGCCACCGGATGACATTTCGCGTTTGACCTCCGGCGCGGAGCGGCGCAGCCAGTGGACGAAACCCTGTAATGAGGGTGGATGAAGCTGGGCATAGCGCATGGCGGCGTTCAGCAACTCGTCGATCGGCTCGGCGGCTTCCGCGCCCAGACGCTTGAACAGCCGCGCCCGCCCGCGATGCCGGACCAGCGCCGCGCTGAGCAGGGCATGGGGCGTGGTGTAATCCACCTGCCCGAGCATGTCTTCGAGGAAACTGGCGGCCTGATCCCACTCTGTGCGTTCTGTCCGGCGTTTTCTCAGCGTGTCCCACAGGGTTTCCCGACGGCCCAGCGCCAGTGCCATCAGGGAGTCGTCGCTCAGTCCGCCCAGCGGGCTGGTGAGCAGACAGGCCAGCGCCATATCGTCATCAGGCAGCAGCAGCGTATCGCACAGGGCCAGCAGATCAGCCACGGCAGGCTGACTGGTCAGGGGCAGCCGGTCCAGCCCCGCCACCGGCACCCCCCGCAGCTTCAGGGCCCGCTCCAGCAGAGGGGCGAAAGGTTTGCGCCGCCGCAGCAGGATCAGATAATCTCCGGCATGGATCGGGCGGTTTTCACTCGGCAGGGTCTGGCCGATTTGGCTGGCGATCCAGTCCGCGAGCCGTCCCGCCAGCAGGCTGGCGGCGGTGGTGTGGGTGCCGTACTCCTCGGCAGGCTGCCATGCGGGGCGGGGAGGGATTTCCGGGGTCTGCACCGGCTCCCAGACCTCCACTGTGCCGGCATCTTCGGCGCGATCAGGCAGGTGGCGCAGGGTTTCTGCTGGCTCGATCACACCCTGACGGGCCAGTGGATCGGCGAATACCGCATCGGTCAGGGCCAGCACCGGGGCGGTGGAGCGGAACGAAACCGTCAGGGGACGGTCGCGCCATTCATAGCCGATCTGCTGCACACGTTGCGCCATGATGCTGCGCCAGTGCCGGAAAGCATGCGGGTCGGCCCCCTGAAACGAGTAGATCGACTGTTTCGGATCGCCCACAGCAAAGACAGTCCGGGGTTTCCCCTGTTCGGCGCGATCATCGAGGCCGGCAAAAAACTCCGCCGTCAGGGTTCCGGCGATCTCCCACTGTTCCGGAGCGGTATCCTGAACTTCATCCAGCAGTAGGTGGTCGATGCCGCCATCCAGCTTGTACAGCACCCAGGCAGCGCCGGGTTCTCTCAGCAGCGCGCGGGTGCGTCCGATCAGATCGGTGAAATCGACCAGCCCGCGTCGCGCTTTGTCCTTTGCGTAGGCGTCGGCCACCGGGATCGCCAGCCGGGTGAGGGCGGCGGAGAGGGAGGCCAGCCGGATCGCATGCAGAGTCTGGCGGATTGAGACGATCCGGTGCGACTCATCAACCAGACTCTCCCGGGAGGTATCGGCGCTGGTGCCGCGATTGGCCTTGTTTTCGTTGAACAGGGTTTTGGGGCTGGACGGTTCCCCTTTGGCGGTCAGGAACAGGCTGGCCCATTCCTCCCATCGTGCCTGACGTTCGGTATGCGACAGGGACAGCCAGGCGAGCATCTGGCCCGCCCTTTCCCGCACGGTGTTCGATCCGTTTTCGAACGCATCCCGCGCAGCCTCACGGACTTTGCCGATGGCGGGCCACTCGGTGGCGGCGGCCAGCAACGCTTCTTCTCCCTGACTGCCCGGCACGCCCAGCGCCCGGCGTTGGGCGGCTTCCAGCCCTGCCAGAGATGGGGTCAGCCGGTGCAGGCGGTCCGGTTCGATATGTAATCCGGCCGAGAGCATGCCGAATGTCTGAAGGCTGATCTGGCCTGAGAGCAGGGACAGGGAGGCATGATCCCCGGTCGCCGCGAGCATCGTCTCCTGCGCTTCCTGGCGGGTGACTTCCTGCTCGGCCGGTTCGATCATTTTGAAATGAGGACTCAGTGCGGCTTCCAGCGGAAAGCGCCGCAGCAGGGACTGGCAGAAAGCATGGATCGTCTCGATCCGCATGCCGCCGGGCAGATCCAGCACCTGTGCAAACAGGGCGCGCGCCCTCAGCCGGGCATCATCGTCCGGTTTGACGGCCAGCGCCGTCAGCGCCTGATCCAGCGCTGCATCGCTCATTGTCACCCATGCGCCCAGTCGCGACCGCAGACGGATCGCCATTTCCGCCGCACCGGCCTTGGTGAAGGTGAGGCACTGAATCCGCCCCGGATGAGCGCCGGAGAGCATCAGGCGCAGCAGCCGGTCGGTCAGCAGCTTGGTCTTGCCTGACCCGGCAGAGGCACTGACGAAAGCGGAGACAACGGGATCGGAGGCATCACGCTGATTGCGTTCCGCTTCGTCACGCGGGGAAAGCGTGGCGCTCATGCCTCGTCACCATCCGCCCATTCGGGCACGCGGGCCAGATGCGCATAAGCATCCATCGGCGCATGGCCGGGGGCGAAAGGCTGCGCCAGATAGGGGAAATCCGGATCGTCATAGCGTGTGACCAGATCGCGCAGCTTCTCGGCCGCCAGTTGCGCCTGTTCCTCGGCCCATGCAGCGGGGGTTTTTCTGCCGAGAATGACTTCCTCTCCGGCGACACGACCGCCGCTGAGCCGCCAGTACACCAGTTCGGACGGATATTGCGCCGGTACATCAGGGAAGGCCCCCGCCTTCATCATCGCGGCTTCCAGCGGAAGCTGTGGGGCCTCACCGCTGAGGATCGCCGGGGCGGAGGGAACCGTGCCGGTTTTGTAATCGAGCAGGCGGAGGCTGCCATCGCGCCTGATCTCGATCCGGTCGGCGCGGCCTTTCAGCCTGAAGGGGCCGCCCGGAAAATCCGACAGATGCCAGATGCCCGAGGTTTCGGTATGGATTTTTGTATCCCGTTGCTCCTGCGTAGCGACCCAGGCGGCGATCCGGTTGAGACGCGGCAGCCACCAGCTGCGCAGGGCAGGGCGAGGATTGTGGCGGTCCAGCGCGACCCGGAATGCCGTGCGCAGGGCGGTCAGCGGGTCGCCGGGCCATTGCCGGGCGGCCTCTTCCAGAAAACACTGCATGCCATCATGCACGATCATGCCGAAATCGGCGGCATCAGTATCCTGTTCCAGCGGATCGAGCGGTTTCAGCTTCAGGATACGCTCCGCATAGAGCCGGTAAGGATCGGTCAGCCAGCGCCCTATTTCCGTCACACTCAGGCTGCGGGGGCGTGACCTGCGTGGCGGACAGGGGCGGGGCGGCCTGACCGGGCTGGGTCGTTCCGGCTGATCCAGCATCCTTGCCCAAGCGGTGGCGGGATGGATCGGCAGGCGCTGCCCGTATCCTTTCAGCAGCGCGTCGATCCGTGCCAGCCAGCGTGCCGCAACGACAGGGGCCCCTTCCCGCCGGGCGGGGCAGGACAGGATCGCTACGGAGGCGCTGCATGCCGCCTGCACGAAATCATGGGCTGCCTGACCGATGGTCTGTTCGGCGCTCGGCAGCCCGGCCCGTCTGCGCATCGGTCGGCTCATCCATGGGCCGGGATCAGTGGCAGGGGGCCATACGCCCTCGCTCAGACCGCCCAGCACAGCCACATCCACATGCTGAAGCTGTGCTTCCAGCAGGCCCCAGATAAACAGGCGCGGATGTTCCGCATCATCCTCGCCGAAGCGGCGTATGGCACGGCGGCTGCGGACGGCGATGCCTTCCAGCATGGCGTCGAACAGGCCCGGCAGTGTGTCGGGCGGTTGCGGCGGCAGCACTGGCAGGGCGGGCAGCGTCTCAGCCAGCAGTACGGCCAGCGCCTCTCCTTCCTCCCGTGCCCAGAGACGCTCGGCACCGGAACGGGTATCGCTGGCGGCCAGCGCTTCCCCGGCGGTCAGCAGGGTGCGCAGGTAGTCATGCGGCGCGACTTTTTCCTGTGCTACGAGGTCGATCAGAGGGAGCAGCGCCTGTTCCAGCCGGTCGAGCAGGGCGGCGGCTTCCGTTTCTCCGGCTTCGAGCACCGCACGCAGCCCGGACAGGCCCGGCGGAGGACGGGGGCCGCGCAGGGCATGTTGTTCCAGCCCGCGGGCCGCATGGAGCGTCATCAGACGATCCATGCCCAACCCTGTCATCGGATGTTTCAGCAGGGATAGCAGCGCGACCGGGGAGAAACTGCTCCGCACTGCCTCCGCCAGCAGGCGCAGAAAGACGGCCGGGGGTGTTTCGGCGAGTGGTTCCCCGGCGCTGTCATCGGCGATGACGCCGAACCGGGCCAGTTCGGTGGATACTCTCACCGCCAGCCCGCGATCAGGCGTGATCAGCGCTGCCCGGTATCCCGGTGTCTCCAGCACATCCCGCAGGATCAGTGCGATGGCGACGGCTTCCTGCTGCTCATCCTCCGGTTCCAGGCGGAACATGGAATTGAGTGGCGGCAAGGCGGCCTCCCGCCAGAGCGTCAGGGCTTCGGCGGGCAGCAGCGCCTGATGCAGCAGTCGGGAGCGATCATCAGAGCGGGGTGGCGGGGGCGTCAGTCCCCATGGTGCCACGTCATCCCGCCTTGCATCCATCATGGTCAGCAGGTCACGCATGCCCGCCTGCGGGTGGGACGCCTCCAGCATGGCCCATGCTTCCTCCGGCATGGTCATGTCGAGGCCGGGCAGGATCACCAGGCCCTGCTTCAGTCTGGCGATGGTTTTCAGCAGCATCGCCTCGGCCGGGGCTGCGCCGGAAATCCCTGCCGCCCAGATACGTGTCGCAGGCGGATGATCCTGCCAGTGCGTTGCCTGACGCCTCAGCAGGGCGGCCTGTCGTGCGGCCGGATCGGTCAGCCCTTCTTCCGCCAGCCAGTCCGGCCACGCGCGGGTGACGATCTGAAGGAAGGTCAGGGTCGTCTGCCAATGTGCGGCAAAAGACGGATCGACCGCATCGGGCAGGGCGGTTGCAAGATCAATCCCGGCGCGGGCGGCTTCGTCCATGAGTTTGGCCAGTTCTCTGGCCAGCATCCATGCACTGTCCGCTGACAGGGCCGGGTCCGGTAATGCGAGGATCAGCCGTGTCAGCTCCGCCAGACGGCGCGGCGTGTCCACAGCGGGCGGAAGATCCAGCGCGCCATGCAGGGCCAGCGGTGTTTCATCCAGCGCGCCCAGTGCGGTGATGCGCGGCAACAGCAGCGGGCGACCGCCGGAGAGACGCAGAAACGCATCGGCCAGCGCCCGGGCAGCGCGGCGTGTCGGCAGCAGGATGATACCATCGGCTGTATCGAGCGGCCTTGCTTCCCCCTCTCCCAGCCAGGCAGCCGCGACAGTGTCGAGAAACGGCCAGTCCGGCGGGATGGAGGTGATATGCATGGCTAACTCTATCGTGTTTCGCCGGTTTCCGCCGCGTAGAGTTTCTGTTCCGCGACCTCCAGATCCTCCGGCGTGGACAGGTGGAACCACAGCCCGTCATGCACCAGGGCGCGCAGCCTTTCCGCCTCGATGGCCCGGTCCCATAGCAGGTTGGTGCTGAATGGCCCCTGTGGCGCATCGGTGAACAGGTGGGCTGATGCGATCTGAACTCCCGCAAACAGATAGGGGACGATTTCCATTTCCTTGCGACGGCGGACATGGCCCAGCGGATCAAGCACGAAATCGCCCGCGCCGACCTCGGCGGAAATCTGGAATGTGCGATGTACCAGCAGCAGCGCGTCCATCGCGTCCGCGCCACCCCATTGCGTCCAGGCTTCAGCCAGCCGGTCGAGCATCGGGGTGGGGCCGTTGAGCCAGAACGCATCGCCATTGACGACGTAGAACGGCTCGGCCTGATCCAGCAGCCCGTCTTTCAGTGCGGCGACGATGGCTCCGCCCGTGTCGAGCAGGGTTTCCTCCGCCCTGACGACGATGCGCGGGTCATGACGGGCAGCGATATGGGCTGCGACCAGATCGCCTTTCCAATGGGTGTTGACCACCACATGCTCCACCCCGGCCTCGAACAGGCGATCAAGTGCGTGGTCCAGCAAGGTGCGCCCGGCCAGTGGCACCAGCGGCTTGGCGGTGGTGTCTGTCAGGGGGCGCATGCGTGTGCCAAGGCCAGCCGCCAGCAGCATTGCGTTTCGTATCGTCATAATCGGTCTTTAATCCCTGGCAGAGCCTGTCTGTTCCGGCATCAAAAGCGCCGGGTTACCGCGCCGGGAGACCGGCACGTGATCGTTGAAGAAATCCATCAGCGCCTGATTGGCCGGATGCGTCAGAGCATGCAGCAGCCGACGCCAGGAGCGTGGTCCATGCGCCAGATAGCCGGTCTTGCCATCCCGTTGTGCCAGCCGCACCCACAGCCCGGCATGGCGCATATGGCGTTGCGCCGCGCAGACAGCGCAGGCGGCGGGCAGAGAATCCGGACCGGTTGGGTCGAGGCTCAGGCCGAGTGCTGTAGCATAGCGTGCGATCTGCTGTTCCGCGAAACCATCCGGCATCTCCCGGCGTGCATCCTGGGTCAGGGAGACCAGATCATAGGCGCCATGTCCGGCCCCGAGATCCTGAAAATCGATGATGCCGGTGCGCCGGAACCCGTCCCGCTGCGGCAGCCAGAGCAGGTTGCCACCCTCGAAATCACGATGCACCGGCACGGGAGGGGAGGCGGCCAGAATCGACAGTGTTTCATCCAGAGCAGCATGCAGTGCGGCGGTGATGCGGGCGGAAGGAACTTCTCCGAAAGTGGCGGGCCACCACCAGCCCAGAAACGTGTCGCAGGATGCATCCCGCATAGCCGCGCCATCCCAGCGCAGAGGATCGGGTGGCATGGGCATGCGGTGCAGGACCGTCAGCGCGTTGGCGGCGGCTTCGCCGAACGCATCCGCGTTGCTGTCATCCAGCAGGGTGCGATAGAGCGCATCGCCCAGATCTTCCAGCAGGACCAGCCCGTCCTCGACATTGACGGCCTCGATATGAGGGACAGACAGACCCGCGCCTTCCATGGCGGAGGCGATGCGCAGGAATGGCTCCACGGCTTCACGGGGAGGCGGCGCATCCATCAGCACCAGCGTAGCGCCTGCTTCGTCACGCAGCCGCCAGTAGCGGCGGAAGCTCGCATCCCCTGCCAGCGGCGTTCGCTGAAAATCCGCGCAGCCATGATCGGCCAGAAAACGGGCAATGGCGTCCTCGCGCATCGTTGTATCGGCGGAGGGGGTGCTCATCGGGGCAGTCGCTCCGCAGGCCAGCCGGACAGATGGGCATGGCGCGCGCCATCATTGTCGGGCAGGGCTTCAAGCCTGATGGTCAGCGCCTGATCCGGGCGTAAATCTTCCAGCCGGTCAGGCCATTCAACGATGACGATGTCTTTCAGCAAAGCGTCCCACCCCAGTTCATGCAGCGCATCAGGCCCGTCCAGACGCCATAGATCCAGATGGGCCACGGCTCCGCGCGGGGTATTGTAGCTTTGTACCAGCGTATAGGTAGGGCTCGGCACATCCAGTGCCGGATCATCCGCCAGATGACGCAGCAGGGCGCGCACCAGTGTGCTTTTCCCGGCTCCCAGAGAGCCTTCCAGCAGGACGGCATCACCGGGACGCAGGGCATCGGCGATATGGCGGCCAAGTGCCTCCGTCGCGGCCTGATCGGCCAGCAGGAGCGTGGAAGATGCCGACAGTGATGAAGCCGGCAGTGATGAAGAGGGTGTTAGGGACATGCGCCTCACTGATGCCTCATCCAGGGTGAGCAAACAGGCCCGGATCACGCGCATGTAGCCGGAGTGGCGCTTTTTGGGAATGCGGTGGCCCGGAGTAAAGGATAGGGAATTGTCGCGTTTTCGCGGGCGTCTTATGGTCCCGCTCATGACACAGATCGACCTTGCCCCGCCTGCTTCTTCGACCCAACCCCGGATAATCGATACCGATGTCGCTATTATCGGCGCCGGACCGGCCGGATTATTCGCGGCTTTCGAGCTGGGTATGCTGCGGTTACGCGCCGTGCTGATCGATGCATTGCAGGAGGTTGGTGGCCAGTGCGCGGCCCTGTATCCTGAAAAGCCGATCTACGACATTCCCGCCCATCCTGCGATTTCCGGTGGCGATCTGATCGCGGCGCTGGAACGGCAGATTGCTCCCTTTGATGTGCCGCGTCTGCTGTCCCGCCGGGTGGAGACGCTGAGCGGGGCACGGGGCGATTTCACGCTGACGACCAGTGCAGGCGATACGGTGCGTGCGCGTGCTGTGGTGCTGGCGGCAGGCGCGGGTGCGTTCGGACCGAACCGTCCTCCGTTGGACGGGCTTGAAACCTTCGAGGCTTCCGGTGCCGTGCAGTACTATGTGCGTCGTCGGGAGGATTTTCGGGGGCGTTCCGTCGTCATCGCCGGGGGTGGTGACAGTGCGGTGGACTGGGCACTGGCCCTGCGCGGGATTGCAGCGCGGATTTTCGTGGTGCACCGGCGCGCCAAATTCCGTGCCGCCCCGGAATCGCTTGCTCAGCTGGAGGAAGCCGCGGCGGCGGGGGAGGTCGAACTGGTGGTCCCTTATCAACTGCATGGTCTTCAGGGCGCAGACGGCGTGTTGTCCGCCGTGGAGGTTGCGACTCTGGATGGTGAGATACGCCGTCTGGAAGTTGATTGCCTGCTGCCTTTCTTCGGTCTGTCGATGGATCTGGGGCCCATTGCGGAATGGGGGCTGGCGCTGGAGCGTCATCACATCACGATCGATCCGTCGCGTTGCGAGACCAATGTGCCAGGTATTTTCGCCATCGGGGATGTTGCCACCTATCCGGGCAAGCTGAAGCTGATTCTGCAGGGATTCAGCGAAGCTGCGATGGCGGCGCATGCCATCCATCCGATCGTGCATCCCGATCAGGCGCTGCATTTTGAATATTCGACCAGCACCGGCGTTCCAGGCTGACCTGGCATGGCATGTATTCCTTCATTTTGCCGCAATGATCGCCTAAATGTGAAGGGATCATGAAACCGCTTATTGGCATTTCCTGCTGCACCAAGCCCTTCGGGGCTTTTTCGACGCCTAACCATGCCGCGTCGGATACGTATGTGCAGGTGACCGATGATGTGATCAGGGCTGTGCCGGTGCTGATTCCGGCGAATGGGGATCGTGCCGATCTCTCCGCCCTGCTGAGCCGTCTGGATGGTATTATTTTCACTGGTAGCCGATCCAACGTGCATCCCGATCAATATGGCGGTGCGCCGCATGCCGAGGGGACGCCCGAAGATGTGCGGCGTGATGCGGTGACATTGCCATTGATCCGGGCCGCTGTGGCATGTGGCGTGCCGATTCTGGCCATCTGCCGCGGGTTTCAGGAACTGAATGTCGCGCTGGGTGGCAGCCTGCATCAGGTTCTGCAGGACATGCCGGGTTATCTGGACCATTCCACTCCGATCGTGCCGCAATCCTCGCTGCGCAATGCCAAGGCGCATATGGTCACCGCCGTGACTGATGGCTGGCTGCACCGTCTGGCGGACACGGCCTCTTTTGCGGTGAACTCCCTGCATAATCAGGGCATCAACCGGCTGGCTCCCCAGTTGCGTGCCGATGCACATGCGCCTGATGGCGTGATTGAAGCTGTCCGGGCGGTTGATTGCCCGGGGTTTGTAGTAGGGGTGCAATGGCATCCTGAGTTCGATTATCTGACCGACACATTGTCACATCGTATTTTCGAGGATTTTGGTGCGGCGGTGGAAGCTCGCTATCGGGGGATCACCGGCGAGACGGCCATCCGTCCGGACGGATGGCCAGCGCGGCTGAATAAAATCCGTCTGCATCAGGTGTGTTCCAGGGACAGCACTGGTGTTTCTGGCGGGTTTTGATAAGCAGGATAGATGCAGAGCGTTTTTCCGCCCCCCTCTCCCGTAATCGTGCCCGTGACGGATGGAAGGGGCTTTCCTGTCCGCAGGGTGTTTTGTGTCGGCAGGAACTATGCTGCCCATGCACGTGAAATGGGGAGTGATCCGGCGCGTGAGCCGCCATTTTTCTTCTCCAAACCGGCGGATGCGGTGGTGCCGGGGGATGCGGATATTCCTTATCCGCCTGCGACCACCCTGCTGCATCACGAGGTTGAGCTGGTCGTGGCACTGCATTCCGGCGGACACGATATTCCGGTCGAGGCTGCGCTGTCCCGTGTGTTTGGCTATGCGGTCGGGCTGGATCTGACGCGGCGCGATCTCCAGTTTGCCGCGCGTGATGCGGGGCGTCCGTGGGATATGGCAAAGGGGTTCGACCACTCCGCCCCCGTCGGGCCGATTACGCCGGTGATGGATGGCGGGTTGCCCAATAGTGCGTCGGATGGGGATATCGTGCTGACGGTCAATGGCACGGAGCGCCAGCGCGGGCGGCTGAGCGACATGATCTGGTCAGTCAGTGAAGTCATCTCGGCCCTGTCGCAGTTAGTCACTCTTGCGGCTGGTGATCTGATCATGACCGGCACGCCGGATGGAGTCTCTCCCCTGTCGCGCGGTGATGTCCTGACTGCATCAGTGTCCGGCCTGCTCCCCCTGCATAATCGCATCGTCTGAGGAAAGAGTGCTCATGCGTATGCGTGTTGCGACCTGGAACATCAATTCCCTGCGCCTGCGTCTGCCCTTGCTGGAGAAAGTGCTGGCCGAGCTTGATCCCGACGTGCTGTGCCTGCAGGAAACCAAGGTGCCTGATCCTCTGTTTCCGGCAGATCTGTTTCCCGGTCGGGCGGCGGAGCATCATGGCTATGCCCATGTCGCCTATCGCGGGATGAAGGGATATAACGGGGTCGCCATTCTCTCCCGTATTCCTTTCACGGTGGATGACGCGGCACCGGACTGGTGCACCCGGGGGGACTGCCGTCACCTGGCAGTGTCTTTGGGGGTGCCGTCAGGGCCTGTGGTGCTGCATAATTTCTATGTCCCGGCCGGCGGTGATGAGCCGGACCCGGCTATCAACCCGAAATTTGCGCATAAGCTGGCGTTCGTGGAAGAAGCCACGGCCTATTTTGCGGCGCAGGCTCCTTTTACCCGTACCATGCTGGTCGGTGACCTCAATATCGCTCCGCTGGAGCATGATGTCTGGAGCCACAAGCAACTGCTGAACGTGGTCAGCCATACGCCGCCCGAGACCACACGGATGAGGCAATGGCTGGAAACCGGCTTTGTCGATGCGGTCCGCCATTTCGTTCCGTCAGACCGCAAGCATTATACATGGTGGTCATACCGTAATCGCGACTGGCGGGCATCTGATCGAGGGCGGAGGCTGGACCATGTCTGGGTCAGCCCTGATCTGGTTTCTTCATTGCAAGGCCAGATAACCCTTAAAGAGGCCCGCGACTGGGAGCGCACATCCGATCACGTTCCGGTGTGCGTAACCCTGTCGCTGTAGGTCTTGCCCTGATCTGCCGCAGGCTCATCCCGGAAAACAATCCTCTTTCTTTGTCCAGGGAGGGTTGCTTTACGGAAGCAGCCGGTATCCTCCACCTTCGGTGATAAGAAGCTGCGCGCTGGAAGGATCCTGCTCGATTTTCTGCCGCAGGCGGTAAATATGGGTTTCCAGCGTATGCGTGGTGACGGCGGCGTTGTAGCCCCATACCTCGTTCAACAGCACCTCCCGTGCCACGGGCTTGGTCCCGGCACGGTAGAGAAACTTCAGAATAGAGGCTTCTTTCTCGGTTAACCGTATGCGCTTGTTCTGTTCGGTTTCCAGCAGCTTTGCGGCGGGTTTGAAGATGTAGGGACCGATTTTGAATTTTGCATCCTCGCTGTTTTCGTAGCTGCGCAGCTGGTTGCGGACGCGGGCCAGCAACTCGGCCATGCGAAAAGGCTTGGCGATATAATCATTGGCACCGGCCTCAAGACCCCGCACGACATCGTGTTCTTCGTCGGAACCAGTCAGGATGATAATCGGCACCTTGACGCCCATGCGCCGCCAGCGCACGCACAAATCCCGCCCGTCCCCATCCGGCAGACCCACATCCAGAATGATGGCATCAAAGCGAGAGATGTTGTCGCTGAGAAAATCTTCGGCCTCTTTTCCGTTGATGGCCGGGATAGCGACGAACTCACCGTCGACCGACAACTGATCAGACAGGGTTTCCCGCAGCATTGTATCGTCATCAACGACCAGGATAGGGCGTGTGTGTGGCATACGGGTTGTCTCCAATGAGGCAGGCCTGCAGAGAGTGGTATGTTACGGCTGACAGGTAAAGTCAAAATGTCATCGTAATGATGGTAACTTAAGTCATAAAAATTATAGCAGACACTTTGTTATCACATAAATGTTTTGATGGCATTTTAATGCATTAATACATGTATGTAAAAATGAAATTTTCAGGTGCTTTTTTCGATCTTAACGGAGTTGAGCTTATCATCTCTTTTAAAAAGCCGACAATTTTTATAACCATTGTTTTATAAGCGGCGCATTGGCCTAAACGGAAAAGAATACGGCAGGACATATGGAAGCAATTGTAAGGCCGAATGGGCAGCTAATATATCGGAATACCATCTTTCGGGTTGCGCTGGGGCGAGCGGGTGTCACGACCTGCAAGCAGGAAGGCGACGGAGCTACTCCGGTCGGCAAACTTCCTCTCCGTCGGGTGTTTTACAGGGCTGATCGTCTGGCAATACCGGTTTGTGCCGGCCCGCTCCCGCTGGAGCCAATCTCTCCATCTGATGGCTGGTGTGATGATCCGGCGCACCCACAGTACAATTGCCGGATAACCCGACCATTTTCGGCCAGTCATGAAGAATTATGGCGCCAGGATTATCTCTACGACATTATCGGTGTGTTGGGATGGAATGATCAGCCCGTCGAAAAAGGGAGAGGCTCAGCCATTTTTCTGCATATCGCTGGCCAGGACTACCAGCCGACGGCGGGATGTCTTGCTCTTGCGGCCCCGGATGTTATCCGTCTGCTCAAGGACGGGATAACGTCATTCAGGGTGTTGCCTGCCTGAAGGCTGGATCAGAAAAAATCACCCTGCCAATATGGCGCAATGACGTGGCTATCAAAATCGATCGGAAGATGACCCGAAGAAGATGGCCAGAGCGGGTGGGTTGTTTTTGACTCTCCACCCTGCTTTGCCAGAGCCTCTATGCCATCAGGCGACTTCTTCGCGTGATTCTTCCAGATCCGAGGCATAACCATCCTGTGGCATTTTATTGGCAACAGACTGCGCGGCCAGTGCCCGCGCCATCTGGCTGAGAGCTTCCTGATGCTTCTCGTTGTCGATCGCTGCAAAGTTGCGTGCAAGTTCAAGGCACATGCGCTGCCGCGTCGTCAGATCGGCTGTTCTGTTCTCATTAGAGAAGCCGTCAAAGAACCAGGAAATCGGCACATTCAGCACATGCGATATCTGATAAAGCCGACCCGCTGAAATACGGTTCAGCCCGCGCTCGTATTTATGGGCTTGCTGATAGGTCACGCCGATCATTTGGGCCAGCTGCTGCTGGGACAGCCCGAGCATGACCCTGCGTTCCCTGATGCGATTGCCCACATGTCTGTCTGCATCACTGGCTCTGGCTGCGACACGGCCGCCTGAAGTCGTTCGGGAGGTTGCAGCAAGAATGCTTCCTTCATCAGCAACAGGATACTGCGCATTGGGTTGGGGCAGGTGTTCTGCATCCTGTGCGATATGATTAGTAGAAGACTGCATGTTTCAATTCCTGTCGGACACTACCGGATTTGACCCTTCATTATCTGGGAGGGGTTCAGAGAGGAGTTCAGTCAGTTACAGTATGGCTTGCAACCAGATCGATAAAAGCGGACGTAACAAAGTCAATAAATTGATAAATGTCCCGATTAATACAATCACGTTCCTGTGAATTTTGTCATTACATAAAGGTAGTCACCTTATAATAATTATTCAAAGGCATTTTTCTCTCTCTTTAATTGATCTTTGAGAGTTTTTATTTCTTCTTTTAGTTGAATGATCTCTTGCTCGGTGGAGGAAAGCTCTTCCTGTTTTTCCGAAACCGGAGTCGCTGGCCCTTTATAGAATGGATTGAAAAGACTCATGGCCTTTTCAATCATGGCCATATTCTGGCGGCTGACCTCTTCCAGGGTGCTGCTGGAAGCGAACGGGAAAAAGCTGCCCATGGTCTGTTGCACCGCGCTGCGCATCTGCTGTTGTTGATGGGCGAAGGTGCTCATGGCTTCCTCAAGGTACCGGGGAACAATGGATTGCAGGCTATCCCCGTAAAACCCGATCAACTGCCGGAGGAAGGTGGTGGGCAGCATGGCCCGCCCCTTGTTTTCTTCCTCGACGATAATCTGGGTCAGGACGCTTCTTGTGATGTCCTCGCCGCTTTTGGCATCGAAGACGGAGAATTCGCGTCCTGTGCGGACCATGTCGGCCAGATTTTCGAGCGTGATGTAACAGGATGTCTCGGTATTATAGAGACGTCGATTGGCGTATTTCTTGATAATAACAGGTGATGGAGCCGCATGGGTATTGTCCGGGTTATTATCCCGTTCCGGTGCTGCTTCCCCATTTGTCTGCGCCACGTGAGGTGTGGACGTGTTGCTGGCGGACCTGGACGGGCGTCCAGCAGCGCGGGAAGAGGCGGGACGCGGGTTGGGCATGGACATACTCTGCTCTGCGGGGCCTGCATCGACGTTACCGGGAGGACGTCAGCGGGGCCAGAGGTATATGCTGTGCTTATAGCACAGCCGGGAGGAACCATGGTTATCGGTTTCAAATCCTGAGCGAAACAAAAAGCATGGCAGGCCGGTATTCTCGCATCTGCCATATTGTGGCAAGCACGATCTTTCCTCATTGGAAGGAATGGGTGATTCATGGCGGGAAACGATAAGGGGCCAGGATCGTCGACTGAAGGAAGGGGATCCGGGACGACGCGCGATTCATCATCCACCGCTGATTTTGCCCGTGACTGGGTCGATCTGTGGCAGAGCGAATTATCGGCGCGTGCCAGTGATCCGGACTCTCTGTCTGCATGGCAGGCTCTGGCGCAGAACTGGTCGACGCTGGCAGCACAGTCGATGGAAACCATGCAGGCTGCTCTGAAAGCCTCTCAGGAGCATGGCTATCATCAGGGACAGGGAAAGGCGGGCGCAGAAGAAAGTGGATCACAACAGTCCCGACCAGCCGGACAGGCCGGAGCAGCCACGCCCGATGCACCGCAGCGGCCCTCGCCCGCTCGGGCTGCATCTGACCCTCGCGATGATGCGCTCCGGTTTCTCCTTGGCCGGGTTGCAGAGCTTGAAGAGCGGCTGGCCCGACTGGAAAACGCCCCATGCGGCGGAGATGACAGAAAAGTTGCTGCAAAACCTCGTGGCGGCAAGGCTCCATCGCGGGGTAGAGGCGGGGCGAACTGATCCCTCCCTGCTGTTGGAGCAGGCGGTCTGGACAGAAACAGTGCAGCGTGATGCCGCCCTGATCGCGGGTGTAGCGGCCTATCGTCGCCATCCCTATTATCGCCATGCTCCACCGAGGCATGTGGTCTGGCGTGAGGGGAGCAGCACAGTTCTGCTGCACCCTGCGCCGGTTTCCGGCCATCTGCCGCCTGTTTTGCTGGTCCCAAGTCTGATCAACCGCGGATATGTGCTTGATCTGGCGCCGGGTTATTCCCTGATGGATCGGCTGGCGCAGGCCGGGTATCCGGTGTTCCTGCTGGAATGGGGCAGGCCGGGGGAGCCTGAACAGTATTTTGGTCTGACCGACTATATTGCGGGGCGTCTGGATCGCGCTGTGCAGGCCATTGCCGATCTCACGGGGCAGGAAGTGGTCATGGCCGGATATTGCATGGGCGGCCTGCTGGCTCTTGCTGCGTCCCTGCGCCGTCCGGCGGCGGTGCGGGCGCTTGCCTTGCTGGCCACTCCGTGGGATTTCCATGCAGCCGGGCCGGAGCATCAGCGTCTGAGTACTGCGTTGCAGCCCGTTCTGGGGGGAGTGCTGAAACAGTACGGCTGCCTGCCGGTGGATATCCTTCAGATCATGTTTGCGTTGATCGAGCCGTTTGGCGTCGCGGATAAATACCGCGCTTTTGGTCGTCTGCCGCAGGATCATCCGCGCGCTGATCATTTCGTGGCGCTTGAGGACTGGCTCAATGACGGGATCTCTCTTGCAGCCCCGGTGGCTCAGGAGGTGGTGAATGGCTGGTATTGCGACAATTTGCCGGCACAAGGCAGGTGGAAAGTGGATGGGCATGTGGTTGATCCCGCCGCATTGCACTGCCCGGCTTTTGTGGCCGTGCCGTCGCGGGACCGGATCGTGCCGCCCGCCAGCGCATTGAAGCTGGCGCAGGTCATTCCCGGTGCGTTGCTGCACCGGATGGAGGCAGGGCATATCGGCATGACGGCGGGCCGCTCGGCAGAGGCTGTGCTGTGGCAGCCTCTGCTACGGTGGCTGGGGACTGTGTGAGTCTCCGGCTTATTCGGCTGGTTCGGTGATCCCGCGCTGGGCGGCCGAGGGGTAGACGCCCAGGATTTTCACTTCCCGGCTGAAAAAACCAAGTTCTTCAAGCGCCCGGCGGAGCGGCGGCTGGTCAGGATGACCGATCACGTCACACAGGAACTGTGTGGCGGTGAAGGCACCGTCCAGCATATAGCTTTCCAGCTTGATCAGATTGATGCCGTTGGTAGCGAACCCTCCCAGTGCCTTGTAAAGCGCGGCAGGGATATTGCGCACGCGAAAGACAAAGGTGGTCATGGTATCGGCGCGTTCCGGCTCGGGTGGGGCGGCCGTGGTGGAGACGACGTAAAAGCGGGTCGTATTATGGGCTGCGTCCTCGACATTCCGGCGCAGGATAGTCAGGCCGTAAATTTCGGCAGCGAGGGGGGAGGCGATGGCGGCATCCTCGGTACCGCCCAGTTCGGCAACCAGCTTTGCAGCGCCTGCGGTATCGGCTTCCACGACGGCTTCAAGCCCCAGATCGCGCAGGATGTTACGGACCTGCCCCAGCGCCACTGCGTGGGACCGGGCACGTTTCAGCGTTTCCAGTGTCGCGCCGGGTGGGGCCAGCAGGGCATGCTCCACGCGCTGGAAATGCTCGCCGACGATGAACAGCCCGCTGGCAGGCAACAGGGAATGGATATCCGGCACCCGGCCGGCCAGCGTGTTCTCGCAAGGCAGCATGGCCAGGTCGGCCTGTCCTTCGCGTACGGCCTCGATCACCGCCTCGAAAGTCGGGCAGGGCAGGGTTTTCAGATGCGGATAGGCGGCACGGCAGGCGAGGTCGGAATAGGCGCCCGGTTGCCCCTGAAATGCGATCGGACCGTGATAGGATGAGGCAGGTGGTGTGGGGGAGAAAGCGCTCATGCCGAAGGCTCCGTGACGGAGGATGACCAGTTGCGGAGCACCCCGCGGGCGCGTTCAAGATCCTCCGGTGTATCGACACCGAATGGCGCGTGCTCGACGCGGGCGCAGCCGATCCTCATGCCTGCTTCGAGCGCACGCAATTGCTCCAGTTTCTCGCGTTTTTCCAGCGGGCTTTCCGGCAGGGAGACAAAACGATCCAGTGCGGTACGGCGATAGGCATAGATGCCGATATGATGCCAGAGCGGCCCCGCCCCTGATGGTACGGCGGTACGGGAGAAATACAGTGCCGGAGCAACAGTACCGGCCGGGTCAGGAAAAGCGCAGACGGCCTTGACCACGGCGGGGGAGATACGCTCCTCCTCGGTGGTGATTTCCGCCACCAGCGTGGCGATGTCGAAAGTCGGGCTGCGCAGAGGCTTCAGCACGGCGCTGATCATATCCGGCAGGATGGTGGGCAGATCGCCCTGAAGATTGACCACCGCATTATATCGCATCTCCGGATCGAGCACGCCCAGTGCGGCATGCACACGGTCGGTCCCGGCGGGCAGGTCCGGATCGGTCAGGATGGCGGTTCCACCTGCGGCACGCACGGCGGCGGCAATTTCCTCCTCTGCGCAGGCGACGGCCACCGGCCCGATCCCGGCCTCCATCGCCCGGTCCAGCACATGCAGGATCATCGGGCGCCCGTTGAGATCGGCGAGAGGTTTGCCGGGCAGGCGGCTCGATCCCATGCGGCTGGGAATGACGATGAGAGGGGTCATGAGGTTGATCCTGACGCGTCGCCATGATCATGACCAGATGGCCTGCGACGATGCGATTATCCGTGTTAGACAGAAAACAGGCATTTAAGCCAGAAGCGGGACGCTGGGAATGACCCGTCGGGTGGAAAGGACGGGTTTGTACGATGTGGGGCGGCTTATGAAACCGGTCATGATCTGGGCAGCAGCGTTCGGCGTGGCGGCGCTTGCGCTCGCCGGATGGAGCCTGTTGCCGGGCATGTGGGGGGATGAACCCCCGGTTCCGGTGCCCTCAATCGCCTTGCTGATGGCCAGCGCTGATCCGGCAAGGGGGGAGGTAGCCGCCGAACGGCATTGTCACCGCTGCCACGCTTTGACAGGATCGCCCGATGCCCGCACCGTGGCGCCGCCTTTGCGTGGCGTGGTAGGGCGGGAGCGTGCGTCGGTTCCCGGTTTTCACTATTCCCATGCCTTGAAAGAGATGCACGGACAATGGGATACGGACTCCCTCAATGCCTGGCTTTTCCGACCGTCTGCCTTTGTTCCTGGCACCCGTATGTCTTTTGCCGGGGTGAAGGATGATCGGGAAAGAGCCGACATCATAGCCTATCTGCGTGTCATTTCCGGCCTGCCACCGGCTTCCTTACGGCAGTCCGGGCAACCATGAGTGCCCGATGAGTTCTCCCCTTGACCGTTCTCTGCGTGACCGTCTGACGGCCGTTGCCGAGGCCGCCGCCGATAAAGCGGCCTCCGTGATCAGGCCGTTGTTTCGTACCCGGCTGGATGCGGCGCTGAAATCCGATCAGTCCCCGGTCACCATCGCCGACCGCAAGGCGGAAGAGGTCATGCGGCGGCTGATTGCCGATGCTTTTCCCGATCACGGCATTCTGGGCGAGGAATACGGGCTTGAACGTGCAGAGGCTGATTTCCGCTGGGTGCTCGATCCCATCGACGGCACCCGCGCCTTTATCACCGGTCGCCCGACTTTCGGTACGCTGATCGGGCTGATGTGGCGGGGCGAACCTGTACTCGGCCTGATTGACCAGCCAGTCACCGGAGAACGCTGGATCGGCGAACGCGCCCTGACCTCGGATGATGTCGTGCATCCCACATATTTCACCGGTCCTTTCGGGGGGCAGGTCGGCATCCGACCCTGTCCCCGTCTGGAAGATGCCGAGCTGTCCGCCACCAGCCCGGAGATGTTCGGCGATGACCTGCCCCGCTGGCAGTCTTTCGCCCATCATGCCCGGCGGGTGAGCTGGGGCGGCGATTGCTATGCGTATGGGCTGCTGGCGTTGGGGCAGATTGACATCGTGGCCGAGGCGGATCTGAAAGTCTGGGACTGGGCTGCCCTGTTGCCGGTCGTGGAGGGGGCAGGTGGACGCATGACCTGCTGGTCCGGCCAGCCTCTCTCCGAGCATGGCTCGGGCCGTACGCTGGCAGTGGGCGATCCGGCCCTGCTGCCGCAGGCCGTTGCCGCCCTGTCCGAATCTTCTTCCGGCATTCGTACGAAATAAGGAACTGATGCCATGCGCCGCCGCAGTTTATTGACCACCGGCCTGACTGCCGGAGCTATCTCTCCGGCCCTGTTCCTGATGCCCGGCACCATGCGTCGGGCGGGGGCGCAGTTTCTGCGTGACCTGCCGCCGGGCGTGGTGCGCACTCATGCCGTGACCACGGTGGGAGCACCGCAACTGCCGGCGGATTTCAAAAACTTCCCCTATGCCAATCCTGATGCTCCCAAGGGCGGGGAGATCGTGCAGGCGGAAATAGGCAGTTTCGACAGTCTTAATCCGTTCATCCTGCGTGGTGTGGCCGGCCCGGTCGGTGCGGTGTGGGATACGTTGCTGGTCAGCACGGCGGACGAGCCGGAAACCGGCTATGCCCATCTCGCACAGGTGATCGAGATCGCGGCGGATCGCCGCTCGGTAGCGTTCGAGTTGAGGCCGGAGGCGCGTTTCCACGACGGACATAAGCTGACGGCGGAGGACGTGGCCTGGACGTTCGAGACACTGATGAAGCATGGCCGTCCGCAACAGCGTGCCTACTATGCCGATGTCGAGAAAGCGGAAGCACAGGGCCCCCATCGTGTGGTGTTTCATTTCCGTACGGATCAGAACCGCGAATTGCCGCTGATCATCGGGCAGCTTTCGGTGCTGCCGAAACATTGGTGGGAAAAGCGCGACTTTACCCAACCCCTGACGGAGCCGCCGCTCGGCTCCGGACCGTATCAGGTCGGGAAAGTGGATTTCGGCCGCAGCCTGACGCTGGAGCGGGTGAAGGACTGGTGGGCCGCCAACCTGCCGACAGGGCGGGGGCTTTATAATTTCGACCGTATGCGGACGGAATTTTTCCGCGACCCGACCATTGCGTTCGAGGCATTCAAGGCCGGGCAGGTGGATATCCGGGTCGAAAATATCGCTCGCCAATGGGCCACCGGCTATGATTTCCCGGCGGTGAAGGAAGGGCGGATCAAGCGGGAACAACTACCCTGGAATCTGCCCTTTGGCATGGTCGGGTTCGGGATGAATACGCGGCTGAGCAAGTTCAGCGACCCGCGTGTCCGCGAGGCCATTGTCTGTGCCTTTGATTTCGAGTGGGCGAACAAAAATCTGTTTTATGACCGTTATCAGCGGCTGAAATCCTATTACACCTTCACGGAATGCGCGTCCTCCGGATTGCCGTCGAAGGAGGAACTGGCTCTGCTGGAACCATTCCGGACTCAGCTTCCGCCACGTCTGTTCACGGAGCCATATACACTCCCGGTGACGGATGGCTCCGGCAATAATCGTGATGTCCTGCGCCGCTGTCTTGCCTTGCTGAAAGAGGCTGGCTGGACGGTCAGGGAGGGCAAGCTGGTCGATGCCAGCGGGCAGCAATTGTCTTTCGAGATTCTGCTGGACAATCCGCCTTTCGAGCGGGTGCTGCTGCCTTATACGCAGTCTCTCGCCAAACTTGGGATCGACGCGCGTATCCGCAGTGTGGACCCGGCGCAGGCGCAGCATTTGCAGGAAGAGTTCAATTTCGACATGGCGTTGATGCAGTTTCCTGAATCCGACAGTCCGGGCAACGAACAGATCGGTTTCTGGAGCAGTGCCAGTGCGAAGGAAAAAGGCAGCAACAATCTGATGGGTGTCTCCAGCCCGGTGGTGGATGCGCTGGTCGCAAAAGTCATCACCGCCCCGGATCGTGCCAGTCAGATTACCGCCTGTCGTGCGCTGGATCGGGTGTTGCTGTGGGGTTGGTACATCATGCCGAACTGGACGGCGGCGACCATGAACGTTGCATACTGGAACCGCTTCGCGCATGTCGACAAACCGGTGCGCAGCGGATTTGCGCTGGATTCATGGTGGGCTGTGTCCCCCACAAAAGGCTGATCGACGCATGACCGGCTATATCCTGCGGCGTCTGTTGCTGGTTCTACCGACCCTGTTCGGCATCATCGCCATCAATTTTGCCGTCGTGCAGCTGGCCCCCGGCGGACCGGTAGAGCAGGTGATTGCGGAACTGAAAGGCCGTGGTGGCGGGGGACCGATGGGCCGTCTGACCGGCGGTGGCGCGGAGGTCGCACAATCGACAAGCCTTGCCGGCCGTTATCGTGGTGATGCCGGGCTTGATCCGCATCTGTTGCAGGATATCAAAGGCATGTTCGGTTTCGACAAACCGCCTTTGACGCGCTTCTGGCTGATGCTGAAAGGCTATCTGCAATTCGATTTCGGGCAGAGTTTTTTCCGTGGGCAGAGCGTGCTGCATCTGGTGATGACGCGTCTGCCTGTCAGTATCTCGCTTGGATTATGGTCCACATTGCTGGTCTATCTGGTGTCTATCCCGCTGGGGATCGCCAAGGCCACGCGCGAGGGAACCCGCTTCGACGTGGTAACCTCTATGGTTGTTCTGATCGGATACGCAATTCCTGGTTTTCTGTTTGCCGTTTTGCTGGCGGTGCTGTTTGCAGGCGGTTCGTTCGTGCAGTGGTTTCCACTGCGTGGTCTCACCAGTGAAGGGGCAGAAAATTGGAGTTTTGTCAGCCGTGTGCTCGATTATGGCTGGCATATGGTTTTGCCGACGATCGCGCTGGTGGTGGGCGGTTTTGCCAGTCTGACCCTGCTGACGCGGAACTGCTTTATCGAGGAAATCAGGAAACAGTATGTCCTGACGGCACGCGCAAAGGGTGCCAGTGAAAATCGCGTGCTGTATGGCCATGTTTTTCGAAATGCGATGCTGCTGATCGTCTCCGGTTTTCCGGCGGCCTTCGTGAGTATCCTGTTTTCCTCCGCCCTGTTGATCGAGATTGTGTTCTCGCTGGACGGGCTGGGTCTGCTCGGCTTCGATGCTGCTATTCGCCGTGATTATCCGGTGATGTTCGGGACGCTGTATATCTTCACGCTGATCGGGCTGCTGATGCAGATTGTCGGTGATTTGATGTACACCGCGGTCGATCCCCGCATTGATTTCGAGGGTCGCTCCTGATGCAAAACGGCGAAGCGCCGGTGACGCAGGCTCAGCGCCGCTGGATGGCGTTCCGTGCCAACCGGCGGGGATACTGGTCGACATGGATTTTTGCCGTCCTGTTCACGATCTGCCTGTTTGCGGAGTTCGTCGCCAATGATCGCCCTCTTCTGCTGCGGTTCGATGGGCATTGGTATGTGCCGGTGTTGCAGAATCTGAATGAGGACACGTTCGGGTCTGATTTTCTGCCGACCGAAGCTGATTATACCGATCCGGAGGTCATGCGGGCCATCAATGCAAAAGGCTGGGCCATCTGGCCGCTGATTCCGTTTCGCTATGATACCACCATCAAGGATCTGAAGACCTCTGCGCCGACGCCACCGGATCGCCGTAACTGGCTGGGCACCGATGATCGTGCGCGGGATGTGCTGGCGAATGTGATTTACGGGTTTCGTCTGTCGGTTCTGTTCGGCTTCGTCCTGACGGCGGTTTCCAGCCTTGTCGGCATCGCGGCAGGCGCCGTGCAGGGATATTATGGCGGTCTGGTCGATCTGACATTCCAGCGTTTCATCGAAGTCTGGTCGGGGATGCCGCAGCTTTATCTGCTGATCATTCTGGGCAGCATTATCGAGCCTGGTTTCTGGATATTGCTGTTGTTCCTTTTGCTGTTCAGCTGGATGGCTCTGACCGGTGTGGTGCGCGCGGAGTTTCTACGCGGACGGGCCCTGGATTATGTGCGTGCCGCGCGGGCGCTGGGTGTGTCCGATGCGCGGATCATGGCGCGTCATATCCTGCCCAATGCGATGGTGGCGGTGCTGACCTTTCTGCCTTTCACGCTGTCCGGCTCCGTCACGGTGCTGGCCAGTCTGGATTTTCTGGGGTTCGGCATGCCGCCCGGATCACCCTCGCTGGGGGAGCTGGTGTTGCAGGGTAAAAACAATGTCAGTGCGCCCTGGCTTGGTCTGACGGCGTTTTTTGTGCTCGGCACGATCCTGACCCTGCTTGTGTTCATGGGGGAAGCGGTGCGGGATGCTTTTGATCCGCGCAAGCATATCGGTGCGCTGCCCGCTCCTCCCCTCTCCGCATCCCGCATGGAGGAGGCGGAATGAGACCGTCGCATGATCCGCGTCCTGATACCGGAGCACAGACCCTGCTGGAGATTGCCGATCTGTCGGTGCGGTTTGCGACGCGGGAGGTGGTCAGGCGCGTCTCCTTCTCGGTCCGGCGTGGCGAGACACTGGCGCTGGTGGGGGAGTCCGGCTCCGGCAAGTCGCTGACCGCACTGTCGATCCTGCAACTTCTGCCGGATGGGGCGCAGTGCTCCGGCCGGATCGCGCTGGATGGCGTGCCGATGATCGGAGCCCCTCCGGCGGTGCTGCGGCAGATGCGCGGTGGCGTGGCCGGGATGATCTTTCAGGAGCCGATGACGAGCCTGAACCCGCTTCACCGGATCGGGCGACAAGTGGGAGAGGCTCTGGCGCTGCATGGCCGCAAGCCGGATAAGGTGGCGGTCGCACATCTGCTGCGTCAGGCTGGTTTCGCTGATGCGGAAACGCGCCTGCATGCTTTTCCGCATCAGCTTTCAGGCGGTCAACGCCAGCGCGTCATGATTGCGATGGCGCTGGCCAACGATCCGGCTCTGCTGATTGCCGATGAGCCGACCACCGCGTTGGATGTCACGATTCAGGCCCAGATTCTTGACCTGCTGGCGGAGCAGAAACGGGCGCGTCAATTGGGCCTGCTGCTGATCACCCATGACCTGACCGTTGTACGCCGCCATGCCGACCGTGTCTGCGTCATGCGGCATGGAGAGATCGTCGAGCAGGGAGCGGTGAAGGATGTATTCTCTACCCCTGCGCATCCCTACACCAGGATGCTGCTGGATGCGGAGCCATCGGGGACGGCTTCTCCCCTGCCGGGATCACCGCCGGAACTGGCATCGGCGCGCAATCTGAAAGTGTATTTCCCGATCCGTGGCGGCCTGTTGCGGCGCGTTACCGGTCATGTCAGGGCGGTGGATGACGTGACACTGACGGTACGGGAAGGTGAAACGCTGGGGCTGGTCGGAGAATCCGGGTCGGGCAAATCGACCATTGGTCAGGCCCTGCTGCGCCTGCAACCTTCGGAAGGGGTGATCCGCTTTGCTGGGCGTGATCTGCAGGGGTTGGGCGAACGCAGCCTGCGTCCGTTACGGCGCGATATGCAGATCGTGTTTCAGGATCCGTTCGGCAGTCTTTCACCCCGCATGAGCGTACGGGAGATCATCGGTGAAGGTCTGGCCGTGCACGAACCTCACCAGAAACGCACGGAGCGGGAAGCCCGGGTTGCGCGGGCGCTGGAAGAAGTCGGCCTGCCGAAAGACGCGGTGGAACGCTATCCGCATGAGTTCAGCGGTGGCCAGCGCCAGCGCATCGCCATTGCCCGTGCGTTGGTGTTGCAGCCGCGCTTCATCGTGCTGGATGAGCCGACTAGCGCGCTGGATATGTCCGTGCAGGCGCAGATCGTCACCCTGCTGCGTGGATTACAGGCCCGCTATGGCATGGGATATCTGTTCATCAGCCATGATCTGCGTGTTGTGCGTGCACTGGCGCATCGGGTTGCGGTGTTGCGGCGCGGGGTCGTGGTGGAGGAAGGGGAAACGGCGGCGATTTTCGAGCGGCCCGCCGATCCTTACACGCGCAGCCTGATTGCGGCGGCTTTTCAGGTTCAGTCCGGCTGAGCAAGTTTCATCCAGTGCGCAGGGGCGGGGGTCAGACTCTGATCCCCAGCCTGAACGGGCGCATGCAGCGCTTCGAGCCGCAGGATCGCCAGGCCGGTATTTCCGCGGGAGGACCGCATCGTTCCGACCTCCTTGCCATCCTGCATCAGGGGGGTTTCCCGGGGGGGCAGGGGGGCATGGCCAGTGACCGGCACCAGCCTGCGTTTCAGCAGGCCGCGATAGCGGGTGCGGGCTGTCAGTTCCTGTCCCATATAGCAGCCTTTGGTCCAGGAAATGCCATTCAGCTCATCGAACCCGGCTTCAAGCAGCACGGTTTTTTCCGGCTCAAGATCGGCGCTGCCATCCGGCAGGCCCAGTGACAGACGATGCGAGTCATAGGAGGCCGCATCTCCTTCCGGTATTATTCCGGTCGGGGCAAGGGCACGCCAGCCGGCTTCGGGAAGTCTGGGGTCCGGGGCCACGCAGACCGTCCCGGCAGGGACGGGTGCGCTGTCCCATCCGGCATGGACCTCCAGATCAGGCTCTGCACTGATCGCGACCCGCGCACGCAGGCGGAACCGGCTGAGCTTCTGCGCCAGCATCGCGGCCTGTCCGGCTTCGACATCCAGTAACAGGCGCTGCCCGTCGGAGAAGATGAAGAAATCGGCGAGCCATTTCCCCTGCGGCGTCAGCATCGCCGCCCAGATAGCCTGTCCGGGGGTGGCCAACGTCATGTCGTTGGAGACCAGCCCCTGAAGGAAGGTCACACGATCTTCCCCTGTCACGGCCAGAACGGCGCGGTGGGGCAGCAGGGCGGAGCAGGCGTTTTTCTGTGTCATGCGGCAGATGTGGCGTGCCGTGCGATACGGGGCAAGAGAGCATTTTTCATGCGGATATGGTCGAGCCTGTACGATCTGGTGCTAAAAGGAGGCATGCGCATTCTTTTCGTCACGGCGACGCGAATCGGCGATGCCGTGCTCTCGACCGCGTTGCTCGATCATCTTGGCCGAGCCTTTCCGGAGGCCCGTTTCACCATTGCCTGCGGTCCTGCGGCTGAAGGCGTGTTTCTGCGCATGCCGCGTCGGGAGGCCACGATCATTGTCGAAAAGCGCCCCCGCAACGGGCACTGGTTCGCATTGTGGCGGCAGGTTGCGCCGCGCTGGTGGGACATGGTGGTCGATCTGCGCGGCTCGGCCCTGTCCCTGACGATTCCGGCACGGCGACGCTTTATCATGCGTGGCGGTCGCCGTCCCGGACACAGACTGGTGCATCTGGCCGGTGCCTTGGGGATCAGCACGCCGATTGCACCGGTGGCCTGGTACGGGCCGGAGGATGAGGCCCGGGCCGCCACGCTGATTCCGCAGGGTGCTCCGGTGCTGGCGCTTGGGCCGACAGCCAACTGGGATGGAAAGCTTTGGCCTGCCGACCGCTTTGTGGCTCTGGCTGACAGAATGCGTGCCGCGCAGCCGGCTCTGCGCATCGCTGTGCTGGCCGGTCCTGGGGAAAAGGAACGGGCACTTGCCCGGCCGGTGCTGACGGCAATACCGGATGCCATTGATCTTGCTGGTGCCGTGACTTTGCCGGAAGCCGCGGCCTGTCTGTCACGTTGTGCATTGTTCGTGGGGAATGATTCCGGCCTGATGCACCTGTCGGCGGCATCCGGTACACCTACGCTCGGCCTGTTTGGCCCCACCCCGGCCGCCGAATATGCGCCTGCAGGAAGGCATGCTGCAGCCGTCATGGCCGATGGTCCTCCGGGTGAAGCACCCATGGAGGCTCTGGCAGTGGATAGAGTAATCTCGGCGGCAGAGGATTTGCTCCGTCAGAGGGGCATGTACAATCCGGGGATGATGAAGGATGTCGTGAGGCGGGAGAGTGCGTGATGCGTGTGGCCCAGATCATGGCAGGTGCGCCTCAGGGTGGTGCCGAACTGTTTTTCGAGCGTCTGTGCATCGCTCTTCATCGCGCTGATGTGCAGGTTCTGCCCTGCATCCGCACTGAACCGGCGCGGGCCACCCGTTTGATGAAGGCAGGGCTGCATCCGGTACAGATGGCGTTTGGTGGTGTGTTTGACGTGCGCACCGGATTGCGGCTGCGCAGCCAGCTACGCGCCTTTGCGCCGCAGATCGCCATTGCGTGGATGAGCCGCGCCGCGCGCTTCGCCCCCACCGGTCACTGGACGCTGGCAGGGCGGCTGGGTGGTTACTATGACCTTGGTTATTACCGTCGCTGTCAGCATCTGATCGGCAATACGGTGGGCCTGACCCGTTGGATGGTGCAGCAGGGCTGGCCGGAGGATCGGGTGCATTACCTGCCGAATTTTGCCAATGATTTCAGCCGTATCCCGGCTGCTGACCGGGCGGAGATGAATATTCCTCCCCATGTGCCTTTGGTGCTGGCTTTGGGCAGGCTGCACAGCAACAAGGGGTTTGATACCCTTATTTCCGCCCTGCGCCATCTGCCCGGCGTCCACGCCCTGATTGCCGGCGAGGGGCCGGAACGTGAGGCCCTGACCGATCTGGCCCGTAAAATGGGGGTGCAGGATCGATTGCATATGCCCGGCTGGCGCAGCGATACGGGCGCATTGCTGGCCATGGCCGACATGCTGGTCTGTCCCTCCCGCCATGAGCCGCTCGGGAATGTGGTGATCGAGGGATGGTCGGCAACCTGCCCGGTTGTCGCCACCGCCGCCGATGGTCCGCGCGAATTGATTCAGACGGGCGAGGACGGGCTGCTCTCCCCTATCGAGGATGCCGATGCGCTGGCCTCCTCTATCGCCACTGTGCTGGAGGATTCGGCACTCGCCCATCGTCTGGCTGCGTCCGGGCGTCGCCGGTTTGAGCGGGATTATGCGGAGGGACCGGTGCTGGCGCGCTGGCTGGACTGGTTGCAGCGCCATGCGGCTCCGGAAAAGGCAGGACACTGATGTGCGGCATTGCGGGCGTTATTATGGCTTCCGGGCAGGCGGCGCCTGATCCTTCCCTGTTGGGCGATCTGGCCACAGCCTTGCATCATCGTGGTCCGGATGGCAGCGGCCATACCCAGATCGGTCGGGTGGCCATGGTGCATACCCGTCTGGCCATCGTCGATCCGGAAGGGGGTGATCAGCCGATTTTCGCCGGCTCCTCGGCTCTGGTGGCCAATGGCGAGATTTATAACGATCTGGCTCTGAGGGAAACGCTGCCGGACGTATCGTTCTCGACCGGCAGCGACTGCGAGCCGCCCTTGCATCTCTGGCTGCGGGAGGGGCCTGATTACGCTGCCAGACTACGCGGCATGTATGCCATTGCAATCCATGAGCGTGCCGCGCGTACAGTCACGCTGAGCCGCGATCCGTTCGGGATCAAGCCGCTTTATGTGGCCCGGCTGGCAGGGGGAGTGGCCTTTGCCTCCCAGCCCTCGGCTCTGCTCGATGCCGGTCTGGTCAAGCGCGACGTTGCCGAGGCCCAGCGTAACGAGCTGCTTCAGCTTCAGTTCACCACCGGGGCAGATACGATTTTTCCGGGCATTCAGCGTGTGTTGCCGGGCGAGACGCTGATCTGCCGCGACGGGCAGATTCTGGATCGCCGCCGCATCAGCGCCTTGCCTGAAGGCCCCGCCGAGGAGATCGGGGAGGAGGAGGCACTGGCGCGTCTGGATGCCGCACTGGAAGAAAGTGTAGCGCTGCATCAGCGTGCAGATGTGCCTTATGGCATGTTTCTGTCGGGGGGGATCGACAGCGCTACTGTGCTGAGCCTGATGGCACGGCTGAATGACAGCCCGGTCTTGGCCTTCACGGCCGGATTTGATGTGCCCGGCGCCGCTGATGAGCGTGCGTATGCTGCTGCATTGGCAGCGGCGGCAGGCGCACAGCACCGCACCGTGACGGTAACGGAATCAATGGTCTGGCGGCATCTGCCGGAGATCGTGGCCTGCATGGACGATCCCGCGGCGGATTATGCGATCATCCCCACCTGGTTTCTTGCGCGCCGGGCAAGGGAGGATGTGAAGGTTGTACTCTCCGGTGAGGGAGGGGACGAACTGTTCGGCGGTTACGGCCGGTATCGCAGCGCAATGCGCCCATGGTGGCGTGGCGGGCGGGTCATGCGCTCGAAAGGGCATTTCGATGGTCTGGATGTGCTGCATGCCATTCCGCCTGGCTGGCGGGATGGGATTGCGGCCGCTGAAAGCCGTGTTTCTCCATTGCGCTCTCGCCTTGCGGCGGCACAGGAGACCGACATGACAGACTGGCTGCCGCATGATCTGCTGCTGAAGCTGGATCGCTGTCTGATGGCGCATGGGGTGGAAGGACGCACTCCGCTGCTCGACCCCGGTGTTGCCGAAGCGGCTTTCCGCCTGCCGGACCGGTTGAAGGTTCAGGATGGCAAAGGCAAATATATTCTTCGTCGCTGGCTGGAGCGGCACAGTCCTCAGGCAAGACCTTTTGCAGCCAAGCAGGGCTTTACCGTGCCAGTCGCCGCCTGGATCGCTGCGCGGGGGCAGGAGCTGGGGCCGCTGGTGGCACGGCAGGGATGTATTCAGGCCATCGCCCGTCCTGATCGCGTGGTCAGTCTGTTCCGACATGCGAATGGTCGTCGGGAGGGATTCGCCGCCTGGATTCTGTTGTTCTATGCGCTCTGGCACCGCGCTCATATTGAAGCGAAATCGATGGACGGAGACGTCTTTTCGGTTCTGGCCGACTGATGAGCATCCGAACGGTGTTTCCCTGCGTTAGCCGTATCGGAAGCAGGAGGGAACAGTCATGGCTGCAAACAGGCGCTCTGATAATGAAGGCACGACTGGTACTCCCACGACCGGGAGTGCCTTGTCTCATCTCGCGTTGGTTCTGCCTGTTGGTATTGTGGCAGTACTGGCAATCTGGGGGCTGGTGTTTGGCTGGGTATGGATTCCAGGGACTGATCTTCCCGCCCATGACTGGATTGTCATGGCGGGTGGCTTTCTGCTGATTGTGGCGGTTGTGGCTTTCGTGGCCGCTCGGCTCAGATCGGGACGTTAACCAAGTCCATGCCGCAGAAGAACCCAGAGTTTTTCCCATGTGGGGAGGCTGACCCGGCGGGGAGGAGTCCATCCGGCCTGTTCCAGCCGGTTCAGGATGGCGCGATAGGTTGCGGCCATCAGCCGGGCGGGACGCATGGCGCGGCGGTCGCATTGTGCCATGAACGCGAAAGCATCAGCGTAATGGGATTTGGCGACCTGCACCACCCGGCGACAAACGCCCTCCAGCGCCGGGGAGACCATGGCGGCTCTCGCATCGAGGGGAACACCGGCTTCCACCAGCCACTCCCGCGGCAGATAAAGCCGCCCGCGTGCGGCATCTTCCTGAAGATCCCGCAGGATATTGGTCAATTGCAGGGCGCGGCCCAGATGATGGGCAACACTGTCCGCGGCTTCTGATTCATCGCCAAAAGCCCTGACAGACAGCCGCCCGACCGCAGAGGCCACCTGATCGCAATACAGATCAAGCTCTGCCCAGCTGGGGGCGACGACCTGCGTTTCGGCATCGGTCTGCATCCCGTCGATCACGGCGAGGAAATCATCCTGCCGCAGGCGGAAGGTCCGGATCGCCGGTAGCAGCACGCGGGTGACGGGATCATCCGCTTCTCCGCGATACAGGGCGGCGATACGGGCGCGCCATTCATTCAGCCCGGCGCGTTTTTCCTCCAGCGTGGCAGGTTCATCGGCGATGTCGTCCACGATGCGGCAGAAGGCATAAATTGCATACATTGCCAGACGGCGATCCGCAGGCAGCACCTTCATCCCCTGATAGAACGAGGTGCCGGAGGCACGGGTCAGTGCCTCGACACGGGCGAGATCGGCGGCATCAGCACTCAAGGCAGTCATAGGGCGCGCAATCCTTGAAACAGGCTCAAAGCGATGTCGATGCCACGCAGCTTCACACGCCGCGCCAGCGGGTCGCCATGCCGCAGCCTCTGCGCCAGACGTTCAGCCAACCGATGGATGATGGCAACATTTACCCGAAGCCAGCGGTCTGCGGTCAATCCAGGGAGGGGAGCCGCCTCGACATTCAGCCGTTCGGTACGATTCAGCAGGTCATCCAGCACCTGCCGCAAGGGGAGAGAACAACTGGAGCGGCGCAGATCGGCAATGCGGGCGCCATTTGCATCCAGAATGTCAGCAGGCAGGTAACAGCGATCCAGAGACGCCAGATCCTTTCCGCAATCCTGCAGATGGTTCAACACCTGAAGAGAGGCACAGAGCGCATCGGAAGACGGATATGTCTGCCGGGATTCGCCGTGCAGATCGAGCATATAGCGACCAACCGGCATGGCTGAGTAACGACAGTAATCAATCAGCTCGTCCCAGCTGTCATAGCGATGCTTGATGGCATCGCGGCGAAAGGCCACCAGCAGATCGGTGGCATGCGCCCGATTGATCCCGGTTTCGGCAAGGCTGTCGCGCAGGCGGCTGGCGGTGGGGGAGCCGTGATCGGCATGACCGAGCAGAACGGCTTCCATCAGGTCCAGCCGGCTGATTTTCTCATTGGCTGACAGATCAGGATTATCGGCAATATCGTCGGCATTGCGGGCGAAAGCATAGTATGCGTTCACATGCGGTCGCCATTTGCGGCGCACGATGCGGCTGACGGGGAAATTCTCGTCCCCCTGATCCTTGCCGGACCATGTCTCGACCGGCACGTCTTCAGTCAGGGAGGCGCTCATGCGGCATGCTCCGTATAGGCGCGGCTTTTCCAACGGACCCCGCGTCCGGTCGCGTGGTCGATGGCGGAGCCGATGGTGGCGGCAGTATAGAAACCCGCGATCGCAGGCAGTGCCAGCGCCCAGAGCGGGCTGAGGCTAAAGCGTTTCAGCGTTGGCAGATAGCTCGCCATGGCTCCGAGCCAGGCGGCAAGCCCGAGCCAGCGCGCCAGGCCATGGCCGAACAGGGCCAGGGCAGGCGGTGCGATCCAGACGATCAGCATACCAAGCACTGTCAGCACCAGCAGGGTCCAGGAGAATCGCAACTGCACGAAAGCGGTGCGGGCGATCATCCGCCATATATCAGCCGGGTGTGGATAGGGGCGGATGGAGCGGGCCAGTGCGGAATGACCCAGCCAGATCGGGCCGCCGATCTTGACTCGGCCGGCGAGGGTCACATCGTCGATCAAGGCGCCGCGCAGGCTTTCGATCCCGCCGATCCGTTCCAGCGCCCGGCGGCGGATCATGACCGTTCCGCCTGCCGCCGCTGCTGTGGCGCTGAGCGGATTATTCACCCGTGCAAAAGGATACAGCATCTGGAAAAAGAACACGAAGGCAGGCACCAACGCCCGTTCCGGCCAGCTTTCCACGTTCAGCGCCACCATTTCGCTGGTCATATCGAGGTCCTGGTTCTCCATCTGCGCAAGCAGGGAGGCGACATGGCCCGGTGCATGCTCGATATCCGCATCGGTCAGTAACAGAACATCATTCCGTGCGGCGGCAACACCCTGATGGACCGCCCAGAGTTTCCCGCTCCAGCCGGCCGGGCGTGGTTTGCCTGTGATGACCTGAAGCCAGCCGGGTAGCCGGTTGGGGAAAGTCTCGGCGGCAATGGCGCGGGCGATGTCACCAGTGCCGTCACTGCTGGCATCGTCGACCAGAATGACATGCAGCGCCCTATGATCCTGCAAGGCGAGGGAGCGCAGGCAGCGCGCGATGCTCTCCACCTCATCCCGCGCCGGGATGACCACCGTGACGGGTGTGGTGGATGCACGAGGGGAAAGGGGCAGGATCGGACCGGCTTGCCAGAATTGTCCGTGGAAAAACAGCAGATAGACCCAGATCATCGCGCTCAGGACGGCCAGCCAGATCATGCAGCGGTTCCTTTTCGGTTCCGCTGTGCGGTGAATGCAGGATCGTTCTCACGGAACCACGCAACGGCATCACGAATCGCCTCCTCTGCCGGGCGGGGCGACCAGCCGAAAGCGGTGCTGGCCTTGGCGGAGGAGAAAAACATTTTTTTGCGGGCCATGCGCAGGTGATCCCGCGTGACCAACGGTTCGATCCCGGTGAGGCGCGCCAGTGTTTCGCAGGCTGTTGCCACCGGCCATAGTACGGTTTCATTCAGCCGGATGCGCGGCGGTTTGCGTCCTGCCTCCCGCGCCACCATGGCCAGAATATCAGCAAGATGCATGTCGGTGCCGCCCAGAATATAGCGTTCGCCTGGCACGCCATGCTCCATGGCCAGAAGATGTCCCTCTGCGACGTCATCCACATGAACGACGTTCAGACCGGTATCAAGATAGGCGGGCATTTTACCCAGCGCTGCATCCCGGATCATGCGCCCGGTTGGTGTCGGCTTCACGTCACGCGGGCCGATCGGTGTGGAGGGATTGACGATTACTGCCCGCACCCCTTCCTCAGCCACCAGCCGCAGCACGGCCTGTTCGGCCCGGTATTTGGATTTTTTGTAAATACCGACAGTCTTGGCCTCGCTGTTCGGCGTATCCTCGGTGGAGGGGGTGCCGTCACCGATCAGACCCAGCGCTGCGACGGAGCTGCAATAGACGATTCGTTCGATTCCTGCTTTCTGCGCGGCACGCAGCAGAGCAACGGTGCCATCGACATTGGCGCGCATCATGGCTTCCGGGTCCGGCACCCAGATTCGGTAATCGGCGGCGACATGAAACAGGGCCTGACAGCCATCCAGATGCGGCGTGATGGTGTCCGGGCGTAACAGATCGCCCTCCACGATCTCTGCGCTGAGGCCGGCAAGGTTTCGCGTGTCGGAGCCGCGCCGTGTCAGCAATCTGACTTCCCAGCCTTGCCGCAGCAATGCGCGCGCGACGGCGGAACCGACAAAGCCGGTTGTTCCGGTTACGAAGGCCCGTCCCGGACTGATCATCCCTGTCTGCCCATCCGCTTTTGTGATCCTTGCCGCTGAAAGGGGTGAACACGCTGAATGGCTGGCGTGCGGATGCCCTTCTACAGCCGACCTTCGATTGGGGCAAAATTATGCTGCTTTGCCCTCTCTGGAGAAATATCTGCACCGTCCTGCCGGGTGTAGAGTTTCAACTTTCTTTCGTGTAGCACGGGCACCATTCTTTTTCCCCGCAGACTGGTCTGGCGGGCTGGTTTGGGCGGGCGGAGCGTTTGCGACGGATTTCGATTTTGGCGGCCCTGCTGGGTTTTGCCCTGGCAACGGGCCTGATCGGCTGGTTCGGGCTGGATCAGGTGCTGGGTGCCACGCTCCGTATCGGCTGGAAAGGGCTGGGCCTGCTGTGCCTGTTGCAGGTGCCGATTTTCCTGCTGCTGGGGCGGGCATGGCGGCAGATGCTGCCCGGCAATGTCTCGTTCTGGCTGCCGGTCTGGTGCAGGATGGTGAGGGATGCCGCCAGCACCTGTCTGCCATTTTCGCAAATCGGGGGTCTGGTGCTTGGCGCGCGCGCCGCGACACTTTGGGGGCTGCGCTGGCCGGTCGCGGCGGCCTCGACCATTGTGGATGTCACCTGTGAGTTTCTGGCCCAGCTGATTTTTGCCTTGCTCGGGCTGACGATCCTGCTGGCCAGCACGTCATCCGGCACTTTGCTGGTCCCGGCAGTGGCCGGGGTTGTGGTGGCCGGTCTGGCAGGGTGGGGCGCGGTATGGGTGCAGCGCCATGGGGTCGGCCCGATGATGCGGGCGCTGGCTGCCAAAGTGGCGGCTCCTGCTCTGGGTGATGGTCTTGACTGTCTGGAGATGGAGCTGACCCAGCTCTCTGCCAATCTGCCTGCCCTGCTGAGGGGGATTGGCTGGCATTTTCTGGCCTGGATGGGATCTGGCGTTGCAACCTGGCTCACGGCGCATCTGTTGGGTGTGCAATTGCCGTTCATCGACGCGTTGGCGGTGGAGGGGATGATGCACGGTCTGGTGGCGGGGGCTTTCATGGTGCCTGGTCTGCTGGGGGTGCAGGAAGCTGCCTATGTTGCGCTCGGCAGCGTCTTTGGTGTGCCACCGGATATTGCCATTGGTATTTCTCTGGTGCGGCGGGCGCGGGATCTGCTGGTTGGCGTGCCAATTCTGCTGGGATGGCAAGTAACGGAAGCAAGGGCCTTGCAACGCTGAAATTATGTGTGCCGACGATGACGGGAGGGTGTGGTGGCGTTGGTCTCTTCTCTCTTCCGGCATGCCCGACCCCTCATTCTCGATGGCGCGCTGGCGACGGAGCTGGAGCGTGCCGGGCATGATCTGCATGATCCGCTCTGGTCCGGTCGTTTACTGCTGGATGATCCTGCAGCGATTGCGGCGGTGCATCGGGCCTATCTGGAGGCCGGGGCGGATTGTATCGAAACCGCCAGTTATCAGCTGAGTCTGCCGGGGTTGCAGCGCAGGGGATTGTCAAGGCGGCAGGCTATGGCGGTCATGGCCAATGCGGCGCGGCTGGCCTGCTCGGTTCGGGATGATGTCTGGGCCAGTCTGACGGAGGAGCAGCGTCGCAACCGGATTCGTCCGTTGGTGGCTGGCTCGCTGGGACCATATGGCGCATGCCGGGCCGATGGATCGGAATATACCGGACGCTATACCCTGTCGCGATCGCGCTATCTGGCGTTCCATGGTCCCCGTATGCGTGCGCTTGCGGCGGGCGGGGCCGATCTCATTGCCTGCGAGACTGTACCACGTCTGGATGAGGCGCTGGCGTTTGCGGATTTGCTTCAGGCATTGAGTCTGCCGGGATGGATCAGCTTTTCCGTGCGGGATGCGACGCATATCGCCGATGGAACGCCATTGAGGCGCTGCGTGCAGGCAATGGCAGCCTGCCCTTCCGTGGCCGCCATCGGGATCAATTGTACCGATCCGGCGCTGGTGCCTGCCCTGATCCGCTGTTTACGCCGTGGCGGCCTGCCTGTGATCGTCTACCCCAATGCCGGAGAGCTATTTGATCCTGTGACCCGTTGCTGGGGACACAGGCGACCTGGTGACTGGGCAGAACAGGCAAGAAGCTGGCTCCGTCTCGGAGCACGGATCATCGGCGGATGCTGCCGCACCCGCCCGGATGATATACGCGCTTTGCGCCGTCTGATCCGTGCTCAGGCCTGACCCTGCCTTCGCAGGCCGGAAAGCAGGGCCGGGATATAGATCAGCGAGGCAACCAGGGTGCAGCCGAGGCTGATCATCAGCAGATTGCCCATGCTGGCCGTGCCCGGATGCTCGGACAATGCCAGTGATCCGAAGGCGGTCCCGGTGGTCAGCGCTGAGAAAATCACGGCGCGGGCTGTGGCGGTCGCCAGAAAGCCGCTGACTCCAGCCCGCCAGTTCATCACGAAATAGATGTTGAACGAGACGCCAACACCCAGCAGCAGCGGCAGGGCGATGATATTGGCGAAATTCAGCGTCATGGGCAGCAGGGTGATGACCACCACCGTCATCAGCGCCGAGAGTAGCAGCGCCGACATCACCAGTGCCGCATCCAGCATCCGCCGCAGGGCGAGGGCAAGGATCACCATGATGGCGGCAATGGCCCCCATCGCGGCATGACGGAAAGCGTTCACGATAGTCTGAGCCGTTTCCACGATGACGATGGCGGAGCCGCTTGCATCGGGGGCAACGGCCAGAACCTCGGCGGCGAAACGGTGCAGCCCGGCGCTGTCGGAGGCTTTGGGGCTGGTCATGGCCTGGACGCGTACCCGTCCATCTGGAAGCTGCCAGTCTTTCGCCAATGCGGGAGGAATATCCTTGACGCTGACTTTCTCGGCGCTCAGGGCCGTGCGCAGGCGCTCAAGCTGCATCGGCAGGAACCGCACCAGTGCTGCATTGGCGGCCAGAAGCGTTTCATCGGATGTGTGGGACAGCCGGTCGAGCGCTGCCGCGATTCCAGCCAGAGGATGATTGGCGGGCAGTTTGGCCAAAGCCGGGCGGATCTGCCCCAGCGCCGAGCCGATTGCCAGCCTGATTTGTTCCGCCGTCACGGAGGATGGGGGTGTGTGAGGGGTCAGGGTCGGCCCCAGCAGACTGGCGGCATCCGCGACCAGCGCCAGTTTTTCATCCTGATTGTCGGGCACGAAAGAGGAGAGCGTCAGAACCTCGGCGACGGTCGGCAGCTTTTCCAGTTTTTTGGCCAGCGCCTCGGCCTGCTCCCGGTTCGCCACCAGAATATCGGCGGAATAGGGGTTGGTCATGGGGTCGCCCATCATGCCGTAGAGCGTCCGCATGGCCTCCGTATTCGGGTTTTTGGTGTGCAGCGGATCGGAATCGAAAGTCAGCCGGGACAGCTGAGCGATCCCGGAAACGGCGATCAGGGCAAAGACCAGCAGAACAGGCCGCCGCCAGCGCAGCAGGGTGCGGTCGATCGGCATACCGACGGCAAAGCCGATTTCCCGTCCTTCAGCCCGCGGGCGGAACAGGCTCAGCATGGCTGGCAGGAAGGTCATGGTACAGAAAAAAGCAATCACCATACCTATCCCGGCAATCAGCCCCAGTTCGGCCACGCCTTCGAAGCTGGTCGGGACAAAAGCCAGAAACCCGGCGGCTGTTGCGGCGGCGGCCACCAGAATCTGTCCACCAACCCGGCGCGTGGTTTCTGGCAGGGAAATGGCCGGATCGGCGATTTCGTGCCTCACTTCACGGAAGCGCACACAGTACTGAATGGCGAAATCGACGGCGATCCCCACGAACAGGATCGCAAACGCGACCGAGACGAGATTCAGTGTACCAACCGCCACTGAGGCAAACCCGATCGTCAGTATCAAACCAAGCATCAGGGTAGCCAGCACCGGCAGGATCAGCCGCCAACTGCGCAGGGCCAGAAACAGCCAGAGCGTAATCAGGGCGATGCTGATGATGGTGCCTTCCACCATGCCATGGGCAACGGTGGAGAATTCTTCATCCGCGAGCGCCACAGGGCCGGTAATGCGCACATGCGCCTGCCCGGTGCGAACGAATTCCAGCCCGGCGGCGATGTGTCTCAGCACGGCAGTTGCAGCGCCACCGGGTTCCAGCGCGTCGTAATCCAGCCGCGGCTGGGCCAGCACGAAGCGGTATTTTCCTGCCTGTTGCGCCAGCGGACCGGCCAGCAGGTTCTCCCATGAAAGCGGTTTCGGGTGTCCGCCTGCCGCCTGACGCAATGCATCATCGAAACCTTGCAGCGCCGGCATGAAGGGCTGGAGGTTGGCCTCCCCGCGCGAGACACCCATCGCAACGAGGGAAAGCGCCGCGAACAGACCGCGAGCGCTGGGATCTGCCGTCAACTGGCCCAGAAAAGGCTGTGCGTCGATCGTCTGGTCCAGCAGGCTGGACAGGCTTTTCTGGTCGAGAAACAGCAGCCCCTCCTTCTGGAAATAAGGCAGCGCTCCTGGCTGCTGGACAGAAAGAAAATGCTCCTTGTCTTCAGACAGCGCCTTTGTAAGCGCATCGGCCGTGGCTTCGGCTTCCTCCGGGATGGAGCCATCGACCACAGCGACCAGCAGATCCTGATTCTGTGGAAAATTCTTCTCATAGGCGATCTGACGTTGCCGCCATGGAAGGGAGGAGGCAAACAGCTCATCTGTATTGGTGCTGACCCCCAGGTGATGGGCGGCATGGGTCAGGCTGAGTCCCGCCAGCACCATGGCTGCCAGCACCACCCACAGCGCGCGGCGGCGGCAGAAGCGCGTGGCTTCGGTCAGCAGGGCGGTCGACCCCATGATCTTGAGACCCATTCCGGCAGGCTCCCTCATCTAAGCGTCTTTTGTCCCTTCGGGATGTAGCGATCCCGTGCGGGAATTGTCGGGGTTACCCCATGGCGGCGGAGAGGGGTAGGCGTCCTGGCGCAGGGCAATGGAATGGTCTGTTACGTTTGGTCAAATTCTTTTTGCTGTGCGAACCGTTCGCATGGGCTAGTGTCCAATCGTCATTCTCGTTGGGTCAGCCATGTTGGCAGATCGGGCATTGTCTGGTCTGGCATGATCGGCTGATCTTTCTGCCGTCTGCGGCAGACGGCAGAAAGAGGAAAGGATCTGGCGCGGTTATGAGCGATTCCCTTTGTCAAGGAACGGTTTCCGGTTCGGCCAATCCGGTGGTGCAGCCTGTGCGTGTCCGCAAGGAGCGCGATCTGCGGATTGATTTTTTCCGGGGCGTATCCCTGTTCATCATCCTGATCGACCATATCCGGAACAACAGCTTCTCTCATCTGATGCCGGCCAGTTTCGGCTTCAGCGATGCGGCCTGTATTTTCTTTTTTGTCTCGGGTGCCTCCTGTGCCTACGCTTTTGGCAGCGTTTATCGCCGGGCAGGATGGGCGCTGGGAACTGCACGTGTGTCGCTGCGGGTCTGGCAGATTTATGCGGCCCAACTCGGGTTGGTGATGGCGGTGGCGGCCCTGCCAGGTCTGCTGGCCCATGTGACCGGTCATCGCCACTATAATTTTGTTGAACTGTTCGAACTGTATCATCTGTATGACGATCCGGTGCAGGCATTCCGAGGCATCGTGATGCTGAGCTACGTGCCGGGCTATCTCGATGTACTGCCGGTTTATGTCGTGATCATGGCGATGGTGCCGGTTGCGGTTCTGCTGGCGAAGCTGGATCGTCGCCTGCCTGTCGTCGCATCGGTTCTGCTGTGGGCAGGGGCCCTGCTGCTGGGCTGGAATTTGCCGGCCGATCCCAGTACGAAGCGTCACTGGTTTTTCGATCCCTTCAGCTGGCAACTGGTTTTCTTCACCGGTTATGCGCTGACAGCCGGATGGGTTTCGGTGCCGCCGGTTTTCCGTGACAAGGGCATGGGCCTGTTCCGCATCGGTGCCATTGGCCTGATTGTTTTCGGTTTCGTCGCCCGCACCGGCTTGTTGAGCCATGCGGGCGAGACGGGCGCGGCCATCGCTGAATGGGTGACGGCGAATACCAACAAGACCGTCCTGCCGCCCCTGATCTATCTGCATTTTCTGGCTGTTGCATGGCTGGTGGTGAGCATGGTCGGAAAGCGTCCGGCCTTTCTTCACCGCAGCTGGGCGCGTCCGTTCATCACCGCAGGAACCTATTCACTGCCTGTTTTTCTGTGCACCGTTGTGCTGGCCCAGCTTGGGACCGCTGCTCTGGATGGTGTGTCGCCATGGAGCATCCGCCAGATTGTGGTTAATGTCATGGCCATGGCTGTGCTGGCGCTGCTGGTCCGGATCATCGCCTGGTATCATTCCACGCCGTGGAAAAAGCCGGTCGTTGTTCCGGTTCAGGATCTGGGCTCCGAGCAAAAAATGGATCAAGGGCTGCTGCAGGTTCCGGCACAGAGTGTTATCCGTCCGTAATCCGGGCTGTTTCTGCCCGGTTCAGGTACCGGGCAGCTTGATGATGAACCGGGCGCCGATGATTTTGCACTCCGCATCGCGGCGATTGTCGGCGCTGATCTCCCCTGACAGGGCTTCGATAATCTGCCGGCTGATCGACAGGCCGAGCCCGGAATGCTTGCCGAACTGCTCCCGTTCAGGCCGCTCGGAGTAAAAGCGGTCAAAGATGTGTTCCAGTTTTGATTCGGGGATACCCGGTCCCTCATCCTCGACCGTGATCTGGATGAACGGCCCGTTACGCCCTGCGGAAAGCGTGATCACCCCGTTTGGCGGACTGAACGAGACCGCATTGCCGATCAGATTATGCAGAACCTGCACCAGCCGCGTTTCCACCGCGCGTACCACCAGCGGCTGATCGGAGATATGAACAGTCAGAACAGGGTCGCCATCTTCCTCATCCCGCGTCGCTTCGTGAATTTCTGCAAGGGTGGAGAGAATGGGGGCCACATCCACCTCCTCCGTTGGCTGGCGGGACAGTTCGGCATCAACGCGGCTGGCATCGGAAATATCTGTGATCAGGCGGTCCAGCCGCCCTACATCCTGTGCGATGATGCTCATCAGCCGTTTGTGCTGAGCCGGATCCTCGACCCGTCGCAGCGTCTCAATGGCGCTGTTGATGGAGGAAAGCGGGTTTTTGATCTCATGTGCCACATCGGCGGCGAAACGCTCGATCGCGTCCATACGGGCCCATAAAGCGACGGCGCTGTCGGAGAGAGCTTCCGCGAGCTCCCCGATTTCATCGCCGCGCCGCAGCAGCGCAGGTGGCAGATAGCTGCCGCGTACTCGTTCTTCCCGCATCTGTCCGGCAGCGACCGCAAGGCTCCGCATGGGACGGGCGATGGTCCGTGCCAGATAGCCGGACATGATCACCGTCAGCCCCAGCGCCAGCCCGAACAGAGCCAGAATGGAGACACGGATCGCAAACAGGCTGGCATCGACTTCCCGCGCTTCCCGTGTCACCTGAATGATGCCGATGGTGTGATTATCGTGCTGAACCGGTTCCGCCACCGTGACCAGCAACCGGGAATCAGCCGTGCGGCGGATATAGGCGGGCATTTCCAGTGCAGAATCGGTCGGAGTAAAGCCAGCGGACTTGCCCTTGCCTGTGTCGGACTGCCAGCGCGGTCTTGTCTCCAGCGCCTCATCCCGATCCGTGTTCATGATGGGGGAGTGGCTGGCATGCGGGAAATGGGTCTGCACCCAGTCGTAAAAAGTGCTGACCATATCGGTCAGCATGCTCCGCTCATGCGGGTTGGCGACCGGCTCCGTGCCGATATCCTCGCCCGGATCGTGCCGCATGGCCTGACTGTCGGCCACCAGACTGCCATCAGGCCCGTAGAGACGGGCGCGGGCATTGGGGGTCGGCTCGGTCAGTCGACGCAAGAGCGGTCGGGCAATCCCGGCGGAGAGATGCGGTGGCGCCTTGCCCGGCGGATCAATGGCGACTTCACCCAGCGCACCGGCAAAAATCCGCGCCTGTTCCCGCAGGGTGAGCACTTCGGCGCTCAGCAGCCCGTTCTGGTACTGATCCAGATAGAGCAATGCCGCCACCAGCAGCACCAGCGGCATGATATTGACCACCAGAATGCGCCGCAGCAGAGGTGATACCAGCCGATAGCGCCGGTTCGTTGCAAAAGGGTGGCGGTTATGCGTCATGATGACCGCTATGACATGGGATTGCGGCGCGTACATGGCCGGAATGCGTTTCCCGGATGGAGAAACAGCACATCCCGGTGGGGTCACTGCTCCTTATAGCGATAGCCAATGCCGTAGAGGGTTTCGATCTGGTTGAAATCATCATCCACGGAGCGGAATTTCTTGCGGACCCGTTTGACGTGGCTGTCGATGGTGCGGTCATCGACATAGATGTTTTCACCATAGGCAGCATCGATCAGCTGGTCACGGGATTTGACCACACCGGGACGGGCGGCCAGCGCCTTGACCAGCAGGAATTCCGTGACCGTCAACTGAATATCTTTGCCATGCCAAAGGCACTGGTGCTTGCTCTCATCCAGGGTCAGATCGCCACGGGTCAGCAGCCCTCCGCTGGCCGCACCCTGTCCGTCCGCCCGGCTGACCTCGTTCCGGCGCAGTAGGGCGCGGATGCGCTCGATCAGCAGACGCTGGCTGAAAGGTTTGGTGATGTAATCATCCGCCCCCAGCCGCAGGCCCATCAACTGATCGACCTCCTCATCCTTGCTGGTCAGGAAGATAACCGGCAAAGCGGTGCGGGCGCGCAGACGTTGCAGCAGCTCCATCCCGTCCATGCGGGGCATCTTGATGTCCAGCACCGCCAGATCCACCGGTCGGGTCGTCAGGCCCTGCAATGCGCTTTCTCCGTCGGTATAGGTGCGGACCTGAAATCCTTCCGCCTCCAGCGTCATGGAGACAGAGGTGAGGATATTGCGGTCATCATCCACGAGGGCGATGGTCTGTGTCATGGTGGATCCCGTTTCGTGGGCTTTAAACGACTGTAAAAGAATGCGGTCTGCTGAGGGCGTAATGGCAGGAAAAATAGATTATGGCACTGGATACGCATGACATGAAACAGGTTGCGTGGCAGGCACGTTCTCTGCTGCGCTCTAACCGGCAGGCGACACTGGCCACCGTGCAGGATGGTCAGCCTTATGCAGCGCTTGTCACCTATGCCTGCGCGGCTGATTTGTCGATTCTGCTGCTTTTGTCCAGCCTGTCGGAGCATATGCGGCATTTGCGGGTGGAGAAAAGGGTGGCCCTGATGGCCAGCGGGGAGGCAGAGACCGTCAATCCACAAACCGCACCGCGTGTCACTGTCACCGGATTGGCGGAAGTGGTGGAAGATCCGGCGCTGCGGCAGCGTTTTCTGGCTGTGCATCCCTATGCGGCACCCTATGCGGGATTCAGTGATTTTTCGTTGGTGAGGGTGAAGCCGCTGGGAGCGATGCTGGTGGGCGGCTTTGCAAGAGCCACCCGCCTTCCGGGCTCTGTGCTGTGTCCTGACGAAGCCTCCGTCACGGCACTGCTCGCGGCGGAGGAGGAGATTATCACGCATTGTAATGCGGATCATCCGGATGCGCTGGCACGGATTGCGCAGGGCGGTGGCGGCAAGGCTGCAAGCTGGCGCATGGTGACGGTGGATTGCGATGGTTGCGATCTGGCGCCTGATGATCCGATGTCAGAACCGGTGTTGCGGATAAACTGGTCAGCGCCGGTGAGTGATGTATCCAGTGTCAGACAGGAGCTGGTACGTCTGGCCCGCGCATAAAAAACCGCGCCTGTCAGAGACAGACGCGGTGGAGGTCAGGACAGGCATTGCGGCCTGTCCTGGGGAGTTGGAAAAATAAAGCTGTTCAGGCACGGGCCTCGGCATTGGTCGGGGCAGATTCCGGTTCCTGATACGCATCACCGAGCGCCCGCTTGACACCCTCCGCCCATTCCGGATCGGCGCGGCGGAAATGCTCCAGCTGACGGGCGATGATGAAGCCGGGAACACCCTGCATGGCGCCGGCTATGTTGTGGTAGAAGCGCTCCTTCTGTTCAGCCGTGAACATGCGGAACAGCGCGGCAGGCTGGGTGTAATCGTCGTTACCATCCCGATGATTATAACGGTCGGCATCGCCGGAAATACGCAGCGGCGGTTCCTGGGTCGTGCGATCCTGCACCGGACCGTTGAAGGAGTTCGGCTCATAATACGCATCGGTTCCCTGCGGTGCGTCGAACCGCATGGCGCCATCCGCGTGGTAGTGATGAACCGGGCATTTCGGCGCATTCACCGGTAACGCTTCGTAATGGGTGCCGACACGGTAGCGATGAGCATCGGCATAAGCGAACAGACGCCCCTGCAACACCTTGTCGGGGGAGAAACCAATCCCGGGCACGATATTGGATGGCGAGAACGAAGCCTGCTCGATCTCCGCGAAATAATGTGCCGGATTGCGATTCAGCTCCAGCACGCCGACATCGATCAGCGGGTAATCTGCATGCGGCCAGACTTTCGTCAGATCGAAGGGGTTGTAGGGGGTGTTGTTGGCCTCTGCCTCCGGCATGATCTGCACACAGACGCGCCAGCGCGGGAAATCGCCTTTTTCAATCGCTTCGTACAGGTCGCGCTGGGCGCTTTCCCGATCCTGAGCGATGACCTCATTGGCTTCTTCATTGGTCCAGGTACGGATGCCTTGCAGGGATTTGAAGTGGAACTTCACCCAGAAACGCTCGCCGGCATCATTCCAGAAGCTGTAGGTATGGCTGCCATAGCCGTTCATGAAACGGTAGCCTTGCGGCAGTCCGCGATCACTGAACAGAATCGCTACCTGATGCAGGCTTTCAGGACTGAGCGACCAGAAATCCCACATTGCGGTGGGGGAGCGCAGATTGGTGCGTGGATGACGCTTCTGCGTGCGGATAAAATCGGGGAACTTCATCGGGTCGCGGATGAAAAACACCGGCGTGTTATTGCCGACCAGATCCCAGTTGCCTTCATCGGTATAGAATTTCAGCGCAAATCCGCGCACATCGCGCTCTGCATCCGCAGCTCCACGCTCACCGGCGACGGTGGAGAAGCGCAGCAGCACATCAGTGGATTTGCCAATACGGGAAAAAATGCTGGCGCGTGTATAACGTGAAATATCCGCAGTGACGGTAAAAGTGCCGAAAGCGCCTGAGCCTTTGGCATGGACGACGCGTTCAGGAATACGTTCGCGATTTTGATGCGCCAGTTTTTCGATCAACTGATAATCCTGCAGCAGGATTGGACCGCGAGCACCCGCTGTAATGCTGTTCTGATTATCTGCAACCGGCGCGCCTGCCGTGGTGGTCAGAACAGGGCTGCCGGAGGAGCCGGACGGGGCAAAGGGGTATGAAGTATCGGGCATGGCTGTAATTTCCAATCCACGAGATCTATGGCATTGGGGTGACCCTGCCATGGGTTTACGTATAAGGAAAATCGTTCTTTCCTTAATGATGTTTCGGTGTTCCCTATGAACCTGGCCGGCCTGTCACTGCGCGATCTGGAATATGCTGTCGCCGTTAGCGAGTTGCGGCATTTCGGGCGTGCGGCCGAGCAATGCGGCGTCAGTCAGCCCGCCCTGAGCGAACAGGTCAGAAAACTTGAAGATCTGCTGGGTGTGACCTTGTTCGACCGCGGCAATCGTCAGGTCCGTCCTACCGAGCAGGGGGAAGCAATTCTCTCCCAGGCGCGCGGCATTTTGCAGCAGGCGCGGCTGTTGCTGGAAATGGCGCAGTCACAACAGGGCAGTCTGACCGGTACGCTGCGGCTGGGTGTGATCCCAACTTTGGGACCGTATTATCTGCCATCGGTGCTGCGGAGTGTGCTGGGCCGTCTGCCGGGCCTGTCGCTCCAGATCGAGGAACTTAAAACGGGCGATCTGCTGGATGCGCTGCGTGTCGGAAAACTCGATATCGGGTTGCTGGCCTGGCTCAGCCCGATGGACGGAATTGTGGCCGAGCCGATTCTGGATGAACCCTTTCTCCTGGCCTGCCCGACCGGTCATCCGCTGGCATTCCGGCGCGATGTCAATCTGGACGAATTGCCGGTTGATGGGCTGCTGCTGCTGGAGGAAGGGCATTGTCTGCGTGATCAGGCATTGTCGCTCTGTGCCCGACATGGAAGCAGAGCCGCGAATACGCAGAAACAGCGGTTTGCATGTAGTCTGGAAATGCTGCGGCATATGATAGCGGCCGGGGAGGGATATTCCCTGTTGCCTGCCCTCGCCGCACGGGGGAGGGAGGATTTGCACGGTCTGCTGTCCCTGTCTCCTCTGACTGAGGCCGCTGTCCGCCGGATCTGCCTGATCTGGCGTGGGTCCGATCCTCGCGGCGATGGCTACGGACGTCTGGCCGGGTTGCTGCGGGACAATATTCCCGAGGGTGCGCTGGCTGTCATGCCGGACCGCTTGAAATAAACCCTTTCTGCGTCATGATGGCGGGTGACCTTCCCCCCGGTATCCGTCCAAATGGGACAAGCCGCAGGGTGGGATAACAGGCGGATTGGATAATGATGATGACGTCAGGACTGAAATGGACGGCTATGGCCGGTATGCTGGCGTCCTTCATGACAGGGGGTGTCTGTCTGGCGGCAGAGACGGCGCCGCTCGTCATTCCCTCGAAAAACGTGCAGGTGCTGTATGATACGGTGGATCCTGATGGCTCCCGGCATCAGGCTATGGTGACGGTGCTGGCATCTGCCGGAAAGCTTCGGATCGAGACGCCAAATTCGAAGGATTACATCATTATCGACCGCAAGGCTGGCAATGGGGTGATGGTCCTTGATGGACAGAAATCGGTCATGCCGTTGCCTCCGGGCGCGGCGCAGAGCATGACTTTCGAACCGCCTAAAAATGCCCGCTTCAACAGGACCGGAACCGAGGTGATCGCAGGCCAGTCCTGTACAGTGTACGATGTGACTGAGCCGAACGCACAGGGCAGCATTGTCTGCCTGACTGCCGATGGCGTGCTGCTGAATGCGCATGAACGTGCACAGAACGGGGCCAGTCTGACGGCTGTGAAAGTATCGTACAGCAATATTACCCCGGCCTATTTCGACGTACCCAAAGGGTACAGGATGATGCGCCAACCCGGCCAATAATTCAGGCCAATAATTCAGGCCAGTAACCCAAATCAGTCATCATTGCGTCAGCAGGCCACGAGAGCATTGTGACCTGCTGGCGTCAAAACAGAAACAGTGTTGTTCTGATCTTGATCTTTCCCCGGGCATCCTTATGCTTCATCTCTGCTCCACCACGGAGGCTGTAAAGTTCTCCCCCTGATAGAGGAGCAGGACCATGATCGAGAAAAGGCCATTTCCCGGGCTGGGCCACGCCAATCATGGCTGGCTGAACGCAACGCATCATTTTTCGTTCGGGCATTACTACGACCCGACCCGGATGGGCTGGGGTGCGCTGCGCGTCTGGAACGATGACGAGATTGCGGCGGATTCCGGTTTTCCCATGCATCCTCACGCCAATATGGAAATCATTACCTATGTGCGGGAGGGGGCGATCACGCATCGTGATTCGCTGGGGAATCATGGCAGGACTGAAGCCGGGGATGTGCAGGTCATGTCCGCTGGCTCAGGGATTCGTCACTCCGAGCATAATAGGGAGAGCGGCAAGACCCGGTCGTTCCAGATATGGATCGAGCCTGCCACGGAAGGCGGCACGCCCTCATGGGGGCAGCGCCCGTTTCCAAGGGAGCAGCGAGAGGGCCGGTTTACGATCCTCGCCAGTGGCATAGCGGGAGATGACGCGCTGCCAATCCGTGCCAATGCGCGCGTAATGGCGGCAACGGTAGCGGCCGGGCAGACCCTGACGCTGGATACCGATCCGTCGCGGCATTTGTATCTGGTGCCCGCCACCGGCCGGATCAGCGTGAACGATATAGAGGTTGATGCGCGCGATGGTCTGGCGATCACGCAGGAGGAACGGCTGGAGATTACCGGAATCGAACAGGCCGAGCTTGTGCTGGTTGATTCCGAATAAGGCTCCGGTCATCTGAAAGACGCTGGTGTTTGCGCCGGTCAGGCAGGGATATGCCTGACCGGCGTGATATCAGTGAGCCTCGCCCCAGTTGGTGCCAATCCCGGTCTCCACCACCAGCGGCACTGAAATCCGGGCAGCATCCTGCATGGTTGTGGTGACCAGGCGGGCGACTGCTTCGGCTTCGGCCTCCGGGGCCTCGAACAGCAATTCGTCATGCACCTGAAGCAGCATGCGGGTCTGAAAACCGCTATCAGCCAGCACGGCAGGCAACCTGACCATGGCGCGTTTGATGATATCTGCGGCTCCGCCCTGAAGCGGAGCATTGATCGCCTGCCGTTCCGCATATCCGCGCCGGGCCGGGTTGCGGTCGGCGATGCCCGGTACCCAGCAGCGGCGCCCGAAGGGCGTGACCACGAAACCGTTGATTCGCGCTTCTTCCTTGGTCCGTTCCATGTAGTCCCGGATGCCGGGATAGCGGGCGAAATAGGCATCGATATACTGACGCGCCTCGCCCGGAGAAATGCCCAGCGACCGGGCCAGACCAAAGGCGCTGATGCCGTAAATAATGCCGAAATTGATCGCCTTTGCCCGTCTGCGGGTCAGGGAATCCATGCCTTGCATCGGCACGCCGAACACTTCGCTGGCGGTGCGGGCATGAATATCCTCGCCGTTGGCGAAGCTGTCCTTCAGCTGCGGAATATCGGCGACATGCGCCAGCAGACGCAACTCGATCTGGCTGTAATCGGCGCTGATCAGCACATGGCCGGGATCGGCGATGAAAGCCCGTCGGATGCGGCTGCCTTCCTTCGTGCGGATCGGGATATTTTGCAGATTCGGTTCGTTGGAGGACAGACGCCCTGTGGTGGTGATCGCCATCTGGAATGAGGTATGAACCCGCCCGGTCCGCGGATTGACATCCTCCACCAGCGCATCGGCATAGGTGGATTTCAGCTTGGCCAGTTGCCGCCAGTCCAGAATGCGGGCCGGCAGGGCATGGCCGCTTTCATCCGCGATCGCCTGCAACGTGGCCGCATCCGTGCCCCATGCGCCGGTTTTGGATCGTTTGCTGCCGGTCAGGCCGATCTCGTCGAACAGCACCTCCCCCAGCTGTTTCGGGCTTGCGAGGTTGAAGGGACGGCCGGCCAACTGATGAATTTCCGTCTCCATGTCTGCCATGCGCAGGGCGAAATCCGCTGACATGCGCCGTAATTCGGCTTCATCGACGCGAATGCCGGCTGCTTCCATCGCGCAGAGCACCGGGACTAGCGGCCGCTCCATCTGCTCATAGACGGTCAGGGATTTGGTCTCGCGCAGGCGGGGACGCAGCGCATGCCACAAACGCAGCGTGACATCGGCATCCTCGGCGGCATAGGCGGTGGCCTTGTCGATGGGAACCTGCGGGAAGGGCAGGCGGTTGCGTCCGGTGCCGGTCACCTGATCATAGGTAATCGGGCTGTGTCCCAGATGCAGGACGGAAAGTTCGTCCATGCCATGCCCGTGCGCACCGGCTTCCTGAGCGTAGGAAATCAGCATGGTGTCGTCGATCGGTGAGATCACCGGCATCTGATGACGGCGCAGCACGGCCAGATCGAACTTGCCGTTCTGGAAGATTTTCAGAACCGCCGGATCGGCCAGAAGCGGGTTGAGCGCGGCGGCAATCTCCGCAATGGCAGGCTGGCGTACCGGCTGATCCAGCGTGGTCTGGTGATCAAGCGGGATATAGCAGGCCTTCCCCGGTGCAATTGCGAGCGAAATACCAACGAGCCTGCATTGTTGTGCATCCAGCCCGTCGGTTTCGGTATCCATGGCGAACAGCCCGGTTTTCCGTGCTTCCGCCAGCCATGGCTCCAGAGCTTCGACGGTGGTGACGGTTTCATAAGGGCCGAACGGCGCGGAGGAGGCAGGAAGGGTAGAATGTATGGCAGCGGCGGCTGTTGAGGCTGTTGAGGCTGTTGAGGCTGTGCTGGCAGCGGGAGCAGAGGGGGAAGGGCTGCCACCTGTCTCAAGCCCGAGCCTTGCCGCGGTGCTGCGGAATCCCTGCGCATTCAGCCAGGCCTGAAGAACGGCAGCATCCGGCTGACGAACGCTCAGATCAGTGATCGGCACTGGCAGCGGGGCATCCTGACTCAATGCCACCAGTTGACGGGAAATCCGCGCATCTTCGGCATGGGCCGCGAGATTGTCCCGGCGCTTGCTGGGCTTCATCGTTTCCAGTGACGCGAGAACACCGTCGAGATCGCCATACTCGTTGATCAGCTGGGCAGCGGTTTTGGGACCAATCCCGGGAACACCCGGAACGTTATCGACGCTGTCCCCCATCAATGCCTGCACGTCGATCATTTTCTCCGGCGCAACGCCGAATTTTTCCATCACCTCGGCCGGGCCAATGGTTTTTTGTTTGATCGGATCCTGCATCTCCACACCGGGCTGGATCAATTGCATCAGATCCTTGTCGGAGGAGACGATGGTGACGCGCCCGCCCTGTGCCACCGTAGCACGGGCATAGGAGGCGATCAGGTCATCCGCTTCCCAGTCGGGCAGTTCGATTGCGGGGACGCCGAAGGCGGCCGTGGCCTCCCGGATCAGCGCAAATTGAGGGATCAGTTCCGGCGGCGGCTCCGGACGATGCGCCTTGTAGGCCGGATAGAGCCGATTGCGGAAAGTGGTCCGCCCTGCATCGAAAATCACGGCAAGATGCGTGCCGACGTGATCTTTCAGAAACCGCGCCAGCATGTTGGTAAAGCCGAAGACGGCATTGACCGGTGTTCCATCCGGTCTTGTCATCGGCGGCAAGGCGTGGAAGGCGCGGAAAATGAATCCCGATCCGTCGATCAGGATCAGATGGGTGCTGGCCGGAAGCGCTGCGTCCGGCGTCGGGGAGGTGCTCACGGAAAAATGGTCAGCTCAGGCGTCAGTGGGCCGCTACGGCAGGGGCGTCGGCCGCCAGCACATAGAGGCGGGAGCAATAAGGGCACATGACCCGTTGCCCGACGATCCTCAGCCACACGCGGGGATGCCCCAGCGGTGCATTCCCGCCATCGCAGGAGACGACGCGGCTGTCGACCAGAATGGTTTCACTGACCGGAGCATTCAGCCCGGCAGGAGCCACCGGGGTTGGTTCCCTCCTTTCCGCCGGGACGGAGGCATGGTCGGTGGGCTGTGTGGTCATGGTGCATCCTCCGTAGAGCCTCGCCTGTGCCGGGCATCTGGCAGAGGCAGTGTGGGGATGATAGCCATGCGGACGGTTCGTTCAACCGTCTCCGTTTCCCCGGAGCCTGTCATCTGGTTATTTCCGGTCCGAGGCCATCCCTTGACTTCCTGTTCCTGTGTATTGCGCTGGCTGATGATATGGATGTCACTGCTCCCCTGCGCCTGTGCATCCCGCCTCATGCCGCCGGGGTCTCCACGGGTTGCTGCATCCATGACGGGGGACAATGAACCGGGTCAAGCGGTCATGCAGGCGCCTTTTACAAAGTTGAATGCTCTGGTTCCTGCGTCCGGTCTGTTCAGGCTGGCAGATGGAACGGCATTGCCATATCGCGCATGGATGCCGGCCGATATGCCGAAAGATGGTCCCTGGGCCGTGGTGCTGGCCCTGCATGGAATGAACGACTCCCGTGATGCATGGGAGTATCCCGCTCCCGTTCTGGCGGCAGCGGGTATTGCCGTCATCGCGCCGGATCAGCGCGGCTTTGGTGCATCGCCATCCCGCGGTTACTGGTCGGGCGGGGAGGCTATGGCGCGAGATGCCGCCGCCATGCTGCGTCTGCTGCGTCAGCGTTATCCGCACAGCCGGATTTTTGCGATGGGCGAGAGCATGGGTGGTGCGGTGCTGATGCTGACTGCAACCCTGCATGATGCGCCGGCAGTTGACGGCTATATCCTGTCCGCCCCCGCTTTGTGGGGGCGTAGCAAAATGAATATCGCGCTGCGCAGCACGCTCTGGTTGGCGCTGCATACAATTCCGGGGGCTCGGCTTGGTCCCGGTCCTGTGCGGGTCAAGGCAAGCGATAACAGAATCGCGCTGATCCGGCTGGGGCATGATCCACTGACGATTCATAAAACGCGCGTCGATGTCATTGGCGGTGTGGTCGATCTGATGGATCAGGCGCTGGAATCGGCACCGTATGTAAAGGGACCGGCCCTGTTTCTGTATGGCGCCCATGATGAACTGGTGCCGAAACGCGCCATGCATACCGCCTGGGCGGCTCTGGCAAGAGAGAGGGGAGCAGACGATAACGTAGAGGTACGCTTTGCCTATTACCCGGATGGCTACCACCTGCTGCTCCGTGATCAGCGGCGGGACCTTCCCATGCAGGATGTGATCGCATGGATGATGGGGATTGCCGGCGGAAGAAACGACATTCCTCTGCCATCAGGGGCGGACCACGACGCAATAGCCCGGTTGCGTGCAGCGCAAGGCAGATGACATTTCCGGGTTTTGCAGCATGAGGAGTTGAGAGAAGGTTGTCTTCGAAGTCCGCGCAGGGTATTGAAGGCGCGCTGGACCCGTAGCTCAGCTGGATAGAGTGTCGCCCTCCGAAGGCGAAGGTCGCGCGTTCGAATCGCGCCGGGTCCGCCATTTCCCTTTTCCCCGGTCAGAAAGCCCCGCTGTCATGATGGCGCATGGGGGTTGTTTGCTAACCGCAGCTGTGAACCTTCCCAATACTGAAGCGTTACCGTAACGTTTTGGAGCGCAAATAGGCGCAAAGGGAGAATTGAAGCGTGCGCTATCCTGTTTCCATCGTTCTGGCATTCATTCTGGCTGCCTGCTCAGCACCTGCACCCAAGGAAGGTTCGGCTGCTCCGACACCTCCACCGCCGGAGAAAGCGCCGGTGGCCAATGTGGTTACGCCCACGCCTTCTGCGGCTCCGGATTCCGCCGCTGCCAATACGGTGCCTGCGGAGCCTGACCATTGTGATGCCAAGGCGTTGAGCCATGCAGATTACAAAGCCTGCCTCAAACATCTGCATATGGGGCAGTTTCATGGTCATCCCACTTATTACGGACTGCACTGATCAGCTTCGTGATGGTCGGTTTTTGGTGGTGAGCGCTGCGGGCACCATTTGTGGGGATGTCGATCAATCCGCTATGAGGCGGATTGATCTATGACGATGGAGCTGCCTCTCATGGCCGATACCCTTCCCGACCGGCTGTCCACCAATCCGGAGAGTCCCTATTTCAACGCCCCTTTGCTCGAACGCGGTGTCGGTATCCGGTTCAACGGCGAAGAAAAAAACAATGTCGATGAATACTGCGTCAGCGAAGGCTGGGTGCGTGTGATCGTTGGCAAGGCGCTGGACCGCAAGGGCCATCCGATGACCATCAAGCTGCAAGGTAAGGTGGAGCCTTACATCCGTGAGGCAGAGACAGAGGCCGAATAGCGGCCTCTTCACAACTGGCCTGACTGGTTTCTCCGGTTCAGGAAATCAGCCCGGTCAGGGGAGAGGACGGATCCGCCCCCATCCGGCGGGGCATGCGTCCCGCCAGATAGGCCAGACGTCCTGCCTGCACGGCATGCTTCATGGCCTGTGCCATGAGAATCGGATTTCCGGCATGAGCGATGGCGCTGTTCAGCAAAACTGCGTCACAGCCGATCTGCATGGCCACGGCGGCATCGCTGGCGGTGCCGATTCCCGCATCCACCAGCACCGGTACTTTCGCCTGTTCGATGATCAGGGACAGCATGGCCGGATTCTGTAATCCCAGCCCCGAGCCGATCGGTGCGCCGAGCGGCATGATCGCCACACAGCCCATGTCCTCCAGCCGTTTCGCGGCGACAGGATCGTCGGCGCAATAGACCATGACCTCGAATCCGTCCTCAATCAGGGCGGCGGCGGCTTCCATGGTTGCGGCCATATCGGGATAGAGATGCGGTGGTGGCCCCAGGACTTCCAGTTTCACCAGATTCCAGCCGCCTGCCTCTCGGGCCAGACGCAGGGTTCTCACTGCGTCTTTCGCCGTATGGCAGCCTGCGGTGTTGGGCAGATAGGTATAATCACGCGGGCTGACGTAATCCTGCAGCATCGGTGCGGAGGGATCGGACAGGTTCACACGCCTGACAGCGACGGTGACGATCTCGGCCCCCGATGCGGCAATGGCGGCGGCAGTTTCCGGCAGATCCTTGTAGCGGCCGGTGCCGACGATCAGGCGGGATGTGAAATGTCGTCCGGCGACGCTCCAGCGATCATCGCCCCCGGCCTCCACACCTGATGCGGCAAAGCCGGGGCCGTGTGTCGGTGAAACCGTCGTCATGATATATCCTGATTCCGTGTTGAGTAACACGCCTGATCAAAAAGGCCGCGCAAACCAGCCTGCCTGGCTTAGCCGCCGCCGATGAAATGAACGATTTCCAGTACGTCGCCAGCATCCAGCAGGGTTTGTTCATAGAGGGAGCGCGGTATGATGCTTTCATTGCGCTCCACCGCGATTTTTACCCGGTCCAGCCCGATTTCTTCCAGCAATGCCGCGACAGTGGTCGGGCGTCGCAGGGCATGCGGCAGGCCATTGACGGTGATGAAAGCGCCAGCTGTCATGGGCGTTTCAGAATGGGATATGGTCGGGGTGGACATGGGATGGACTATGGGGAGAGGCCTCACGCTACGCAAGCCGGAACCACCGAAAGGCTGAGTTCATGAAACAGATTGGACGTTCTCGTCTGTGCATGCTAACGCCCCGCTGATGACCAGACCTTTGATTGCCGTCCTGAACGGTCCGAATCTGAATATGCTCGGCGTGCGTCAGCCGGAGATGTATGGCTCCGTGACGCTCGACGATGTTGAGGCGCTGTGCGCCGAAACGGCGGAGGAGCTTGGGCTTGCCGTCGATTTCAGGCAGACCAATGGTGAGGGTGAGCTGATTTCCTGGGTACAGGAATGCCGCGGTCGTGCCGCCGGCATCGTCATCAACCCGGCTGGCTATACCCATACCTCGGTGGCTCTGATGGATGCACTGCTGTCGGTGGATCTGCCGGTGGTTGAAGTGCATATCAGTAATATTCACCGGCGCGAGACTTTCCGCCGCCGGTCTTACGTCAGCCAGGCGGCTGACGGAATCATCTGCGGTCTCGGCGTGCGCGGATATGCCCTGGCGTTGCGTGCCATGGCGGACCTGCTGGACGAACAGACTGATCTGCCCGATGATCATTCTGATCGGGATCAAGCTTTTCACCCTTATGAAGGAGAAGAGGGCGCATGAGCCGCGTTCTGTTCGACGCGGAGGCCATCCGCACCCTGGCGACAATCCTTGCGGATACAGGCCTGACGGAAATCGAGATCATCGATAACGAAAGCCGTATCCGTGTTGCGCGGACCCCAGCCCCCGTCACTTATGTCGGGGGTGCGCCTGCCATGGCGGCGCCTGCTGTGGCGGCGGCTCCGGCCCCGCAGGTGCAGGCTGATCCTGTGGCACAGGTATCTGCCCCCGCCGTGGATGATGCAAAGCACCCCGGTGCGGTGCTCAGCCCCATGGTCGGCATTGCCTATCTGTGTCCTGAGCCGGGCGCGCCTTCTTTCGTTTCTGTCGGTCAGCCGGTGACGGCCGGGCAGACGCTGTTGCTGATCGAGGCGATGAAGACTTTCAATCAGATCAAGGCCGCGAAAGCGGGCACGGTCTCGAAAATTCTCGTCGGCAATGGCGCGCCGGTCGAGTATGGCGAGCCGCTTGTGATCATTGAGTGACCGGGGCGGGATGTTCCACAAAATCCTGATCGCCAATCGCGGTGAAATCGCGCTGAGAATCCAGCGCGCCTGCCGTGAGCTTGGCATTCCGACCGTCGCCGTGCATTCCACCGCGGATGCCGATGCGATGCATGTCCGTCTGGCGGATGAGAGCGTTTGTATCGGTCCGCCCGCCGCTCGTGACAGCTATCTGAATACGGCCGCCATTCTCGGGGCGGCAACCATCACCGGCGCTGATGCGATTCATCCCGGTTATGGCTTCCTGTCGGAAAACGCGGATTTCGCTGAAATGGTCGAGGCGCATGGCCTGACCTTCATCGGTCCCAGCCCGTCCCATATCCGTATGATGGGCGACAAGATCGAGGCCAAACACGCCATGGCCTCGCTCAACGTCCCGCTGGTGCCGGGCTCGGCAGGCGTCGTGTCGGATGTGGAGGAAGCTCGCGCCGTGGCGGATCGGGTGAAATATCCGGTTCTGATCAAGGCGGCGGCAGGTGGCGGCGGGCGTGGCATGAAAGTCGCGCATGATGAAAGCGAACTGGCCGAAGCGTGGCGTCTGGCCCGTACCGAAGCCGCTGCCGCTTTCGGCAATGATGCCGTCTATATCGAAAAATACCTCGATAAACCGCGCCATATCGAATTACAGGTTCTGGCCGATTCACATGGCAATGTCGTGCATCTGGGTGAGCGTGACTGCTCTCTTCAGCGCAGACATCAGAAACTGCTGGAAGAGGCTGGTTCTCCGGCCCTGACGGCGGAAGAACGTGATCGGATTGGCGAGGTCGTGACCTCCGGCCTGCGCAAGCTCGGCTACCGCAATGCGGGCACGCTGGAGTTTTTGTATCAGGACGGACAATTCGCTTTCATCGAGATGAACACCCGCTTGCAGGTCGAGCATCCGGTGACGGAAGCCATCACAGGCATCGATCTGGTGCGGGAGCAGATTCGGATCGCTGCCGGTGAGCCTCTCGGCTATGAGCAGTCGGATATTCACTTCCAGGGTCATGCGATCGAATGCCGCATCAATGCGGAAGATCCGCTGACCTTCATGCCCACACCGGGCCGGATCGAGGCGTTCCATGCGCCGGGCGGGCTGGGCGTGCGTGTGGATAGCGCGCTGTACAGCGGCTATGTGGTGCCACCTTACTATGACAGCATGGTTGCCAAGCTGATCGTTCATGCTCCCACCCGTCCTGAAGCCATTGCGCGCATGAACCGGGCGCTGGAGGAAATGGCTGTGGTGGGGATCAGCACGACAGCGGAGCTGCATCAGCGCGTTCTGGCTGATCCGGAATTTCAGGCCGGTGAATACACCATTCACTGGCTGGAGAAATTTGTGGCGGCGCAGATTCCTGCAGCCTGATCTGGAGCGGGAGGATGGTTTTTCCAGACTGTCCTTCCGGCCGGATCTGCCGAGCGGTAACGCGGAAGGATAGGAAGGCATGTCGCGACGCGCCTTCGAGATCACTCCGGAGCTGATATTACAGGCCTATCGTGCAGGTCTGTTTCCCATGGCAGAAACCCGGGAGGGTGCGCGTCTTTACTGGCTGGACCCTGAAGAGCGCGGTATTCTGCCGCTGGACGGGTTTCATCTTCCGCGCCGTCTGTTGCGCACCGTCCTTGCCGACCGGTTCGAGGTGCGGATCGACAGTGATTTTCCCGCCGTGATCCATGCCTGTGCGGCACCACGCCAAGGGCGGATGGATAGCTGGATCAACGCTGAAATCAAGCGGCTTTTCATCGATCTTCATCAGATCGGTCATGCACACTCTGTCGAGGCATGGCAGGACGGAAAGCTGGTGGGTGGCCTGTATGGTATGGTGCTGGGCGCAGTGTTCTTCGGTGAAAGCATGTTCAGCACGGTGCGTGATGCATCGAAGGTTGCGTTGACACATCTGGTCGCACGTTTGCGGCTGGGTGGGTTCCGGCTGCTGGATACGCAGTTTGTCACCACGCATCTGACACAGTTTGGTGCCATGGAAATCCCCCGGGAAGCATACAGGCAGCGACTGGCGGCTTCCGTAGATATCCGGGCAGACTGGATCGCGAATCCGCCACACGCTTTGCTTGTTCATGCGTTCAGGGAATTGGCAGGCAAGGAAAGGAATGATCATGGCACATGACATCATGCAGCGGCATCGGATGAGGGCGCACCGTCTATGTGTCCTGGCACTGCTGGCTGGTATGCCATTCTCCAGTCACCCCGCCTTCGCCGATCAGCCCGCCCATCTGGTGCCGCAGAAAGATGTGTCCGTGGTTTATAGCCTGACTGGTGCAAAAGCCGGTGATACCGGGCGGCCACGTCAGGGCAGGCTGTTCTATTCGAGCACACTTAAAGAGGCGCGGGTCGAGGCGGACCGGCAGCCCGGCTTTCTGCTGCTTGATCTGCGGCAGGATCGTGCGACCCTGGTGCTGAACCAGATCAATATCTACATCACCAGTGCCATTTCCGGCACGCCGGTCAGTGCGCTGGTGCTCTCCCCGACCGAGAATTTCACCCGCATCGGGACCAGCCGGATCGCAGGCATTGCCTGCACCCTCTGGCATGTCACATCCCGGCAGGGACAGGGGACGATCTGCCTCAGTGACGATGGTATTCTGCTCAGCGGCGAGGGCACGGATGCAGACGGCCGCACTGGCAGCCTGCACGCAACCAGCGTGAAATATGCCCAGCAGCCGCAGGCTTTATTCAGGATTCCGGACGGATATCAGAAAATGGATCTGCCGCCGGGCATGGTGCAGGGCCTGCTCTCCGGGAATGGGCAGGGGGCGTTGCAGATGGGTGGCGCCATGCAAACAATGAGGAATTTGATCGGGCGATGAAATACGGCACTTTTCTGGCGCTGTTTGTGGCGCTTGGCCTGCTTGCAGCCTGTGCGCAGGCGGGTGAGCAGCCTGTGCTGCAATGCGCACATGATACCGATATCACCTATCGCATACAGCATGATGGGGCCATGACCACGGAGCGTGTGCGCTGGCTGGCCTCCCGCCAGATACAGCGGATCGATCCGCCGCAGGGCGGGCTTTATATGCTGATCAATCGGGCTGATATGCATATCGCGCTGGTCGATCCGCTTCGCCACGGAGTGCTGGATATCGAGGCGTCCGACCCAAGGCCGCAGGTGGTTGGCAAGTCGAAAATGCCGGAAATCGACCCTCTCTCTGGCCCCTCCACGCCTGAGATGCAGTATGAAAAAGCGGGATCGCGCATCGTCGACGGCCTGCCCTGCACAGAGTGGGTCGTCACGGCAGACGGCAAGACCGCAACACCGAAGACGGCGCCTGCCGCCATGTGCATGACCAGTGATGGCATGTTGTTACAAGTGAGGATCGGGGAGCAGATCATGGCGCAGGCAGTTTCCGTTTCCACGGAGAAGCTGGACCCGGATCTGTTCACGATCCCTGCCTCTTATGCCCATACCACGCCGGAGGCGCTGAAGGCATCTCCGTGACGGAACACATGCCCCGACAAGGCTGGGTGCCATGGCATGACCGGGCCGGGCATTTTTCTTTACTGCGCCTGATGGCCTTGCTGTTCCTGCTGTATCCGGCAGCCCATCTGCTGAAGAACGGCCTTTATCAGGAATTGGGGGCCGAGCCGTTGAAGGCGGCTCTGCATGAGACGGGGCGGTGGACTATCCGCTTCCTGCTGGTCTCGCTGGCGATCACCCCCTTGCGGGAGGCTCTATCCTGGCCCCGCCTGTTGATTGTGCGGCGTATGATCGGGGTGGGAACGGCGTGTTATGCGCTGCTGCATCTGGCGCTGTATGGGGCGTATGAGAATGGACGCATCTGGTTGATCCTCTCTGAAATCGGCAGCCATTTTTATCTGCTGATTGGTTTGGTGGCGCTGTGCGGGCTTGTCGTGCTGGCGGTGACATCCACGGATTCATGGATGCGCAGGCTGGGGCGGCGGTGGAAAAAACTGCATCGTACTGTGTATGTGCTGGTGATACTGGCGCTGGTGCATGGCTTTATTCAGGCCAAGGTCGACATCTCGCAGGAGGCTGTCTGGGGCGGGATATTTTGTGCGCTCATGGCATGGCGTTTATGGCCGCGTCAGAATCGAGGCGTGTGGGGCGTTATTATTCTGTCTCTGGCGGCCATTCTGGCCACAGCCCTGCTTGAAGCCGCATGGTATGGTCTGGTGCGTGGTTTGAACTGGCGTCTTGTGCTGAGCGCAAACTGGCCGCCCGATCTGGCGACGGCATGGCGCATGACCACCACGCTTGGCCCGCGTCCTGCCTGGGAAGTGGCAGTGCTGGCCTGCATGATGATTGCCGCCGTCTCATGGCAACAGTGGAAGGCGGCAGGAAGGAATGGCTGACAAAGCACCCTGGCTTCAGGCTGTCCTGAGATGTCGGAATATTGCCCTTGCCGGCGGTGAGATACCGTTAGACGCTGGCAAGGTGGGACTATCGCGCACGATTGGCCTGTGGCGTCTGGCGATGATTGGCGTTGGCTCAACCATTGGCACCGGTATTTTCGTCGCTCTGGCAACGGCGGTCCCGAAAGCCGGGCCGGGGACGATTCTGGCTTTTGCGATTGCGGGGCTGACGGCGGCCTTGACGGCGCTTTGCTATGCGGAAGTCGCTTCCACTGTGCCGGAGGCCGGCTCTTCCTATTCCTATACCTATGCAACGATGGGAGAGGTCGCTGCTTTTCTGGTCGGAGCCTGTCTGCTGCTGGAATATGGCGTAGCGGCCTCCGCCATTGCGGTGGGCTGGGCGCAGTATCTGAACCAGTTGCTGGGCGACACTATTGGCCTGACATTGCCGCATGCGATCACCGCGGCACCAGGCAATGGAGGTTATATCAACCTGCCTGCGCTTGTGCTGGTCATGCTCTGTGCGGGCCTTCTGTCACGTGGCGTTTCGGACTCCAGCACGATCAACGCCATTCTGGTGGGCATGAAGCTGCTGGTTCTGCTGCTGTTTGCGGGGATCGCACTCTGTGCCTTTCGTGTGCAGCATCTGACCCCGTTCATGCCTTTGGGGCTGGGCGGTGTCGGCAGTGCTGCCGCGACAGTGTTTTTCTCCTATGTCGGCATTGATACGATCTGCACCGCGGCCGAGGAGGTGAAAGATCCGGGGCGCACTTTGCCGCGGGCTATTCTGTTGTGTCTGGGCATCGTCTCGCTTGTGTATATCATGGTTGCCGTGGCGGCGATCGGCGCGCAACCATGGACGCGCTTTGCCGGTCAGGAAGCCGGACTGGCCGTGATACTGGAGCAGGTGACCGGCTCTGCCTGGCCTTCCGTGCTCTTATGCATCGGCGCCCTGGTGTCGATTTTCAGCGTGACGCTGGTGACGATATATGGCCAGACCCGCATTCTGTTCGTGATGAGCCGTGATGGTCTGATGCCGCCGGTGTTTCATCATGTTGATGCAGCCAGCCATGCCCCGCTGGCCAATACATGGATTGTGGCAGCGGCGGTTGCGGCGCTGGCGGCGATGTTTCCGCTTGATATGCTCGCCAATCTGACCAGCATGGGAACGCTGATCGCGTTTCTGGCCGTTTCGGCAGGGCTGATCGTCCTGAGGCGTCGTCATGGTGATCTGCCCTGCTGTTATCGTGTGCCTTTCTATCCATGGGTGCCACTGCTGAGCGCAGTATGCTGCCTCTATCTGATCGTGTTGTTGCCATCCATCACGCTGGTTTTCTTTGCGGTCTGGATCGCGGTGGCGCTGGTGTTCTACCTTACCTACGCCATGCATCATTCGGTGCTGGCGAGGCCGGTCAAAGCTCTGCCGCTGCCGCCGTCACCTGTTTGACATGGCCCGTGACTTTCACCTTGCGCCAGATGCGGGCAATACGTCCCTCCGCGTCGATCAGGAAAGTGGCGCGATCCAGGCCCATATAGCTGCGTCCATACATGGATTTTTCGATCCACGTTCCGTACGCCTCTGAAACTGCGCCGCTCTCATCAGAAGCCAACAGGAAATCGAGCGCGTATTTGTCGGCGAAGGCATCAATGGCCTTCATCTTGTCCCGCGATATGCCGATGACGGTCAGACCACTTGTCCCCAGTGCGGGCAGGGCTTCCTGAAAGGCGCAGGCTTCCTTGGTGCAACCTGACGTATCGGCCTTGGGATAGAAGTAGACCACGACCGGTTTGCCCCGCAGTGAGGAAAGGCTGGCGGTGCGGCCCCGGCTGGCGGGAAGGGTGAAGTCCGGGGCGGTATCGCCTTCGGCAAGAGTGCTCATGGCGCGAATCTCCCTGTCAGAGTGTTCGGTTGTCATGCGGCTGCATGGCACAGGGTACCGGGATCGGAAAAGTCATTCTCTTTGTCAGAGATTCTGCTAGGGCGGGGGAATATCACCGATATGGCGGATGAACGCCTCCCGCACGCGCTGGCCAATGTCATCGAGACGGGCCCTCAGTGTCTCTTCATCGGTGACTCCCGGCTCGGCCAGAGCCTCCACCAGCGCCTCGGCCGATGCCGTGGGCAGCCTGTCCCGCGCCGTTCGGCCCAGCGTGATCCGCAGCAGCCCCTGAACACCGCGACCCAGATGGTCGGCATGGATCAGCAGTCCCATATCCTCTTCGGACAGAAAACCGGCCTGATGCAGCTGTCTGACAGCATCACGCGTTGAGGTGGCACGCACCGATGGGTTGGCCGGACCGTGAATCAACTGCAGAACCTGAACGATGAACTCTACCTCCTGCTGCCCACCGGGCCGGGTACGGATATCCCACGGGCCGGGATTGGGATGTTCCCGCATGATCCTCGCGCGCATTGTGGCAGCATCGACACGGATCGTCTCGGCAGGGACAGGCCGGTTCAGTGCCGTTTCGATTGCCTCCCTCACCCGTTGGCACAGGGCTTCAGGGCCGGCAATGACGCGGGCGCGGGTCAGGGCCATCCGTTCCCAGGTCCACGCGCTTTCCCGGTGGTAACGCTGGAAGGAGGAGAGGGACACAGCCACCGGTCCCTGATTGCCGGAGGGGCGCAGGCGCATATCCACCGCGAAAGCCGGGCCGCCCGGTCCCTGTGCGGTCAACTTGGCGATAAAGCTCTGTGCCGCCCGTGTATAGTAAGCACTGGGTGGCAACGGACGCACGCCCGGATTGCCGCCGGGCTGACTTTCACTGACATCTTCCGGGTGATCATAGATCATCATCAGATCGAGATCGGAACCGGCCATCATCTCCCGCCCGCCAGCCTTGCCGAGGGCAATCACGGCGATCCCGCCATTCGGGATGATGCCGTGGCGGGACACGTGGTCCTCCATCACATGCGGCAGCAGGGTGCTGACGACGCCGTCCGCCATTGCGGTGCGGATGATTCCGGCCTCATCCACATCCATATCGCCGGTCATGGTGGCGACGGAAATACGGAAATCCTCCTGCCGCGCGGTTTCGCGCAGGGCACGGATTACCTCCTCCAGATCACGGCAGTCACTGAGCGCATCGGCAATCTGCCGGGAGGCAGGGGGAAGCGTTTCGCCTGGGATGATCAGCCCCTCCAGCGCGCTCGGCACTCTGGCCAGATGATCGGAGAGCGAGGGAGCAGCCCCCAGTACCCGTGCCACCCGCTCCAGCAAAGCGGGGTTGCGCTGGAACAGCGAGAGAATCTGCACGCCTGCGGGAAGCTGGGCCAGCAACCCGTCGAAACGGGCCAACACGGTATCGGGCTGGCTCTGACGGGCGAAGGCACACAGCAGACTGGGCAGCAGGGCGGTCAAAAGCTGCCGCGCCCGTTCCGAGCGCAGGGCACGAAGCCGTCCGCTATGCCAGGCACGGACGATCTCGACCACCTGTGCCGGCTGCGTATAGCCCATAGCGTGCAATGTCTCGATCGTGGTTGGCGGTTCGCCGTCGCCGCTGAAGTCGAGCTGGCCCGCATGATCAGGGTCATCCGTGACGCTCTCGAACAGGGTGCGGTAATGGGCTTGCACCCGGTCCACATGGTGCAGCAGGGTTGCAGCGAAGGCATTCGTGTCGGGAAAGCCAAGGAACAGGGCGATGGCGTGCATCTGCTCGGCCATATGTGGTCCGGGCGCGGGCAGGGAATGGGTCTGGCGATCATTGACCATCTGCACCCGGTGCTCGGCCATGCGCAGAAAGCGGTAAGCCTCTGCCAGTTCCTCTGCGACATCGGCGGCGATGTGTTGACGATCAGCCAGCAGGCGCAGGGCGATCAGGGTGCGTGGCTCGCGCAGTTCCGGATCGCGCCCGCCCCAGACCAGTTCGAGGGTCTGCACCAGAAACTCGATCTCGCGGATGCCGCCCTGGCCAAGCTTCAGATTGAACCCGGCCAGCCGGTCCATCATAGAGGTGGGGGGCGTACCGCGACCGTTCCCGCGATGGATATCGATCCGGTGCTTCATGGCGTGAATATCGGCTATGGCGGCGAAATCCAGATAGCGACGCCAGATGAAGGGCCGAATGGCGTCCAGAAACATCTGACCCAGTGCGAGGTCTCCTGCCACCGGTCGCGCCTTCGACATGGCGGCACGTTCCCAGTTCTGGCCCATGCTCTCGTAATAGCTGAGGGCAGCCGGGAGGGAGATGGCGGGGGCCGTAGCGCCGGGGTCGGGGCGCAGACGAAGATCGGTGCGGAACACGTATCCCCCGGCCGCGCCGCCTTCATTGCGACTTTCCATCAGGGTGACGATATTGCGGGCAATCCGTGTAAACAGGGCGCCCAACTCATCCCGCGACTCGGCCTGCGATCCGGCCTGGGAAGCGGGATCGTAAAGAAGAATGAGGTCGATATCACTGGAATAGTTCAATTCCCGCGCGCCGAGCTTGCCCATGCCCAGCACGGTGAAACCGCTGCCGACAGCAGCCTCGGACGGGTCTGGAAGATGAATGCGGCCGGCAGAGGCCGCTTCGTTCAGCAGATACGCCACGGCCTTGCGCAAGGTGCTTTCTGCAAGCGTGGAGAGGGCGGAGGTGACTTGTTCAAGAGTGAACAATCCCCCCGTATCGCCCAGCGCAATGATCAGCGCCGCCTGCCGTTTGGCTGTCCTCAGGGCTGTAGCCAGAGGCAGACGGGGTACTGTGGCCGGAACGGCGGCAAGACGAGCGAAAATCTGCTCCAGACTGGCTTCGGGACCGATCACCACGGCTTCCAGCAACAGGGCGGATTCTTTCAGGGCCAGTTCGGACAAATAGGGGCTGTTCCCTCCCAACGCCATCAGCATGGCACGGAAGGCGGGATGCATAAGCGCCTGAGCCTCGGCCTCCCCCAGTGCGGCAAACTGTTCCAGCAGCCGCTCGGCGGCATGGAGATTGGCGGGGGCAGGCCAACATGCCTCCAGCAGACCACCCGATCCCTGTCCCTGGGGCAGGGGAGTGTCGATCCTTGCGGGAGGCAGGCTGTCGGTCACGTGTCAGTTCCTTACGTATGCGCTGGCGGACTGGAAGCCTTCCCGTGAGGCGGTGGAGTGGTCAAGCCGGATGGCTGCTCGGCAGGGTTATCCGCCTGGCATTGCAGACTGCCATCGGGGCCGCTGTGCTGGTTTCAGTCGGCTTTGTGGCGCTGGGGTTGCGCCTGTCGCATGGTCCGCTTGATCTGACCGATATTCTGGGGCGCAGTCTACAGGGATTGGCCCGGACCGGCACCGATCTGCCCGGCGGGGCGGAGGCGGTCAGCAAAGCCGGGGGGCAAGGACTGGTTGTGCGTCTGCCGGGAAGGCTTGCGCCTTTCCGCATCGATATTCCGTATCTGGTGATGACATGGGATGGCTGGAAACACGGTCCCGATGCCATACTGGACGTGCAATTGCGTGGTGTGACCATTCGGGATGTGCGCCAGCCGGAGACTGCGCCTGATCTGGCCAGGATCGGGCTGCTCCGGGTTGGGGCGGTATCCGGGCTGCTGCTGTCCCGGCATCCGCGTGTGCAGACGGTGCTGATCGAGGACACCGCCATTGCGCTGCCACCATCCCGCTTGGGGACGGTCTCGGCCCCGTCACCTGACGATTTCGACCTTCAGCGTCATCTGGAGACTTTCAGAATTTGGGAGCGCCGTAGCTGGGCGCTTCTGCCCGATCATGCCGCGGTTCACCGGTTGATGGTATCCGGCCGCACGGAGGTTTCGGCATCGCCGTGGCGTCTGGAGGAGATAGAAGCCTCGCTCCATCGTGGACTTGCCCTATCGGTCGAGAGAAAGAAGGTGGATGATTCTTCGCCACCGCTGGATGGATCGGTTCGGGCCAGACTGGTGGCGGGAGGCGCTTCGACGCCCTTGCTGCTGAAGGTCGGTGATGCGACGCTGGCGCAAAACGGGCCGGATCGAAACGGGCTGGGGATCGTGTTCGAGGCCGGGATGATGCCGGTCTCGGCGCTGGCTGATTTGTCTTCACAGATAAAAATGCTGGCCGCGGCGGAGGTCCCGGTTGGTCTGCGTGCAACCGCCCTGATTGGTTCCGATCTTGCTTTCAAAAGGGCGAGCCTTGATGTGCAGAGCCAGCCCGGCACCGTAACGATAGACAATCAGACGGTGAAGATACGGGTTTTTGCCGCTCGTCTTGATGCTGACATGATCACCGGGCGCACTCTTCTGTCTTCCCTGACGCTGGGGCTGGAAGGGGATGCAGGGGCCGCACCGGTTTTCAAAGGGAGCGGCAGTCTGGAGCCGGTCTCGGAAGGGCGCCGCCATGCGCAGTTCCATCTGGATGTCGGGGTTCTGCCGCTGGACGGGCTGCCATCCCTGTGGCCTGCGCGTTTTGCGCATGGTGCGCATGAATGGATCACGCAGAACATGAAGGTGGGCCGGATCGAATCCGGCACGCTCACCTTGATGGCTTCGGTCAGTGAGGATTTCAGCCATCCGGCGCTGGACGGGATCGATGGTCTTCTGACGATACGGAACGCTTCCATTCACTGGCTGCGTCCGGTACCGCCCATTCAGGGGATGAACGGCACGGTACGGGTGACAGAGCCGCACCGGCTGACCATCGAGGCCGGAGGCGGTCGCGTGCCGGCATACGGCATCGCAGTCAGACATGCAGTGATGGAGATTGCCGGGCTGACAGAGAAAGACCAGCAATCCGCTATTCAGGGTGAACTTTCAGGTACCGTGCCGGGACTGGAGAAGCTTCTCTCGCATCCGAGACTGCACCTGCTCAGTGAGCATCCGATGGATCTGGGACAGCCGGAGGGGCAGTTCTCCGGCATTCTCAACGTGGCGCTGCCACTGAGAAAAAAAGTTGCAATGGAAGATGTCGCCATAGCCTCTGAAGGGCACATCAGTGCTTTGGTTCTGCATGACGTATTGGCCGGGCAAGATCTGGAAAACGGCGACTTCACCTATGACGTTTCGGAGAACGGTCTGTCATTGGCCGGGCATTGCGTGGTGGCGGATATTCCTGCCCGGATCAGGGCCGGCATGGATTTCCGTCATGGACCGCCGCAACAGGTGCTGGAGAAGGCGACCGTCCAGGCGCATGCGGCCGTGGCCGATCTGGAGCGCCTGGGGATCAGGAGCGGCAAGGTCAATCTGTCGGGTGCCACCGATCTCGATGTTGCCTACAACCGTTATCGCAGCGGGAAGGCAACGGTCGATCTGGCGGCCGATCTGACTGATCTGTCTGCCATGATCGATCGGCTGGGCTGGCAGAAAAGCGCAGGTCAGCCAGGGAGTGCCAGTGCCTCTATCACTCTTCAGGGCGATCATCTGTCCGTCGTGCAGAATCTTCAGGTGTCTGCTCCGAATTTGTCTCTGTCAGGCAGTGCCGCTGGTGCGGAGGGGGGCGGGACATTGCTTCAGTTCGATACGGTGCAGGTGGGTGACAGTCATCTTTCCGGCTCCATCCTGTTTCCGGGCAGGACGGGGGCACCCATTCAGGGCCGTCTTACGGGTGGGGTGATTGATCTCAGTCATCCGCTGAAACGTCAGGGATTGCGCCAGCCCTCCTATCGACGCCGAGATCAGGCGCAGGCTGAAACACCAGGTCAGCCGTTTCAGATCAGCGGAAAGCTCGACCGGCTGATCGCCGTGGATCAGGGCGCAGTGCTCGGCATCAGCATTGCCATTGTCAATGACGGCACGCTCTATCGCAATGTCACAGTGACGGGGCGAGATACGGCAGGTGGCCTGTTTTCCTTCGTCATCGTTCCGGATGGCAGTGGAAGAGTGCTGGATGCACAGGCGACCGATGCAGGAGCCCTGCTGAGTACGCTCGATCTGACGGATGAGATTATCAATGGCCGCCTGACCCTGCATGGCCGCTTTGACGATACCAGCCCGGATCACCGGCTCAGCGGCACCGCAAAACTGCATCAGTTCAGCGTGCGGGGCGCACCCGCGGCGGCAAAGGTATTGCAGGCGATGACGCTGTACGGGCTGGTCGATGCGCTGAGTGGTCCTGGTTTGCCGGTGAATGATCTGATTGCGCCGTTCAGCCTGACCGATGACGAGCTGACTTTTAACGATGCCCGTGCCTACACCATTTCGCTCGGGGGTACGATGAAAGGTCGTATTGACCTGTCCGGCCAGACGCTGGCGCTGGAGGGTACGATCGTGCCGGCTTATATGTTCAATACGCTGCCGGGCCATTTGCCGCTGGTAGGAAAATTGTTCAGTCCTGAAAAAGGCGGCGGCGTGTTTGCGGCAACCTATGCCCTGAGCGGCAGCTTGCAGGATCCACAGGTCAGCCTGAACCCGCTTGCTACTCTGACCCCAGGTTTTTTGCGCGGGATTTTCGACTATTTCAGACGACCGCAATGATGGATGGCTGAAATCGCCTTTGATGAGGCCGCCTGATCACGGAGTATTTCTGTTGCGCCGACCGATTGCCTATCTTGCCGGGCCTGATGTCTTCATGCCCGATGCGCCGGAGCGCGCGGCCCGCAAGATCGCCATTTGTGAGCATTACGGGTTGCATGCCCGCGCGCCGGTGGCCGAGAGTGGCACAATCAAGCTGCCACCATGGGAACGGATTTTTCAGGCCAATCTGGTGATGATGGAGGCCTGCGACATCGTGATCGCCAATCTGACCCCGTTTCGGGGCGCTTCGGCGGATGCAGGAACGCTGGTGGAACTGGGCTGGTTCGGTGGCAAAGGACGGCCTGTTTACGGTTACAGCAACGATGTCGCGTCCTTCGCATCCCGCAGCTACGCCCATATCACCCGCTGGCCCGATCCTGTAGCGGGTATGGAGGTAGAGGATTTCGGTCTGCCAGATAATCTGATGATACCGGGTCTGCTGGAAGAACAGGGTATCGCCCTGGTACTGCCGGAGGATGGGCAGAGTCGGGATTTCGCCTGTCTTGATATTTTCGAACGCTGTGTGGCGCTGGTCGCAGCGCGATATGGCATGGCTCCTGTCTGAGCAGCTCAGCGTATTTTTTGGTCGGCTTTTGCGGGAGGGGGGATTATGAAGCGTCCCCTTGAGGTGCGGTTGTTCTGTATAACCGTACTGTAAAACGGGGATCACCACCGATGAGCGACATTCTGGCGGCCACCGCCAGTTCCACACGGACCAATCAGGATTTTCTGGCCAGGGAAGCCGTCTATGGCGCGCGCAATTATAAGCCGCTGCCAGTGGTGCTGACCCGTGGGGAAGGCGTCTGGGTCTGGGATGTGGAGGGTAAGCGTTATCTGGACTGTCTCTCTGCCTATTCCGCCGTCAATCAGGGTCATTGCCACCCGAAAATTCTTGAGGCGATGACGGCTCAGGCTTCGGTTCTGACTCTGACGTCCCGTGCTTTCGGCAATGATCAGCTGGCTCCGTTTTATGAGGAGCTGTGCACGCTGACCCGCTCCCACCGGGTGCTGCCGATGAATTCCGGGGCCGAGGCGGTGGAAAGCGCTATCAAGGTAGCCCGCAAATGGGGCTATCAGATCAAGGGTGTGCCGGATGGTCAGGCGGAGATCATCGTCTGTGCCGAGAATTTCCATGGCCGCACCACGTCTATTGTCAGCTTCAGCACCGATGAGACGGCCCGACGCGAATTTGGACCGTTCACACCGGGTTTCCGGGTTGTGCCTTATGGCGATATCACCGCATTGGAAGCGGCGATCGGCCCGAATACGGTGGCCTTCATGGCCGAGCCAATTCAGGGTGAGGCCGGGGTGATCATTCCGCCGGACGGCTATCTGCGGGCTGCCCGCGCCCTTTGCACCCGCCATCGCGTGTTGATGATTCTGGACGAAATTCAGACCGGCCTCGGTCGCACCGGCAAGTTGCTGGCTGAGGAGCATGAAGGGGTCGAGGCGGATGTGACCCTGCTGGGCAAGGCATTGTCGGGCGGTTTTTATCCGGTTTCGGCTGTGCTTTCGACCGATGAGGTGCTGGGGGTTCTGCATCCTGGCGAGCATGGCAGCACGTTCGGTGGCAATCCGCTGGCTTGCGCGGTGGCCCGTGCGGCGCTGCGGGTGCTGACCGAGGAAGGCATGATCGAGAATGCCGCTGTGATCGGCGCGCATCTGCTGAGCGGTCTGCGCTCCATCGGTGGTGCGATCATCAGGGAGGTGCGCGGGCGTGGCCTGATGCTGGCGGTGGAGTTGCACCCCGATGCCGGGGGCGCGCGCCGCATCTGCGAGCAGTTGCAGACACGCGGCGTGCTCTGCAAGGAAACGCATGACCATACGATCCGTATCGCGCCGCCGCTGGTGCTGACACGGGATCAGGCGGACTGGGCGCTGGATCATTTCCACGCCGTGCTGGCGCGGTGATTGCCCGGCTCCGGTCAGGCAGAGGAGCCTGACCGGAGCCGGTGCTTCAGACCGGCTTCAGCAGGCGATGCTGTTTGCGCCCGGCTGAAAGCTTGATCGCCCCGTCCTGCAAATCCGATGGGGAGAGTTTCAGCATTTCATCCGTGACAGCCTCGTTATTGACGCGCGCGCCACCGCCACGGATCAGGCGACGAGCCTCGCCATTGGACTGAGCCAGGCCCGCGACCGTCAGGGCACGCAGGATCGGCAGCCCTTCCGCCAGCTCGGTGGCACTGATCTCGACGCCGGGCAGTGTGTCGGCGGCCTCGCCCTGCTCAAAGGCGCGGCGGGCAGTCTCCGCTGCGCCTTCTGCCGCCGCACGGCCATGCAGGATCGCCGTTGCTTCGGTGGCGAGGATTTTCTTGGCCTCGTTGATCTCCGCGCCTTGCAGGGCAGCGAGACGGTCGATCTCGTCCAGCGGCAGTTCGGTGAACAGGCGCAGGAAGCGGCCGACATCCGCATCCTCGGTATTGCGCCAGAACTGCCAGTAATCATACGGGCTGAGCTTTTCCGCCGTCAGCCAGACCGCGCCTTTCGCAGTCTTGCCCATTTTCGCACCTGATGCGGTGGTGACTAGGGGCGCGGTGAAGCCGAAAACCTGCTTGCCATCCGTGCGGCGGACCAGATCAACGCCGGAGATGATGTTGCTCCATTGATCGGAGCCACCGAATTGCAGCGTCACGCCGAGGCGACGGTTCAGTTCCCGGAAATCATAGCTTTGCAGGATGGAGTAGTTGAACTCCAGAAAGGTCAGTCCCTGTTCGCGCTCCAGCCGGGTGCGGACGCTGTCGAAGGACAGCATGCGGTTGATGCTGAAATGAACACCGACCTCCCGCAGGATCTCGATATAGCCGAGCGTGTCCAGCCAGTCGGCATTGTTCACCAGCGTGGCATCGGTGGGGCCGGTGCCGAAAGTCAGGAATGGCTCGATATTGGCGCGGATACCATCCATATTGGCGGTAATCTGCGCATCGGTCAGAAGCTGACGGGCTTCCTCGCGGAAGGAAGGATCGCCGATCCGCGTGGTGCCGCCGCCCAGCAGAACGACGGGCCGGTGTCCGTGCCGCTGCAACAGGCGCAGCAGCATGATCTGCATCATATGCCCGACATGCAGGCTGTCGGCGGTGCAGTCGAAGCCCGTATAGGCGCTGACCGTGCCGCTGCTGAGGGCGTTGTCCAGAGCCTCCTGATCGGTGCACTGGAACAGGAAACCGCGGGCCTCGGCCTCGCGAAGAAATGCGCTGCGTGACATGATGCGCGGGTTAGCACGGGAAAAGGCGCGGGTGAATGGCCGCTGATGCAACGCAGCCGCAGAATATGTCTCCTCCTCTCTGCGCCATCGGGCTGATGAGCGGGACGTCTCTCGACGGCGTCGATGCGGCGGTGATCGAGACAGACGGGGTGAGCATCACCGGCTATGGTCCCGCAGTGACCTTTCCTTATGATCCGGGATTACGGGCTGATCTGCGGCGTTTGCTGGATATTGCGCCGGGTCTCGTGAAGGGGGCGTATGACCCTTTTTTGCATGATGTCGAGCGCCGCCTGACGGAACGCCATGCCGATGCCGTGAAGGCACTGGGCGTCAGCGCGGATCTGATCGGGTTTCACGGCCAAACTGTTCTGCATCGTCCGCAGGAGGGGTGGACCTGGCAGATTGGCGATGCCGCCTTGCTGGCCCGGCTGACCGGGATTGATGTGGTCTATGATTTCCGCTCAGCCGATATGCAGGCAGGGGGGCAGGGTGCGCCGTTAGTGCCGCTGTTTCATCGTGCGCTGGCGCAGGATCTGCCGGAGGCGGCATGGCATGGTGCCGATTATATCGCGGTGCTGAATATCGGTGGTGTCAGCAATGTCACGTTGATCGGGCGGGATGGCACGTTGTTGGCTTCCGATGCAGGGCCGGGCAATGGCCCGCTGGATGACTGGGCCACCCTTCATACCGGGCAGGAATGCGATTGTGATGGAGCATTGGCGCGGTCGGGGCGTGTGGATCAGGCCGTGCTGGCCCGGCTGCTGACGGCTCCGTTTTTCCGCCAGTCTCCGCCGAAATCACTGGATCGGCTGGATTTTTCGCACAGTCTGACGGAAAGCGGTGTGCATGACCTTTCCGCCGGAGATGGCGCGGCAACGCTCACGGCCTTTATCGCGGCATCCATTGCGGCCCTGATCTGGCCGGGGCGGGAACCGGGCGGCTGGATCATTGTGGGGGGCGGGCGTCGCAATCCGGCGATCATGGAGGCCCTGCGGGAGCGGCTCGCTGCGCCTGTCTATGCGGGGGAGGCGTTCGGATGGGATGGGGATGCGCTGGAAGCGCAGTGCTTCGGCTATCTGGCGGTACGAAGCGTCCGGGGATTGCCATTGAGTGAACCGGCGACAACCGGTGTGAAAACGCCAATCAGCGGAGGCAGGCTGGTCAGTCTCTCCCCCGCCCAGACCAAGCTGAGCCAGCCCAGTCTGAGCCAGCCCAGTTTGACCGGGAAGCAGAATTTTTAATCAGTCAGCCGCCAGCGCCATGGGGCGTGCGCCGATGGAGCGACCGACATACTCCTCGACCGCTTCGGAGACTTTTTCGGCATGGGAGGCGAAAACGTGATCCGCACCTTTGAACACGCGGTAATCGACGTCTACATTTTTCTGGGTGTTCAGCTTGTCCACCAGCTTGCGCACGGCGGGTTCCGGCACCAGCTCGTCCGCATCGCCATGCAGCATCAGACCGCCGCAGGGGCAGGGGGCAAGGAAGCCGAAATCATAATGATTGGCAGGCGGGGCAACACTGACCCATCCGGAGATTTCCGGGCGGCGCATCAGCAACTGCATGCCAATGAAGGCACCGAAGGAGTAGCCGGCGATCCACAGCCTGCCGTGGTTCGGGTTGACAGACTGCATCCAGTCCAGCGCCCCGGCGGCATCACCAATTTCACCAATCCCGCCATCATACCGGCCCTGGCTGCGACCGACACCGCGGAAGTTGAAGCGCATCACGGAAAAGCCCAGTCGCTGAAACGACTGGTACATGCTATAGGTGATTCGGTTATTCATTGTCCCCCCGTGCAACGGATGGGGATGAAGTATCAGGGCGAGCGGCGCGCCCGCTTCCTTGCAATGGTGGTAACGACCTTCGAGCCGACCATCGGGGCCGGCGAACATTACCTCAGGCATGAGCAGTTTAATTCCGTTCTCTGATCGACTGCGTGCAACGGGCACGCGCCGAGGCCATCATTATCCGGTTGCTCCGGACATATGTTTGCTGGATATTAAGGCCAGCCGTCACATGACGGTGCCGTCACGTATCGGGGTCTGACCTAATATTTTTAGGATGCGATCGGGATATCTGGTTCTGTAGCGGTGCGAATGTCTGAACCGGAAGCGGACGTGAAGGACCAGGATGTCCCGCGAACCCGGCAACGGCGAGCGTTTCTGCGGCCACTGTACCGTCCCTTTTTCCTTTTGCTATTCTATTATCCTGCTGCAAGCAGCAGCCCTGTTTGACCATCATATTGTACCAGCAGTCACTTTTGCTAACAAAAAGCACATGAATAAGCCATTAAATTGTGGCCTGCCTGTCCTGCTATGGCTGCCTGATGACTGATTTTCCGTTCCGGCAGACCGCAAAGGGAGTCGAGAGTCGTGGTACCGCTGTCAGTTTATCTGGATGCGAATGCTTCTGAGCCGGTACGCCCGGAGGCAGTAACGGCATGGCAGGATGCGGTCCGGGAGCCGGGCAATCCATCTTCGCTGCATCGTGCAGGGCGGCGGGCGAGAGACCGGCAGGAAACGGCTCGTGAAACTCTGGCGATGCTCTATGGAGCCGGGCCTGATGAGGTGATTTTCACCTCCGGCGGTACGGAGGCGGACAGTCTTGCCGTGCATGTGCTGGGGGTCGGCCGTCGTTTGCTCCTCGGTGCGACGGAGCATCCTGCTTTGCTGTCCTGTCGCCCTGATGCGGAAATGATTGGTATTGATCACGAAGGTGTGACTGATCTGCATGATCTGGAAGCGCGGCTGGCGCAGGGCGGCCAGGCTCTGGTGTGCCTCATGCTCGCCAATAACGAGACGGGTGTCATCCAGCCGGTGGCGCAGGCTGCCGTGCTCTGCCGCCAGTATGGCGCATTTCTGCATGTTGATGCTGCGCAGGCGGCTGGTCGGATGGAGGTGTCGATGAGGACGCTGGATGCGGACAGCATGGCTTTGTCTGCGCATAAGCTGGGAGGCGTTCCGGGGGTTGGCGCACTGCTGCTGCGTGATGCGGCGCATCGGGATGTCAGGCCGCTGATGAAAGGGGGTGGTCAGGAGAGAGGCTGGCGCGGCGGCACTCCGGCCTTGCCGGCGATCAGCGCTTTTGCTGCGGCTGCCCGTGCGGCCATGCAGACTCTGTCTCCGGATGAGCAAAGAGGAGCGTCCGCCCGACTGATTGAATTGAGAGACAGGCTGGAACAGGCGGCCACCCTGGCAGGGGCGGTGGTGGCAGGTGGAGGCGCGAGGCTGGGACGTTTGCCCAACACCTCATGTCTGATCCTGCCCGGTGTGGCGGCACATCGTCAGGTCATGGCGCTTGATCTGGCCGGTATCCAGGTTTCAGCCGGCTCTGCGTGCAGTTCCGGCAAGGTATCACGCAGTCATGTGCTGGCGGCGATGGGGTTCGGGCAGCAGGCGGGGGAGGCAATCCGGGTCTCGTTGCCATGGAACGTGACAGAGGTGGAGGTGCAGGCATTTATGGATGCCTATGCCACCATGGCTGCCCGGTTGAGGGCAGAGCCGTCTTCTTCGCCCTTTCCTTTCTCTGTGTCTCATCCCATATCGGCCCGGTGATGAGTTTGCCGGACACGCCCCTTTATCTTGATTATCAGGCGACGACGCCCTGCGATCCACGTGTTGTGCAGGCGATGGTGCCCTTATGGACGGAGATGTCAGCCAATCCGCACAGCACCGCTCATGAATCCGGTCAGAAGGTCGCTGGCCTGGTAGAGCAGGCCCGGGACAGCGTGGCGGCGCTGATCGGCGCGGAGGCGAGGGAGATCGTGTTCACCTCCGGTGCGACCGAGGCCAATAATCTGGCAATCAAGGGTGCGGCCCGCTTTGCCCTGCATCATGCGCCATCTGCGCCTCGCCGCATCATCACCGTGGCCACCGAGCATAAATGCGTTCTGGAATCCGTTCATGATCTGGCGCGGGAAGGGTTCGAGCCGGTGATCCTGCCGGTCGGGGCTGACGGGCTGCTTGACCCGCAGGTATTGCGGGAGGCGCTGACGCTGCCTGCGTTGCTGGTCAGCGTGATGACGGTCAATAATGAGACGGGTGTGATTCAGGATATCGCCACCCTGTCCCGTCTGGCGCATGAGCGGGGGGCCCTGTTTCATACGGATGCGGCGCAGGCCGCCGGGAAAATCCCGTTTTCGGTCGGCAGTGGCGAGGCGCGGATCGATCTGATGTCGTTGAGCGCCCATAAAATGTATGGCCCGAAAGGGATCGGAGCGCTGTATGTGCGCCGCCGCCCGCGCATACGGTTGGAGCCGCTTTTCTCCGGCGGCGGGCAGGAGCGCGGCTTGCGCTCCGGCACCCTGCCCGCGCCGTTGATCGTGGGGTTCGGCGCGGCCTGCGCCATTGCCCGTCAGGAAGGGGAGGCCGAAGCCGTGCGTATCGCCGGGCTGCGGGATCGTCTGCTGTCCCTTCTGCGGCAGGCTGTGCCGGGGGTGAGCGTCAATGGTTCCCTCGAACAGCGGGTGGCGGGCAATCTGAACGTGGCTTTTCCCCCTGATATTGCGAGAGACAGGACAGCGCAGCAGGTTATGGCCGCGCTGCCATGGCTGGCGATGTCCACCGGTTCCGCCTGTACATCCGCGGAGGTTGAGCCATCCTATGTGCTTCGTGCAATGGGGGTGAGCGGGGCGCAGGCGGCACGAAGCTTGCGCCTTGGCATCGGACGCTATACCTCCGCCGCGGATGTGGATCGCGCGGTTGCCGCGCTGGCACAGGTGTGGCGGGATGGTCTCTCCATTTCTCTGTGTCAGGACGCCACTTGAGACCCAGCCGCCCGGCCTGTGCCGGGTGCGACAAGAATGCGGAAACGAGACGCAATGCCCAAGATGACTTTCGTCGAACAGGATGGCACGCACCGGGAAGTTGATGCCCCCGCTGGTTTGTCCGTGCTGGAGATCGCCCATAAGCATGGCGTGGATATTGAAGGCGCATGCGAAGGATCGCTGGCCTGTTCGACCTGCCATGTGATCGTTGATCCGGAATGGTTCGACCGTCTGGAACAGCCGACCGAGGATGAGGAAGACATGCTTGATCTGGCATTCGGCCTGCAGAAAACCTCCCGCCTCGGCTGCCAGCTGGTGATGACCGAGGCTCTGGACGGGCTGGTCGTGCGCCTGCCATCCGGCAGCCGTAACGCCGGAGGCTGATCACCGATGCGTGTCCTGGTCGCGATGTCCGGCGGGGTTGACAGCTCCGTCGTCGCCGGATTGCTTCAGGAGGCCGGGCACGAGGTGATCGGCGTGACGCTGCAACTCTATGATCACGGAGCGGCGGCGAAGCGGAAAGGAGCCTGCTGCGCCGGGCAGGATATTTACGATGCCAGGCGGGTCGCTGACCGGCTTGGCTTCCCGCATTACGTGATTGATGCGGAAGAACGCTTTCGCAATGCGGTGATGGCTGATTTTGCTGATGCCTATGCCGCAGGGGAAACCCCTGTTCCGTGCATCCGCTGCAACCAGACGGTCAAATTCGCCGATCTGACCACCCTGATGCGTGATCTGGGGGCGGAGCGTCTGGCGACCGGCCATTATGTGCGGCGTATTGACGGACCGGACGGAGCGGAACTGCATCGCGCGGTCGATCTTTCCCGCGATCAGAGCTGGTTTCTGTTCGCCACCACGCGGGATCAGCTGGATGTCAGCCTGTTCCCGCTGGGGGGAATGGAAAGCAAGGATGACGTGCGCGCCCATGCCGAGCGGTTGGGGCTGGCGGTGGCACGTAAGCCGGACAGTCAGGATATCTGCTTCGTTCCGGCTGGCACCTATGCCGATGTCGTGGCCCGTTTCCGCCCTGATGCGCTGGAGCCGGGAGAGATTGTGGACCGGGATGGCCATGTGCTGGGACAGCATGAAGGTGTGGGGCGCTATACGATCGGTCAGGCGAAGCGCCTCGGCAATGCGGCGATGATCGGTGGAGTGCGCCATGTGGTGGTATCACTGGATGCGGGCAGCCGCCGCGTGGTGGTGGGGCCTGCCGGCACAGCCCAGCGCCGCATCGTGCTTTCTGAAGTCAACTGGTTGATGACCCCGCCTGTTGCCCCCATCTCCTGCATGGTCAAGCTGAGGGCGCGGGAAACGCCGCATCCGGCGACAGTCCGGGTGATCGAGAGCGGTGTTGAGGTAATACTGGAAACCGAAGCTTTGCCCGCGCCGGGACAGGCCTGTGTATTCTATGATGGGGACCGGGTTCTGGGGGGTGGATTTATTCGTAAATCTGTCTCTCAGGTGATTGACGTACCAGCCGGTACGGCGGTATCAGCGGCCCCCAACCTGGCGGTGTAGCTCAGCGGTAGAGCAGGGGAATCATAATCCCTTGGTCGGCGGTTCAAATCCGTCCACCGCTACCAGGTTTCATGCATGGTCTTGCCGTGTTTCTGCGGTGGATGGCCCAATCCAGCATGTTATTGTCTGCATTGCTGCGCTTTTAGCGTCCTGCATGACTGTCTGTTTCCTAATGTGCGTCTGACAAGACAGGCGGTGATATAGCCATGTTTCAGATACATTGATGCGTTCTCAAAATAATTTATTGAGAATATTTCTCATTATCATTATGACCCGCCCGATCAATTCGGGAATGATGACATGAAACCGTTGTCTCAGCGCATCAGGATACGTAACGCGGGTTGTGTATTTGGATCTGTTTGCCTTGCGGTGGGGTTTCCATGGATTTCGGCGCATGCGCAGGAGGCAGGGGCACTGCCGCAGCTCAATGTATCGGGACAGCAGGAAACGGCGCTGGGACCGGTCAAGGGATTTCTGGCCCGCAAAAGTGTTGCGGCCACGAAAACCGATACGCCCCTGATGCAGACATCGCAGAATGTCACGGTCATCACGCGTGACAGGCTGGAAGATCTGAACATCCGCAGCATTGCCGAGGCAATGCGTTATACGGCCGGTGTTACGGATGTTGGTGGCCGGGACGATCCGCGTGGTTTCGGCGGCACGATCCGCGGCTTTACGCCTGATACCTACCTGGATGGGCTGAAACTGCCGCTGGCCAGTGCATCGCAGACTTTCGATCTGGAGCCGTACGGGTTGGAACGGATTGACGTGCTGCGGGGAGCCAATGCAGCGTTGTACGGTTCCGGCCAGCTGGGCGGTATCATCAATGCGGTCAGCAAACAGCCTCGTCTTGATCATACCAACGAGGTGCAGGTGCAGGGTGGTTCTTTCAACCGTATTCAGGGGGCTGCCGATCTGGGTGGCCGGCTGACTGACGATGGTTCCTGGCTGTGGCGGCTGAACGGGCTGATGCGCAAATCAGATACGTTTGTCGATAATATCCTGAACAACCGGATCTATGTTGCGCCGTCGGTGAAATGGGCCGGTGAGAAAACGACAGTCACCTTTCTGTCCAGTTATATGCAGATCGATGCCGGATCGGCGGCCCAGTTTCTGCCCGCTATTGGTACGGTGTTTCCAAGTCGCTACGGCTATATCCGGCAAAGTCTGAATACCGGCGATCCGAATTATGATGTCTATTCGAAGCGCGAGGTTTCGGTGGGGTATCTCGCCGAGCATCATGTGACGGATCGCTGGACCCTGCGGCAGAATCTCCGTTTCATGCATGAGGATCTGAATTATCGCACTGTGACCACCACCGGCCTTGCCGCCAATCAGCGCAGTATTACGCGGCAGGCGCAGCAGCAGTTGAACATGTTCAACACGCTGGCCGTCGATAATCAGTCAGAAGTGCATTTTGCGACCGGCCCTGTCACGCATGATCTGCTGACGGGTGTGAATATCACGACCCAGTTCATCTCCATACGCCGTGGGCAGGGAACGGGGCCATCGCTGGATCTTTATGCGCCTGTCTATCGCAGTGTGAAGGCTCCGGCCTATGCATCGACGATCAACACCAATGAGACCCAGATTCAGACCGGCGTTTATGTGCAGGATCAGATCGCCTGGCAGCACTGGCGCCTGACCCTGACAGGGCGTGAGGATTTTGTTTCTGACAGTCTGACCAACAACAAAAACCGCTCCACGCAGAACAGCGATCCGACGCATTTCAGCTATCGCGCCGGACTGCTGTATGCGGCCGATAATGGCCTGTCGCCGTATGTGACCTATGCCACTTCGTTCCAGCCGCAGACGGGGGTGGATCGGGTTGGTAACAGCTATGTGCCGACCACGGGTAATCAGGTAGAGGTCGGCATCAAATACAAGCCGGTGCATCGCGACATCATGTTCACGGTTGATGCATTTGATCTGACCCAGCAGAATGTTCTGACGCCTGATCCGAACAACGCCAATTTCTCGATCCAGACAGGAGAAATCCGCACGCGCGGTGCTGAAGCGGAGGCGACTGGCAATCTGACCCCAACCCTGCGGATGATTGCTGCCCTGACCTATCAGGAACCGCTGATCACCAGCAGCAACGAAAAAGGAGCGACCGGATCACGCCCTGTTTTCGTGCCGAGCCATATGGCGAGCCTGTATATGGAAAAGGAATTTCCGGTTTCTGAACGCTGGAATTTCGCGCTCGGCAGTGGTGTCCGCTATAATGGCGAGACATCGGGGGCTGTGCCGAATACGTTCAATGTCCCGAGTTCGGTGCAGTTCGACCTGACGGCGCGGGTGGAAATGGATCGCTGGCGGTTGCAGGTCAATGCGACCAATCTGGCGGATCGTCGTATCGTGGCTGGCTGTGTGCGGATGACGAGCTGCTACTATGCGACGGGCCGTGCCGTGTTCGCTACGCTTGGTTATCGCTGGTAGTCTGCTCTGACATGTCCTGCGCGACTTCCAGCAGGCGTGACAGGATCGGCGCTGTGTCATCACGGCGCCAGATCATGCCGGTTTCCAGGATCGGCGCATCCTCCTTCAGATCGACATAGCGCACACCTGTCCGGGCGAGGTGGCGCAGGGAGGCCGGCACGAGCGCGATCCCCATCCCTGCCGAGACGAGGCTGATGATCGTCTGCATCTGGATCGCCTCCTGAGCGATGGCGGCTCCTCCGCCATGTGTGGCGTGGTAGTGCGTGACCAGATCGTAGAAAGCCGGTGCGGAGTGTCGGGGAAAGATGATCAGCGGCGACTGCATGATGGCATGGGGCGAAAGGTCGGGACTGTTATCCGGTACAGCCGCGATCAGTTTTTCCCGCGTCAGGGGGTGATACGCCAGCGCGCCCGGTAATGTGCTGCGATCGGGATGGATGACGATCCCGGCATGACCTCTGCCGTTCAGCAGGGCATCGATCTGGACGTCACTGGTGGCCTCGGTGAGGACGATCTCCACATCCGGGTACAACGCCGCATACCGGCGCACCAGGGATGGCAGGATGCTGTAATCCGCTGTGCTGACGAAAGACAGTTCCAGCCGTCCGGCTTCTCCGTCCCGCAGGCGGCGCGCGATGCCGGGCAGTGCTTCCAGCGAGGCCAGCGCGGCGCGGACATGCGGCAGCCATTGCTGGCCGAACGGGCTTAACGCCACGCTGCGGCGGGAGCGGATGAACAGCGCCGCTCCCAATTGCCGTTCCAGCGCCAGAATGGACTGGCTCAGCGGTGGCTGTGTCATGTTCAGACGCTCGGCGGCCCGCCCGAAATGCAGCGTTTCCGCGACCGTCAGAAAATGCCGGAGCTGCCGGGCCTCCATCAGTGATATCTCCAGCGACTGAATGGAAGCAGAATAATAGATTTTTCCTACTCTGGAAAACGGCGTATGAGGGGCGGAACATTTCCAAGGTTCGAACCATGCCACAGTATCGATCCCGGACCACCACCCATGGCCGCAATATGGCGGGCGCACGCGGACTCTGGCGCGCGACCGGCATGAAGGATGGTGATTTCGGCAAGCCTATTATCGCGGTCGTCAACAGCTTCACCCAGTTTGTGCCGGGCCACGTGCATCTGAAGGATCTCGGCCAGCTGGTGGCGCGGGAAATCGAGGCCGCCGGCGGCGTCGCCAAGGAATTCAATACCATCGCGGTCGATGACGGGATCGCGATGGGACATGACGGTATGCTCTACTCCCTCCCGAGCCGCGAGCTGATTGCCGACAGTGTCGAATATATGGTGAACGCCCATTGTGCCGATGCGATGGTCTGCATCTCCAACTGTGACAAGATCACGCCCGGCATGCTGATGGCCGCCATGCGACTGAACATTCCGTCGGTGTTCGTCTCCGGTGGTCCGATGGAGGCCGGAAAGACCGTGGTGAAAGGGGCGAAGCGCGCGCTCGATCTGGTCGATGCCATGGTCGTGGCGGCGGATGAATCCTACACGGATGAAGAGGTTCAGGCTGTCGAGCGCTCGGCCTGTCCGACCTGCGGGTCATGTTCCGGTATGTTCACCGCCAATTCCATGAACTGCCTGACCGAGGCGCTGGGCCTGTCCCTGCCGGGCAATGGTTCCGTGCTCGCGACCCATGCCGACCGGGAAAAACTGTTCCGGGAGGCTGGCCATCTGATCGTTGATCTCGCCCGGCGGTGGTACGAGCAGGATGATGTCTCGGCCACGCCGCGCGGTATCGCCACCCATGCGGCGTTCGAGAATGCGATGAGCCTCGATATCGCCATGGGCGGCTCGACCAACACGGTGCTGCATCTGCTTGCGGCGGCTCAGGAAGCGGGCGTGGACTTCACCATGGCCGATATTGACCGTCTGTCGCGCCGGGTTCCCTGCCTGTGCAAGGTCGCGCCTGCCAAATCTGATGTGCATATGGAAGACGTGCATCGGGCCGGTGGCATTATGGCTATTCTGGGTGAGCTGGAGCGTGCCGGTCTGCTTGATGCCTCCCGCCCGACCGTGCATGCGCCGACGCTGAAAGATGCGTTGGAACGTTGGGATATTGGCCGTACCAGCAGCGAGGAAGTTCGCACCTTCTTCCGCGCTGCACCGGGGGGCGTGCCGACACAGGTCGCGTTCAGCCAGTCTGCACGGTGGGATAGCGTGGATGAGGACCGCCAGAATGGTGTGATCCGGTCCGCTGAGCATCCGTTCTCGCATGATGGCGGCTTGGCAGTGCTGTTCGGCAACCTCGCCCCGGAAGGCTGTATCGTCAAAACCGCCGGGGTGGATGAATCCATCCTGACATTCCGTGGCACGGCCCGGGTTTATGAGAGCCAGGATGCGGCGGTGTCCGGCATTCTCGGCGGTCAGGTGGTGGCGGGTGATGTGGTGGTGATCCGCTATGAAGGTCCGAAAGGTGGGCCGGGTATGCAGGAGATGCTGTATCCGACCAGCTATCTGAAATCCAAAGGTCTGGGCAAGCTTTGCGCGCTGGTGACGGATGGCCGTTTCTCGGGCGGCACCTCCGGCCTGTCGATCGGGCATGTCTCGCCGGAAGCGGCGGAAGGCGGTCTGATCGCGCTGGTGGAAACCGGCGATCCGGTTCTGATCGATATTCCGAACCGCATCATCAGCATCGAATTGCCGGATGAGGTGCTGGCCGCACGTCGCGCCGAGATGGAAGCGAAGGGGGAGGCGGCATGGAAGCCCGCCGAACGCCAGCGCAAGGTCTCGCCTGCCCTGCGGGCTTATGCAGCCATGACCACGAATGCTGCCCGTGGCGCGGTGCGTGACGTGTCGCAGGTCGAACGTAAACGCTGATCTGAAAAGCGGTCTCCTCCTCTTCCCATATAGCCGCGGAAAGGGGAGGAGAGCTTTATCGGGATACCCTGTTCAGTTGATCCGGTGATCAATGAAACAGCGGCGCTGCCTTAATGATGGTTTTCCAGATACCCCAGGCAATCGGCAGACCAACGATCAGCCATGGCAGAATCAAGGCGGCAGAAAATCCACCCACACCGATCCCGAAGGAGCCGGTGGCATAATGCCCTTTGCTGCCATCCGTTTGAAGGCTGGCCAGTTCCGCCTCTGACATGAACGCATAGGTGGGAAGAGGACGCACCAGCCAGTTTGCAATCAGACCGAGGATCAGCAGCCCGGCGAGAATGTGGAAGGTGGTATCATACAGATGCACCGGATCAGATGATCCGAACATGGCGGGCAGCACCGTGACCAGAGTTGGTCCGACCACTCCCGCTGTTGACCATGCCGTCAGCAGGCGACCATGGATGGCCCCCACAAAGCGGGTGCCGAAAATATCGGCCAGATAGGCAGGGATCGTGGAAAAACCACCCCCATACATGGACAGAATGACGCAGAACGCCAGCACGAACAGCGCCTTGTGTCCGGCATGCGCGGCAACGGGTGTCAGTGTGTAGAGCACCGCACCGAGGATGAAGAAAATCGTATAGGTCAGCTTGCGTCCGATCTTGTCGGAAATGGTCGCCCAGAAAAACCGGCCACCGATATTGAACAGGGACAACAAACTGACGAAACCGCCTGCCACACCTGCAACCGCTGTTTTCTGCGCAAGAGACAGATCAGCGAGTGTCATACCCGGCTGATCAATCAGGGCGCCGCCGAAAATACGCTGCAACATGGGGGAGGCGATGGACAGCACCGCGATCCCGGCGCTCACATTGAGCATCAGTACCGCCCAGAGCAGCCAGAATTGTGGCGTTTTCCATGCCCGGCCCAGATGCACGTGACCCTGTGCGATCATCCGCTTGGTGGTGGCGGTGCCGCTGAAGCCATCCGGTCTCCATCCATCCGGCGGAATGCGATAGGCGAAGGCACCGCCCAGCATGAACACCAGATAAATCAGTCCCATAGCGGTGAAGGTCTGCCACAGACCATGCTGCGTGATGGCATGGGTGGCCGGATCGACCACGCGGAAATGCTGCAACAGCATCAGGGCCAGCGGACTGCCGACGACGGCACCGCCGCCAAAGCCCATGATGGCCATGCCGGTTGCCATGCCCCGGCGATCAGGGAACCATTTGATCAGGGTTGAAACCGGAGAAATATAACCAATTCCCAGCCCGATCCCGCCAATCACACCGAGGCCCAGCCAGATCAGCCAGAGTTGGTGCTGATAAATCCCCAGTGCGGAGATCAGCCAGCCGCCCGACCAGCACAAAGCCGCCACGACGCCTGCACGGCGCGGGCCAACCCGTTCCAGCCATCCGCCCCAGATGGCGGCGGAAATACCGAGAAAAACGATGCCGAGTTTGAAGGCGGTGACCAGCGATCCTTCAGACCAGTCACAGTCTGTCGTGGTCAGTTGAGCCAGTTCGCCCATAGAGGCCGGGCAGGCAGTGCCGATGATTTTCTGCATCGGCAGCCAGAACACCGACAGGCCGTAGGCCATGCCGATGCAAAGGTGAATGGCCAGTGCCGCGGGCGGCACCAGCCAGCGATTGAAACCAGGCTGAGCGATGATGCGCGCCCGGTCCAGAATACCTGGATCAGCTTGAGGCGCGGTGATCTCCGTGCTGCTCATCTGTGTCGAATCCCCCCGGAGGTGTGTTTGGATCTTCTTTTGGATTGGATCCCGTCACCGCACGTGGCTGCATCCCGGCAAGGGGATCGTGGTCGGACGGTTTCACATCACGGGACATTAAATACTCTCCAGCTTTTTGCGCCAGAGGGCTCAGAGCCGGATTATGTGATTCTATGATGGCGTCGAAGGCGCGCCGCATACGCGGTTCCCAGTACAGCACAATGTGCTCGGCGATGCCGGAGACGGCTGTTTCTTCCGGCCGGTGGGAGAAAAAACCGGCAATCTGATTGGCCATTGTCACGAGGCGGTCATTGGTGGCGGTCACGGGACAATTTCCCTTGCGATGGTTGGGGTCGATCAGTCAGAGGTCAGGCGCACACACTGTTTTACGGTGGTGTTGATCCAGGATGCAGCCAGGTGACGTTGCCGGGCTGCTCACGGTTTGTATCCGCCTCATGGCAAGGAATGCGCCATGGATGGGTGAACAGCTCGAATCCGTCGCGCCGTGCTATAGCTGCAAGCGTGATATTGGCGGCTTCCGCAGTACGGATGGCCAGAGTGGTGGGGGCAGAGACAGCGACGACAATGCCAGCGCCCATATGGGCCGCTTTCTGCACCATCTCTACCGAAACGCGACTGGTCAGCAGCACAAGCCCGGAGGAAGCAGGGATACCGCTGCGGGCCAGAAAACCGGCCAGTTTATCAAGCGCGTTATGTCGACCGACATCTTCCCGGATGGCCAGCAGACCCTGCCCGGGCTGCCAGAAAGCTGCTGCATGAACAGCATGGGTGCGCAGATTCAGCGTCTGCACGGGGGAGAGGGCTTCCATCGCCGTGACGATGGTTTCAGCATCAATCACCAGATCAGCCGAGACGCGTGGCGGGGATTTTGCGGCCTCGTCCAGACTTTCCATGCCACACAGGCCGCAACCGGTGGCACCTGTGACGTGGCGTCGGCGGGCAATGAAGGCTGCATCACGGGTTTGCGTCAGATCCATGCGGAGTTCAACGCCATGCGTTACCTCCACGATCTCCAGAGTTTCAATGTCGTGAGGACTGTCGATCAGCCCCTCCGCCAGACTGAAACCGACCGCGAAATCTTCAAGATCGGCGGGTGTCGCCATCATCACCGCATGCGTGGCGCGGCCATAGGTGAGCGCGACGGGTGTTTCCTCAGGGATGATCCGCTCATGAGGCTGATAGGCGGATGTGCCGGTCGTGTAGCGATTGGGCCGGACTTTATGGCTGGTGCGCATGAGGAAAAAAGGATCAATCCCGCGCCCTCTGACCAGAAGGCGCGGGATTGAATATCCTTATTCCGCAGCCGCCGGGATAATCCGGCGGGCCTGCGTGGAGTGATCGCCGTACTCACGCTGCCACTCGGTGGGGCCGTTGCTGCGCTGTACCTGCACGGCCGTGACCTTGTATTCCGGGCAGTTGGTGGCCCAGTCGGAGTTGTCGGTGGTTACAACATTGGCCTGGCTCGCCGGGTGATGGAACGTGGTGTAGACCACGCCCGGCGGAACCTTTTCGGTGATGCGTGCCCGCAGCGATGTCGCGCCGGAGCGGCTTTCCAGTTTCACCCAGTCCCCATCACGCACGCCGCGATCTTCGGCGTCTTTCGGATGGATATCCAGCCGGTCTTCCTCATGCCACATGGAGTTATGGGTGCGGCGTGTCTGCGCCCCCACGTTATACTGGCTGAGAATACGACCGGTGGTGAGCAGAAGCGGAAAGAGCGGGCCGGTCTTTTCGTCAGTGGCGATATATTCAGTGACGACGAAATAGCCCTTGCCGCGGCTGAACTGGCCAATATGCATGATCGGCATGCCATCTGGATGCTCATCATTGCACGGCCACTGCACAGAGCCGACCTCATCGAGTTTCGCATAAGAAACAAGGGCGAAGTTCGGGGTGGTGGCGGCAATCTCGTCCATGATCTCGGACGGGTGGTTGTAGTGCATGGGATAGCCCATGGCCTTGGCCAGCATCTGGGTAATTTCCCAGTCACCATAACCATTTTTCGGCGACATCACCTTGCGCACGCGGTTGATGCGGCGTTCGGCATTGGTGAAGGTTCCGTCCTTCTCAAGGAAGGAGCAGCCCGGCAGGAACACATGGGCATAGTCGGCGGTTTCGTTCAGGAACAGGTCCTGAACGACAACGCATTCCATGTTCTTCAGACCGGCGATCATATGGGTGGTATCGGGGTCGGACTGAACAATGTCCTCACCCTGAATATAGATGCCTTTGTAAGTGCCATCGACGGCGGCATCGATCATGTTCGGGATGCGCAGCCCCGGCTCGGCATCCAGCGACACGCCCCACAGCGCTTCGAACTGGGTGCGGGCGGCATCGTTGGAAACGTGGCGGTAATCGGTGAATTCATGGGGGAAAGACCCCATGTCGCACGAACCCTGCACGTTGTTCTGACCACGCAGCGGGTTCACGCCTACGCCACGACGGCCCAGATTACCGGTTGCCATGGCGAGGTTGGCAATGGCCATCACCGTCGTCGTGCCCTGGCTGTGCTCGGTCACGCCCAGACCATAATAGATCGCGGCATTCCCGCCGGTCGCATAGAGACGGGCAGCGCCACGGATATCCTCGGCACTGACGCCGCAGATTTCGGCGACGGCTTCCGGGCTGTTTTCCGGGCGGGTCACGAACTGCACCCAGTCCTGAAAGGACTCCCAATCGGTGCGTTCACGCACGAAAGCCTCATCCAGCAGCCCCTCCGTCACAACCACATGGGCCAGTGCGGAGACAATGGCGACATTGGTTCCGGGGCGCAGCGGCAGATGGAAATCGGCCTTGATATGCGGAGATTTCACCAGATCGGTTTTACGCGGATCGATCACGATCAGCTTCGCGCCCTCCCGCAGGCGACGCTTCATCTGGCTGCCGAACACGGGGTGGGCATCGACCGGATTGGCACCAATCACCAGAATGACATCGCTTTCCTCGACGCTGTCAAAATCCTGTGTGCCTGCGGATGTGCCGTAGGTTGTTTTAAGCCCGTACCCGGTGGGAGAATGGCAGACCCGGGCGCAGGTGTCGACATTGTTATTGCCGAACACGGCGCGCACCAGCTTCTGCACCAGATAGGTTTCTTCATTGGTGCAGCGGGAGGAGGTAATACCGCCGATGGATGAACGGCCGTATTTTTCCTGAATCCGGCGGAATTCTTTTGCAGTGTACTGGATGGCTTCATCCCAGCTCACCACCCGCCACGGATCAGTGATTTTTTCACGGATCATCGGCTCAAGCTGACGATCCTTGTGCAGCGCGTAGCCGTAGGCGAAGCGGCCCTTGACGCAGCTATGGCCATGATTGGCCTTGCCGTCCTTGTAGGGAACCATGCGCACGATCTGTTCGCCGCGCATTTCCGCCTTGAAGCTGCACCCGACGCCGCAATAGGCGCAGGTGGTGACTTCGGAATGTTCCGGCTGGCCGATTTCGATGACGGATTTTTCCATCAGGGTTGCGGTCGGGCAGGCCTGCACACAGGCGCCGCAGGAAACGCATTCCGAGGAAAAGAAATTGTCATGCGCAGCACCGGGGGAGACGCGGCTTTCAAAGCCACGGCCCTCAATGGTCAGGGCGAACGTGCCCTGCACTTCCTCACAGGCGCGGACGCAGCGATTACAGACGATGCACTTGGACGGATCGTACTGGAAATAGGGGTTACTGACATCCTTGCTGTCATGCAGGTGGTTTTCACCCTCATAACCGTAGCGGACCTCACGCAGGCCGACCGCGCCGGCCATATCCTGAAGCTCGCAATCACCGTTCGCGGAGCAGGTCAGGCAGTCCAGCGGATGGTCGGAGATATACAGCTCCATCACGCCCTTGCGCAGGCGGGCCAGACGGTCAGTCTGGGTATGCACCACCATGCCTTCCATGGCTGGTGTGGTGCAGGAAGCCGGGGTGCCCGGACGCCCCTCGATTTCCACCAGACAGAGGCGGCAGGAACCGAAGGCCTTCAGATTGTCGGAGGCGCAGAGCTTGGGCACCGTAATGCCGGTATCCATGGCGGCGCGCATCAGGGAGGTACCTTCCGGCACCGTGACCTGGCGTCCGTCGATGGTCAGGGTGACGGATTTTTCACTGACGACTTTTGGCGTGCCATAGTCGATTTCTTCCACGAGCGGCATGGGAGGTCTCCTTTCGCTTATTCCGCTGCCACCGGGACGGTGCGGGGAGCGAAATCCTCGGGGAAATGGGTCATCGCGCTGACCACCGGATAGGGGGTGAAGCCGCCCAGCGCGCACAGGGAGCCAAACTTCATTGTGTTGCAGAGATCTTCCAGCACGGCATAGTTCTTGTCGTGCTGTTCCCCGCGCAGCAGCTTGTCGAGCGTCTCGACCCCGCGTGTGGAGCCGATACGGCATGGTGTGCACTTGCCGCAGCTTTCCTCGGCGCAGAATTCCATGGCGAAGCGGGCCATGTGGGCCATATCGACGGTGTCGTCGAAAATGACGATGCCACCATGGCCGATCAGCCCGTCCTTCGCTGCAAAGGCTTCGTAGTCGAATGGTGTGTCGAACAGGGCGCGTGGGAAATAGGCTCCCAGCGGACCACCGATCTGCACGGCGCGTACCGGACGGCCGGTCAGCGTGCCGCCACCGATCTCATCGACCAGTTCGCCCAGCGTGATACCGAAGGCGATCTCGAACAGGCCGCCCTGCTTGACGTTGCCAGCGATCTGGATCGGCATGGTCCCGCGGGAACGACCGAGGCCGAACGCCGCATAAGCCTCCCCGCCATGGGTCAGGATCCACGGCACGGAGGTCAGGGAGATCACGTTGTTGATGACGGTTGGCTGGCCGAACAGGCCGGACAGAGCGGGCAGAGGCGGTTTGGCACGGACCACGCCGCGCTTGCCTTCCAGACTGTCCAGCAGCGCGGTTTCCTCGCCACAGACATAGGCTCCGGCGCCCTGACGCACTTCCATGTCAAAGGAAATGCCTGAGCCGAGAATGTTATCGCCCAGCATGCCCGCTTCGCGTGCGGCGATAATGGCGCGGTTCATCGCGTCAATGGCATGAGGATATTCGGAGCGCGTATAGACATAGCCCTTGGTCGCGCCAACGGCATAACCGGCGATGGTCATGCCTTCGATCAGCACGAAGGGATCGCCTTCCATGATCATGCGGTCGGCAAAAGTGCCGCTGTCGCCTTCATCGGCATTGCAGACGATGTATTTCTGGGCGGCCTTCGCACCCAGCACGGTTTTCCATTTGATGCCGGTTGGGAAGCCTGCGCCACCACGACCACGCAAGCCGGATTTGGTCACATCCTCGACCACCGCTTCCGGCGTCATGGTCAGGGCACGGGCAAGGCCTTTATATCCGCCATGGGCCTGATAATCGCTCAGGGAGCGCGGATCGACGATGCCACAGCGCTCGAAAGTCAGACGGGTCTGCTTCCTGAACCAGGGCATTTCCTCGGTCAGGCCATGGTGCAGCGCGTGCGGCTTGCCTTCCAGCATACCGGCATCCAGCAGGCCGGGCAGATCGCGTGCACTGACAGGGCCGTAGGCGACACGGCCCTGGGGGGTTTCGACCTCGACCAGCGTTTCCAGCCATAGCATCCCGCGGGAGCCATTCCGGATGATGGTGATATCCAGCGACCGTTCCTGAGCAAGCTGCTCCAGTTTGCGGGCGACGGCGTCAGCGCCGACCGCAAGGGCGGCCGCATCGCGGGGAACGAATACCTTGATGGTCATGCCACGCTCTCCAGCAGCGTATCGACATGGTCCTGATCAAGACGGCCATGCAGCTCGTTATCCAGCATTGCCGCGGGTGCGCAGGCGCACAGGCCGAGGCAGAACACCGGTTCAAGCGTCACGGCGCCATTGACCGTGGTTTCATGCCAGTCCACGCGGAGCTTCTCACGAACATGGTCAGCCAGGGCGTTGGCGCCCATCGCCTGACATGCTTCCGCGCGGCACAGTTTCAGAACGTGCCGACCGGGGGGATGGTTCTTGAAATCGTGATAAAAGCTGATGACACCGTGCACTTCGGCGCGGGATACGTTCAACGCATCCGCGAGCATTGGCACGACTTCTTCCGGTACATAGCCGAATTCAGCCTGCAGATCATGCAGGATAGGCAGCATGGCGCCTTCCTGATCACGATGGATATCGATAATTCTTGCAGCGCGTTCCGCGCTGAAAGCGTCCTTGGCCATGATTTGGCTCACCACGCTTGATTCGGTTTCCTCTGGAACCTGTTATCTGCGCCCTTCATCTGCTCCCATCAAGATGCGAGTCGTTATGCTGCGATAGAACAATTCTATCATCCCAGCGAAAAAGCAATTCAAATGAGAATAGTTCGCATTATTAAATAATGAATGCACGCACTTGCTGCCTCCGGCTGCTGACAGAGCCGGAGGGGCAGAAATCGCCTGACTATGGACTGTTTTTAGCGTGTTGAGGCTGCCGCAGAACGATCCAGCTCGGCCGTCAGGTTTTCGGCTTCCGTGGCCAGTGCCGCGATCAGCGGCGTCAATGGATCACGGTGCGGAATCACCAGGCCAACAGTTGGGGCGGGTGGGCCTCCAACAATTGGAATGGCCCTTAATTCTGGATTCAGCCCCAGAATATCGATGAGTCTGGCGGGCATGATGCTGGCCCATGCGCCGGTGCGGAGGTGAGACCACAGACCGATCATGGAATTGGATTCCAGACTGACTTTCGGTTCCGCGCCGGCTGAGGACAACATCCTGTCGAGAATCCGGCGATTTTGCATGTCCGGTGTCAGCAGACAGAGCGGCAGACCGGACATATCCTGCCAGGCTACTTCCTCCCGGTCGCCCAGCGGTGCATGAGGGGCCGTCACCAGGCAATAATGTTCCCGATAGAGTGGAATCGCACGGACCCGGCCCAGCGGTTCGTTATCCAGATAGGAAATACCGGCATCCGCCTCGAAATTCTCGATCAGCGAGAGGGTTGCGATGGATGATTTTGAGACAATGGTAAAGGTGACATCCGGATGTTTGTTCCGGAATGGCGTGGTCAGGGTTGAGACGATCGGCATCGCGGTCGGGATGACGGCCAGACGGAGATTGCCATTCAGCCCGTATTTCAGCGCCTGAATTTCCTGACGCATGGCCTTGGTGTCGGTCGTGATGCGCCGTGCCCAGTCAAGCGCCCGCTCACCTTCCGGCGTGAAGCCGATAAACCGTGCGCCACGCTGTACCAGCAAAGCGCCAAGCTGCTCCTCAAGTTGTTTGAGGCCAGCTGAAAGGGTGGGTTGTGTGACGCCGCAGGTTTCAGCGGCCCGCCCAAAATGATGCTCCCGCGACAGGGCCAGGAGATACTCCAGCTTATCAATCACGAACTCTGTTCCAACTCTACTATCCGGCGCGAATCTGCCCGCAGGGCCATCATGGAGGTAAAACTTTCCATTGGCCAATTGATCCAGACGATTGACGGGCCGGGCAACACGCTTATATCGTCCGAATTGTCCAAAAACCAAAATACAGGAGGAACTTTAAAAATGGCCTGGAATACTCCGTCTGTGACTGAAATTGCTCTGGGTGCAGAAATCAACGCATACGCCTGCGCCGAGTAATTGGGTCTGCCCGCCTGATGTGACGCTTCCCAGCGTGGCAGGCCGGTTTTAATACAGTGAGGCGGCGGCTTCTTTTTGAATGGAGGTCGCCGCTATCCTGCTGTTTTTACAGTTCAAACATGGTCGGACCGTGCGATGAAAATCGTCGTTCTCGGGTCGGCTGCAGGTGGCGGCTTCCCTCAATGGAACTCGAACGCCGCCGGATGTCGCCGCGCCAGGGCCGGCGACCCAAAGGCGGCGCCGCGCACGCAGGCGTCCATTGCCGTCAGTCAGGACGGTGTTTTCTGGTTTGTTTTTAATGCTTCCCCCGATATCCGCCAGCAGATCGAGGCGAATGCGATGCTGCATCCGAACGGTGCCATCCGTTCGACCCCGATTGCGGGTGTCGTCCTCACCAATGGCGATGTCGATGCGCTTGCCGGGTTGCTGACCCTGCGGGAAAGGCAGGCTTTTACCGTGTATGCCACCAGCCGGGTGCACGGCATCCTCAATGACAATCCCATTTTCGAGGTTCTGGCCCGGGATGTGGTGGAGCGCCGGACCATTCCGGCCAGCGGCCCATTTGCTTTGACCCTGCCGGGCGGTGAGCCATCCGGCCTGACTGTCGAATTCTTCCCGGTTCCCGGCAAGGTGCCGCTCTATCTGGAGCAGGAGGGGCTGCTGATGAATGCCCCCGCGCCGGTCGAGGAAGGGGAGCAGACAGTGGGGGCGGCCATTTCCGACGGGCGACGCACCGTCTGTTTTATTCCAGCCTGCGCGATGATGACCGATTCCCTGAGGCAGCGTCTGGCCGGTGCCGATACGGTGTTTTTCGACGGGACATTATGGTCCGATGATGAGATGATCCGGGCCGGGCTGGTTCCCAAAACCGGCCGGCGCATGGGGCATATGAGCGTCAGCGGAGAAGATGGCACCATTGCCGCGTTCCGCGATCTGGGCGTACGGCAGAAAATTCTGATTCACATCAACAACTCCAATCCTGTTTTGCTGGAAGACAGTGCGGAGCGCGCTGAAGCGCTCGCGGCGGGATGGACCGTCGCCCATGATGGGATGCAGATCGAATTATGACACACACTCATAACCATGCAGACGGACAGGAAACGAACAGGGTCATGACGCCGGACGAACTGGAAGCCTCGCTTCGGGCGGTCGGAGCCGAGCGTTATCATAATCTCCACCCGTTTCACCGCTTGCTGCATGACGGTGCGCTGACGCGTGGTCAGGTGCAGGCCTGGGCGCTTAACCGATACCATTATCAGGCCAGCATCCCGGCCAAGGATGCGGCCTTGCTGTCACGTCTGCCGACGGCCGAGTTGCGGCGCGAATGGCGGCGGCGGCTGGTGGATCATGACGGCACCGAACCCGGCACTGGCGGGATCGCCCGCTGGCTGAAGCTGGCCGAGGGAGTCGGGCTGGATGCTGCCTATGTCGAGAGCAGGGAGGGCTTGCTGCCCACCACCCGCTTTGCCGTGGATGCCTATGTGACATTCTGCCGTGAGAAGCCAATTCTCGAGGCGATAGCGTCTTCTTTGACCGAGATGTTCTCGCCGACCATTATCCGGGAACGGGTTTCCGGCATGTTGGCAAATTATGACTGGGTGTCGGAGGAAACGCTGGCCTATTTCAAGCCGCGCCTGACCCAGGCTCCGCGCGATGTGGATTTTGCGCTGGCTTATGTGAAGGAGCATGCCCGCACAGCGGACCAGCAGCAGGCCGTGATTGCAGCCCTGCGGTTCAAGTGTGATGTGCTCTGGTCGCAGCTTGATGCGCTGTATTATTCCTATGTGGCCCCCGGCAATATCCCGCCCGGCGCCTTCGTACCTGAGGTCTAGAGACAATGTCCGCCCCCCAGGATCAGGCTCTGCCCCAGGTTCCGCTCCAGGCTCTGAATGAAGATGCGGTGCCGCGTTTCGGTCAGGGGATGAAGTTCCGGCATGACAAGGTGCGTGATGCATGGGTCATCCTTGGGCCGGAGCGACTGTTCCAGCCCGACCCTGTGGCGGCGGAAATTCTCAAGCTTGTGGATGGTCAGAAAACGATCGGCGCAATCATCGATGAGCTGGTATCCCGTTTTGCGGCACCCAGGGAGGTGATCGCGGCCGATGTCGTCACCATGTTTGCGGATATGTCGGCGAAGGGAGCCATCCGGTTATGAGCACCATCGAACCTCCTATGGGGCTTCTTGCGGAGCTGACGCATCGCTGTCCCCTGCAATGTCCGTACTGTTCCAATCCTCTTGAGCTGGAGCGCGCGGGGATTGAGCTGAAAACCGAGGAATGGCTGCGCATCATGGATGAGGCCGCCGAGCTTGGCGTGCTGCAGATGCATTTTTCCGGTGGCGAGCCGATGGTGCGGAAGGATCTGCCGGAGTTGATCGCGAGGGCGGTCGAGCGGCAGATGTACACGAATATCATCACCTCCGGCGTGCTGCTGGATGAGGCGATGATGGAGCGGCTGATGAAGGCCGGCATCGACCATATCCAGCTCAGTTTTCAGGATGTGGATGTCGAGAACGCCGAGCGTATCGGCGGTCTGGCCGGCGCACAGTCGAAAAAGCTGAAAGCAGCCCGTCTGATCAAGGAAGCAGGTCTGCCGCTGACCCTGAATTACGTAATTCATCGGCAGAACATGGAAAACCTGCCGCGTATGCTGGAAGCCGCGCAGGCAATGGGTGCGACTCGCACAGAGATTGCGAATGTCCAGTATTATGGCTGGGGTCTGGTCAACCGTGATGCGCTGTTGCCGAGTCGGGAGCAACTGGAAATCGCCACCGCGACGGTGGAAGAGGCGCGGGAGCGGCTCAAAGGCGTCATGGTCATTGATTACGTGACACCGGATTATTATGCGAAACGCCCGAAAGCCTGCATGGGCGGTTGGGCGCGCCGCTTCATCAATATTTCTCCCTCCGGCAAGGCTCTTCCCTGCCATGCGGCGGAGACCCTGACCGGCCTGGAATTTCCGTCCGTGCGCGAATGGTCGCTGGCGGATATCTGGAGCGGCGCACCGGCTTTCCAGAAATATCGTGGTACGGACTGGATGCCGGAACCGTGCCGTTCCTGTGACCGTCGGGAGATCGACTGGGGCGGCTGCCGTTGTCAGGCTTTTGCGCTGACCGGGGATATGGATATTACCGATCCGGCCTGCGCCCTGTCCCCTGCGCATCATGTCATGGAGGAAGCCGTTGCCGCCCGTGGCAATGTGGCGCCTGATTATGTGTATCGCCGGATCGGCAATGCGCCAGTTCCGAACGAGGTTCTGTCCCCTGTTGCCGAATAGCTGCTTTCTGATGATCTGCTGGCCATAGAGGCCGACCATAGAGGAATGTTTCCTCCGTGACCGGCCTCTCGCACCGGATCAGTGGCAGCGTAGATTGGCCTCGGCCTGCGCCTGCCGCAGCCTGTCCACCAGTTTTGTCAGCATGGCGGTGGATCGAAACTCCTCGGCCCGCTGACCGAGTGCGCCTTGCAGCATGCTGAGGACTGTTTCCGCATGCTGGTAGTCGTCATAGCTCATCTGATCGGCAATCGTGTCGATCCCGCAGGAGCATTTATCCAGAAACTCGTGCTTCATACCGTTGGAGGCAAGGCAGCCGATCACGTAATCAGCGCGGGCTGAGGTCGGATAATCATAGCGCGGCTTGTGAGATTGATTGGCGTCGGCGACCTCATCAGCCATTGCCATGGCAGGTAATGTCAGCAGACCTGTCAACAGAACCGCCGAGCGTATTGAGAATATCGGTAAGCGGGCCAGGATTTTTCGTGCATAAGCCATATCAGGGTTTCACCGTTTTGAACGTGAGGATCTGGCTGATCGGCGGAATACCGCCTTTCGGATCGCCGGGCTGTTCCGTTCTGATTTGAGCGATGCCCCCCGGCAACTGGTCGCACAGGATGATGGTGTATTTCTTGTGCTGAATGAACGGCACGTTCTGTAACCGGCTTTCAGTGGCGAACGGTTCCATCACGACCTGTCTGGCAGGCAGTGACTTGCCGTCATGGGTGAAGGTGGTGTCGGTAACGGCAGCTTTGAAAAAGCCTTCCTTGACGCGGGCACGGAAATAGGCGGCGGCCATGCCGATGGATTTTTTCATTTCCATGACATCATGTTCCAGAAAGATCATCACCAGCGGATTGCCGCGATAATCATCCAGCGATGGCGTGAACATGAATCGGTCGCCAGTCAGAAAGTGAAACCCGACCAGTTTGGTGCCATCCGGATGGATCTTGATGATCTGTTCTGACACCGTGTCCGTAAAAGACTGTGGACCTTTGTACTCATAGGAATAGATCAGCGTTTCCGGCTGGGTGATATTGGCCAGATGCGGTGATTCGAACACGGCATGGACGGCCGGATTGGTGGATGGTTCGGTGCCGGGCTGATCGGCGGCAAAGGCCGGAGCCGTCAGCAACATGGCGGAGAACAAGGCAGAGAGTGAGTAACGGAGCATTTCCTGAACCTGACGGCATTTAATGCCAGTTTATTTGCTTATAGTGATGCTTGCGCGCGCGTTTAGTCTACCATCCTTCCGACGTTCTGGAAGGAACAAAGTGCTCATGCAGATTCTCTAAAACGTAATTTAACTGACAAAGCATGACAGCAGAGATCGTCAGAAGGCGACAATGAGCCTGTGATATCGGAAATCATGTGCTGTTGTGACGCAAAATTTCCAATCATGTAACCTATTTTATGCATTTTATGCCATATTGCCTCTTGTGGTTGGAAGGTTGCGAGAGATAATCTCCCGCGCACCGCGTCAGCCAGTAACAGGCGGGGGCGGCTCCGACCGGCTTCTGCCAATGCCAGACCTGCCGGAAAGGTGGGCGTTTTTGGTGGATGTCGGCCAAACCCAGGGAGGATTTTTATGAAGTCCAGCAAGCGACTGCTTGCGATGTCCGTTGCCGTGTCAGCCTTTGTCGGCCTGACCGCGGTTGATGGCGCGCGTGCGAATGAAGATCTCGCGAAACTGTCCAAGAACCCGGCCAACTGGGCCATGCAGGCAGGTGATTTCGCCAATCAGCGCTACAGCGCCCTGAAGCAGATCACGGTGGCCAATGCCGGCAAGCTGCATCCGGTATGGAGCTTCTCCACCGGCGTTCTGCGCGGCCATGAAGGCGGCCCGCTGGTGATCGGCGATGTCATGTATGTGCACACGCCGTTTCCGAACAAGGTGTTCGCCCTTGATCTGAACGACAATGGTCGCGTGATCTGGTCGTACGAGCCGAAGCAGGATCCGGAAGTCATCCCGGTGATGTGCTGTGACACCGTGAACCGTGGTGTTGCCTATGGCGACGGCAAGATCATTCTGGCTCAGGCCGACACCAAGGTTGTCGCCCTCGATGCCAAGACTGGCAAGGAAGTCTGGAAAGTTACCAACGGCGATCCGAAGAAGGGTGAAACCTCCACCAGCGCCCCTTTCATTGTGAAGGACAAGGTGATCGTCGGTATCTCCGGCGGTGAATTCGGTGTGCAGGGCCGCCTGACCGCTTACAGCCTGAAAGACGGCAAGCTGGTCTGGAAGGCGTATTCTGTCGGCACGGATGACCAGATCCTGTTCGATGACAAGACCACCGCTCTCGGCAAGCCGGTTGGCAAGGACAGCTCCATCAAGACCTGGCAGGGCGATCAGTGGAAGACGGGTGGCGGTGCGACCTGGGGCTGGTATTCCTACGATCCGAAGCTGAACCTGATCTATTACGGGTCCGGCAACCCCAGCACCTGGAACCCGGTGCAGCGTCCTGGCGACAACAAGTGGTCCATGACCATTTTTGCCCGTGATGCAGATACCGGTGTCGCGAAGTGGGTCTATCAGATGACCCCGCACGATGAATGGGACTATGACGGCATCAACGAAATGATCCTCGCCGACACCAAGGTGAACGGCAAGGAAACCAAGGCGCTGGTGCATTTCGACCGTAATGGCTTCGCCTATGTGCTCGACCGCGTGACGGGTGAGCTGCTGCAGGCGAACAAGTTCGATCCGATCGTCAACTGGGCTACCGGCGTCGATCTGAAGACCGGTCTCCCGCAGCGTGTGAAGAAATACTCCACCGAAGCCGGTGGTGAAGACCACAACACGAAGGGCATCTGCCCGGCTGCGCTCGGCGTCAAGGACCAGCAGCCTGCCTCGTTCGACCCGCAGAACCACATGTTCTACGTGCCGACGAACCATATCTGCATGGACTATGAGCCGTTCAAGGTGTCCTACACCGCCGGTCAGCCTTTCGTTGGCTCCACCGTCAACATGTATCCGCCGCCGGGCGAAAACCATCTGGGCAACTTCATTGCCTATGATGTTAACAAGGGCAAAATCGCCTGGTCCGATCCGGAACTGTTCTCCGTGTGGTCCGGTGCGCTCTCCACGGCGGGTGGCGTTGTCTATTACGGCACGCTGGAAGGCTACCTGAAGGCAGTCGACGCCAAGACCGGCAAGCTGCTCTACAAGTACAAGACCCCGTCCGGCATCATCGGCAACGTCAATGCCTATGAGCACAAGGGCAAAGAGTACATTGCCGTTCTGTCCGGCCTTGGTGGCTGGGCCGGTATCGGTATGGCCGCTGGTCTGACCGGTGACGCCGATGGTCTGGGCGCGGTGGGTGCGTATCGCTCGCTCGCCAGCTACACGCAGCTTGGCGGCGTGCTGACGGTGTTCGGCATCGACAACTGATCGATGCCGGTCATCATCTGACAGACTGATTATTGGCCCCGGCGACATTGACGTGTCGCCGGGGTTCTTTATCTTGCTATCGCGTCCAAAATGCCTCGGATGCCGGAATTAGTCTGGGGCAAATATGCAGATAACGCGGAATTTGTCCCACAGCCGATGTCACCCCTGATAACGGCCTTTTGACCGAGGAAGGAAAAGACGATCCATGCCACACATCAAAACACGCCTTGCCGCTGTCCTGCTCAGCGTGGCTTTCGCTGGCGGTGCCGTTTCCGCAGCCCATGCGGATGATGCGCCGGATTACAAGAAGCATGTGAAAGACGGCAAGGGCGACAAGACCATTGCTCATGGCTACAATTTTTATGGCGATAACTGCCTGCGTTGCCATGGTCCCGATGGCTCCGGCAGCTCTTATGCCCCTAATCTGACCAACTCGCTCAAGACCATGAGCTATGACACGTTCACCCAGACTGTCATTAACGGTCGCAAGAACGTCTCCACCACCAGCGACAGTGTGATGCCCGCTTTTGGTGAAGTTGCCGACGTCGTTAATAACCTTGATGCTATTTACATGTACCTGAAGGCCCGTTCTGACGGGGCGCTGGGCCGCGGTCGTCCGAAGCGTTTCGACGACTGATTTAATCCCTCTTCCTTTCCGGCGGGGCGCTGTGCTTCGCCGGATCAGGATTCTGGAGCGCGTGCCATGCGTCGTGTCATGACTGGGCGGTTGCGGTTTCTGGCCGCTGTCTCGACCTTTCTGGCGTTTTGTGCGGCGCATGCGCCTGCTTTTGCCCAATATGACGTTGATCTGGTCAGCCGGTCCGCTTTCCGCGTCTGTGCCGATCCATCCGATATGCCTTTCTCCAATAAAAAGCGGGAAGGTTTTGAAAACAAGATCGCCACATTGCTGGCGAAAACCCTGTCGCTTCCAGTCAGCTACACATGGTTTCCGCAGACCGTTGGTTTTCTGCGCAACACGCTGATCGCTGAAAAATGTGATGTTGTGATCGGTGTTGTACCCGGTAATGGCATGATGGACAGCACCAGCGCCTATTATCACTCCGCCTATATGATCGTGACGCGGCAGGAGGATCATCTGACCGCGACATCCGTGACCGATCCTTCTCTGGCAGGCAAACGGTTCGGCCTGATCGCAGCGACCCCACCTTCCGATCTTCTGTTGCATGCGCATCTGATCGATCGTGCCACCGCCTATTCCTTACAGGTCGATACACGCGTCGAGTCGCCTCCGCGCCAGATGTTGCAGGATCTGCTGGATCACAAGATCGATGTGGCCCTGATCTGGGGGCCCTTTGCCGGCTATTTCATCGCCGAGGGCAAGCTGCCGCTGCATATGGATTTTTTGCAGTCGGATGGAAAGGTGCGGCTTGATTATCGTGTTGCGCTGGGTGTGCGCCCGAATGAAACCGAGTGGCGCCGTCGTCTGAATGCGGCCTTGCGCAAAAACCAGCCTGCTATCGACGATATTCTCATGGCATATCATGTCCCGTTGCTGGATGAACAAAATCATCCGATCATCCCGAAAGCTGCACCTGCCGCGCATTGAGCCGGCCTCACAGGGAAGATAGCGGAGGAAAGCATGAGAACGATGCGCCTTGTGGCTGGTCTGATGGCATCCTTGCTTGTGGCGGCTGCATCCCCTGCGCCAGAGCCTGAAGGCTACCGGATGCAGGATTTCAAGGCGCCGACCCCTGCTACGCTCAAAGGCGCCATCGTGCTGGATGCGGATGCGCTGCATACGGTGATCGAGCGGGGCCGGGTGGTTCTGATTGATGCCATGGCCGCTCCCCGCAAGCCGAAAGGAAGTGCGCCGGAAATACCGTGGATGCCTCCACCACGCCTCGATATTCCCGGTAGTCTGTGGCTGGCCGATATCGGGTTGGGAACGTTGCCGCCTGGCGTTGATACATGGTTCCGGCATCAGCTTGCCAACGCCACCATGGGCGACAAGGGCAAGTTGCTGGTGTTCTATTGCCTGCCCAATTGCTGGATGAGCTGGAACGCGGCAAAGCGTGCGTTGTCCTATGGCTATCCCCATGTCGCCTGGTTTCCCGGAGGAACCGAGGCATGGAAAGCGGCTGGTTACCGGCTTGTGCCGAACCAGCCAGTCTTCCCGCCAGAGCAGCCGTAACGGCCCGCTGTTACGCGCAGGATAGCTTAGTGAGCGGGCTGGATTTTGGCTTGTAACGTCCGGGCATAGGCTGCCAGACGTCCTTCCAGATCAGCCGGTGCCTCACAGACATAGCGCATGGTATGTTGGGTCTCCTGATAGCTGCGTACCAGCAATCCACGCTCACTATTCAGGTCGTTGAATTTAACCAGATCGGCACCCTGCGGCTCTTCCGGCAATTTGGACAGATCGCCATTGACCGCCTCCACCTGTCTGGCAAGCCCGCGCTGATGACGGCCCAGCTCCTTGATACGGGAAATCAGCGAGGAGCGTTCTGTATCGACCGCAGCGGTAATATCCGCGAACAGGGTTCCCAGCACCTTGCTGCGCTCTGCCTGAGGAATGGTATCGGCATAGGCGGCAAGCTTGGCCTGACCATCCGTCAGCGGAAGCGAGCGGTCGGAGACGGCAGCAATCACGTCGGCACGGGCCTTGTCCTGCGGCGCATCCCCGGGTGAGGGAACAGGCGCTTCCCCGGCCCAGTAGGTGGCTGCCGCGACATGCGGCACCAGCCTTTGCTGGCACGGCCAGTCAGGATCCTTGTCGAAAGAGGCGGCCCATGACGGTGTGGTGGCTGTTGTCAGCAGCAGCAGAGAGGTCAGGCGAAAGACGGTGTTGCGCAGCATGAGGTTCGACACTTTCAATCTGCCGCCGTACGACGGGCCATCAGCCCGCGACCGGGGTCGTAGCCCAGAATGGCGGCTGCCATGAACAAAATGGTATAGGTGAGGACGATCAACGCCGATTGCGTGGCGAACTTATCGTACAAAGCAAAGCGGATCAGCTCCACCGCATGGGTGAAGGGGTTGATCTGGCAGAACCACCATAGCGTGGTGCTGGCATCCTTGACCCGCCAGAGCGGATAAAGGGCAGAGGATGTGAAAAACATCGGAAAAATCACGAAGTTCATCACACCGGCAAAATTTTCGAGCTGTTTGATAAAGGAGGAAAGAACCAGCCCCAGCGCTCCCAGCATCAAGCCGGCCATGATCAGCGCAGGCAGTACGGCCAGATAGCCGGTCACAGGCGGCGTGATGTCCCAGAACCAGGCAATGGCCAGAAAAATATAGGCCTGCACAATGGAAACCGTCACACCTGCCAGCAGCTTGCACAATAGCAGGAACCAGCGGGGAAACGGGCTGATCAGCAGGGTTTTCATGCTGCCCATCTCCCGGTCATAAACCATGGAGAGGGACGATTGCATGCCGTTGAACAACTGGATCATCGCCACCAGACCCGGTGCGATATAAACCTCATAGGGAACATAGGTTTCGTAAGGCGGAATAATTGAGACGCCGAGTACGAAATGGAATCCTGCGGCAAACACGACCAGCCAGACCAGCGGTCGCACCAGGGCGGAGATAAAGCGTCCGCGTTGATGGACCCAGCGTAAAGCCTCCCGGCGGACAATCCCCGTCATGCAGCGCCCGTACTGGGCGGGTGATAAAAACGCTGTTGTCATGCGGCTTTTTCCCGCGTGGTATTCTGACCGTTGCGTGTCAGGCGATCAAACGCGGTGCCGAGATCGACGGCATCGGCGTCACGGACAATGGTATCGCGCGCACCCTGTGCCAGCACCTTTCCTTGATGCAGCACAATGATGCGGGCCTGCTCATCTGCTTCATCAATCAGATGGGTGGCCCACAACACGGCAAGACCGTGATCGCGGCACAATTCGCGCACATGCTGAAGCAGGAAGCGGCGGCTTTCGATATCAAGCCCCACGGTGGGTTCATCGAGCAACAGCAGTGAAGGCGCATGGACCAGCGCCCGTGCCAGCTCGACACGTCTGCGTTGTCCGCCGGAAAGCTGCCGAACCCGATCCCCCGCACGATCAGCAAGGCCGATCCGGCCAAGTTCCTCCAGGGCGCGTTCGCGGGCTTCTCGGGAGGGCATTCCATGCAAGGCGGCATGGTAGGTCAGGTTCTGCAACACGGTCAGATCGAGATCGAGCGTGGATTGTTGAAACACCGCCCCCATACGGGCAAGGGCGCGGCCTGGTTCCCGGCGCATATCATGACCGAGCACGGCGATATGGCCGCTTTTGCTGTGATAGAGTCTTGTGATCAGCCCGAATAATGTGGTCTTGCCGGCCCCGTTCAGTCCGAGCAGGACGGAGAAATCACCGGGTTGAATGCTGAATGTGACGTTATCCAGCACCCGACGCGCCCCGAAAGCATGGCTGAGGCTGCTTACGGCCAGCGCGGCGGATGAAGGGGCTGATGGTGTCGGCATCAGGGTGCCACCACCACGCCCCATGGCAGTTGCCCGACCGGCACCGATTTCAGAACCTTGAGGCTGGGCACGTCGATCACTGACATGTCGTTGCTGATTCCGTTGGCGGTATAAAGTGTTTTCTGATCCGGTGAAAAAGCAGCGTGCCAGACACGTTGCCCGACCAGCAGATATTTTTTCACCTCGTAGGTATGGGCATCCACCACCGCCACGCGATTGGCCGGGCCAAGGCAGATGAAGGCAGTGTTGCCGTCATCACTGAGGGCGATGCCAACAGCCTGGACTGCTTCTTTCGGTACGCCGGGGATCGCGAAGCTGATGGTCTTGATCACTTTATGGGTCTTGGTATCGATCACCGCGACCTGACCTGCAACTTCGGAAGAAACCCAGACCAGAGAGCCATCCTTGTTGTATTCCGCATAACGCGGGCGGGTGCCGACCAGCACATTGGCCACCGGCTTATGGCTTTTGGCGTCGATGAAATGCGCCATGCTGGTGGTTTCGGATGTGTTGACGATGGTTTTTCCATCCGGGCTGACCGCCATCCCTTCCGGCTCCACGCCGGTGGGAATTTCATCGACAATCCTGCTTTGCCCGATATCCAGCACAGAGACCATGTTGTCGTTTTCGTTGGAAATATAAAGCGTGTTTCCATCCGGGCTGAGGGCGAACAGCTCCGGATCCGGTCCGCTCGGCAGGGTTTTGCTGACGGTCAGACTGGCGAGATCGAGCACCTCGATATGATCAGCATCGGATGTGCAGATATAGAGGCTTTTTCCGTCTTTCGAGAGCACGATACCGCGCGGGCGCGCACCCACCGGAACGGTCTTGATGATTTTGAGAGAGTCTTGATCCAGCACCGTGATGGTGTTGTCTTTTTCATTGGAGACAAGAATTTTGCCCGCCATCGCACTGGTGGCGAAAAGCGGGATTGCCAGCGCAGCACTGACAATCGCGGCTGCCATGCGGTGGCGGATCATTGCATGTGACATGTGCTCTCCGGCCGGTCGATGCCGAGCGTATCTGTTTCGTAAAACTGGTGCAGAAATCCGGGCTGCGGCGAAATGGAAATCAGCGAACGATCATCCGCCAGCAGCACGGGCTGCCGTAACTGTCCGTCCCAGGGCCTGAAATTGAGCGGTGGCCCTTTATAGGCGGCCAGAGCAAAGGAATCGCCGCGTATATAGGCTGCCAGTTTGGCCGGATCGGACTGTCCGGTGCGGGTGGCGGCCTCACCAAAGCTGCGTACCGCCATCCATGCACCGTAATCCAGACTGGTCATCCAGCGATGGGCCAGTTTCAGAAAACGGCTTTGAAACTGTGTGCTGGCATATTCGTCGAATGGTCTGGCCCATGCTTCCGGCACCATCCCCTGCGTTCCGGCCACCGGGCGAGGCGTGTTGGTGCGGTAGGACAGGCTGTCGCCGAAATTGCCTGCCTCATCGGCAACGATCAGCACGTCGTAATCGACATCCTGTGTCAGACGGGAAACCTCGGTGTTGATCTGGAAATGTCCCGTATCAGCCTGCTGCGTCGCCGGGTTGAAGGTCCATGGGCGATCGGCGACGATGCGGATCTGGAATTTTTTGGCCGATCGGCGAATGGCCTCGGCATATAAGGCATCATCTGGTGTTTTGCCGCTTACCAGCATGACGTGGTGCCAGTTTTTGACGGTCAGATATTGCATCAGCGCATCCGCCAGCATGGCGCGGCTGGGCATGGTGTGCAGTACGTTGTGGCGGCAATCCGCGCCACGCAGCCGGTCATCCGGCAATTTCGCATCGATCAGCAGAGCGTCTTTCGCTTCCGGCAGATCTGCCAGACGCAGCAGCAGGTCAGGCGGCACACTGAGCACGAAATTCCGGTCGCCTGCTTTCAGCCTGTCCTTGAAGGCCTGTATCACGGCCTCGGGCGTTGGATGAATCTGCTCGTCCAGCACATAGTTCTGGTTCAGGAAGCGGCCCGTGGTCGCATTGTCGCGCAGGGCCAGACGTGCGCCTTCCACGCCTTCATCGGCGGGAGGCTGATCAAGCCATGTCGAAGGCCACCGGCGCGTTTCATGCAGCTCCAGATAGACGATACGGATCGTCTGTGCTGGCGTTGCTGCAGCGTCCTGTGCCATCGCTGCATGAGGCGTCAGCATTTCCCCGGCCGGCAGACCCGCCAGACAGGCAAGTACAGTCAGTGCCGGTGCCGCGTTTCTCGCGTGCTTGATCCAGCTCATATGTTTCCTCCGCATCCCCCGCCACACGGCCTCTCCGGATAAAGGGCCTGAAACATTGGCAGACGCTTCTGCCTTTATCTCATGTGCCTGCTGATGTGGCGATGGATAACAGGGATAAAAATGCGTTTAGGGTGAAAATATCCATGAAATATTGACAATTTATGCCGATATAGGCGGGATAGAACTCAAAACGCCTTGATCACAAGGCTTGAGGAAAACGCCGTGAGCTTATTGGAAACGGGCAGGAGACAGAATCCCTCGTTCTGGTCCCGCCGTCGCGTGCTGACGGGCGGCCTTGGGCTGTGCCTTGCCACTCGTGCGGTAGCCGCGCGGGCGGAGGACCCTTCCATGCCGGAGATCAGGGTCGCCAGCCTGCGTTTCGGCAGTCTTTCCTGGCTGCTGGATGTCATCCGCCGTCATGGCCTGGACCATGATGCTGGCTTTCGATTGGTGGAGCTGTCACTCGCCGGATCACAGGCTACACAGGTGGCGTTACAGGCTGGCTCGGCCGATCTTGCCGTGCAGGATTGGCTCTGGGCGGCCCGACAGCGAGAACAGGGCGGAGACTGGCTGTTTTCCCCTTTTTCCAGCGAATCCGGGGGCATTCTGGTCCGGGCGGACAGCAAGCTGCATGGGATTGATGATCTGAAGCAGGCCAGATTAGGGGTGGCCGGGGGCCCGATCGATAAAAGCTGGCTGATTTTCAGGGCTTTTGCCGCCCGCAAGCTGGGCTATGACCCGCAGAGCCTTACTCCGTTTTTTGCAGCCCCGCCGCTGTTGAACGAGCAGTTGACCCGGGGAAGACTGGACGCCGCCTTGACCTATTGGCCTTTCGTGGCACGGGGGGAGGCTCATGGTGGGCGCGTTCTGCTGCGTATTGGCGATGCTCTGGCGGGGCTGGGGCTGCCGGTGGATACGCCTCTTGTGGGTTATGTGTTCCGTTCCGCCTGGGCGGAAGGCCCGGCTCAGCCAGGACGGAGATTTCTGAAGGCCGCTGCGCAGGCACAGGCCATTCTCGCGACATCGGATACGGAGTGGCAGGCTATCCGCCCTCTGACCGGTGCGGGAGACGATCATGAGTTGATCCTACTGCGTGATGCATACCGGGCTGGCATTCCGCATCACTGGGGCCAGGCGCAGATCGATGCGGCCCAGAGCTTGCTGACGATCCTGCATGCCCTGCCCGGTGCAGAGACCTCCGGCCTGCCGACGCGGATACCGGTCGGACTGTTTCCGGCGGAGGTAGCGCTCTGACCGCATTTTCTGCCCGCAGAGAGGCCCCCCGCACTGGTCAGATCGGTTTCGGCTGGCGGGTCGCGTCGATGGTGTTGCTGCTGGCGATTTGGGAGGGCGCGGCAGTCTGGGCCCACGATCCCTTGCTGCCATCCGCCAGCACCGTCATCGCCGCCATGGTGCAGCAGGCAGTGCATGGGGCCTTGCTGCCAACATTGGCGATTACGCTGCGCCGTGTTGCCGAGTCTTTCGTGCTCGCACTGGTGGTCGGGACGGCGATTGGCGTGGCCTTGGGCAGGATGCCCCGTCTCAATGCGATCATGGACAGTCTGCTCACCGCCATGCTCAACCTGCCTGCCGTTGTGTTGATCGTGCTGATCTATATCTGGTTCGGGCTGACGGAGTGGGCCGCGGTGATGGCTGTGGCGCTGAACAAGTTGCCCAACACTGCTGTGACGGTGAGAGAAGGCGCGCGGGCGCTGAACCCGGCGCTGCTGGACATGGCGCGCAGCTTCCGCATGAGCCGTCTTGCCATTCTGCGCCACGCAATCCTGCCGCAATTGGCACCCTATATTTTTGCGGCTGCCCGCTCCGGGCTATCGATCATCTGGAAAATCGTGCTGGTGGTGGAGCTGCTGGGGCGTAGCGATGGGGTGGGGTTTCAGCTTCAGGTGTATTTCCAGCTTTTCGATGTGACCGGGATTCTGGTCTACACGCTGGCCTTTATTCTGGTGGTACAGGCGCTGGAATGGGGCGTGCTGCAATTGCTGGAACGGCGGGTATCTGCATGGCGATAGAGCAGGCACACGCTGCTGCCGCCCTGCTGCATGTGCGGATCGAGGCCAAAAATCATGGCGCAACACCTGTTTTAAGGGACATTGCGTTTGATCTGCACCGGGGGGATGTGCTGGCAGTCATGGGGCGCTCAGGCTGTGGCAAAACCAGTCTGTTGCGTATTCTGGCCGGACTGGATGATGCGTATTCCGGCCAGGTCAGGTGGGCAGGTTACAGCATCAGACAGCGCCGCAACCGGGCTTTCCCGCGAATCGGCACAGTGTTTCAGGAACCTTTATTGCTCCCGTGGAAAACGCTGCGTCAGAACGTCGCGCTGATGATGCCTGCCCCGGATGAGGCGTTGATAGAGCGTCTGTTCACAGAACTCGGACTGAAGGAAGTGGCTGACAGCCTTCCGGGCCGTGTGTCGTTGGGGATGGCACGGCGCGCTGCTCTGGTCAGGGCGCTGGCGTCCAGACCGGATATTCTGCTGCTGGATGAGCCGTTTGCCTCGCTGGACAAGGACAGCATCGGCAGCAGCATGGGTTTATTGCGGCGTTTCTGGCGTTCTGGCGCCATGGCGACGGTGATGGTGACGCATGAGGCGCTGGACGCGGCAAGGCTTGCGAATCGGGTCATGATGCTTGGTGGAAAGCCTGCCAGCATGATCAGGCAGGTTAATCTGCCCGGTGCAAACCCGTCAGCCCGCAGCCTGACGGCAGAGGAGGAGGCCCGCCTTGCGGCAGACCTCCAATCCCCGGAAGACCTGATTACTTGAGGGTCTTCAGATAGGCGATCAGGTTCTGGCGATCCTTTTCGTCCTTGATGCCGGGGAAGATCATCTTCGTGCCGGAAACCAGGCCCTTCGGATTTTCAACCCACTTGTTCAGAGTGGCTTCGTCCCAGGTCAGGCCGGAGCTTTTCAGGGCGTCGGAGTAGTTGAAGCCAGGCTCAACACCTGCCTTGCGACCGACGATGCCGGCCAGGGAGGGGCCGACCTTGTTCTTGCCGGCTTCGGTGGAGTGGCAGAAGCCGCACTTTTTGAAGAGGGTCTTACCTGCTTCGGCATCGCCATCCGCGCGCGCCTGGCCGGCGGCCAGCAGCGCAAAAGCGGAGAAAGCGAGAGCAGGAACCAGTTTGCTTTGCATCGTTTCGTCCCGTTGCAAGGTGGTTCGGAAAGGCACGGCCCCCAATGAGCCGCGCCGGGACATTATCTTGTTGACGCTCTTTCCGATAGCCGTTCGTCGAGGCATTCTTGAGGCAATTTTGCGGCACCGGCATGGCACCTTCGTCAACCGGCTCCAGATCGCAGTATGACGGGTTTCAGGAAGGAACAAAAGTCCATGATTATCTCTGTTGAAACAGGTGACTCACTTCTGGCAACCGCCCTTGCCACCTCGAAGCCTTCGGGTCGGAAATATCGCATGCTGTGGTTCGGCGGCCTGATCGGCATCGGCCTGACCATGGCTGCTGGTGGCAGCGCAATCGCTGCGGGTAAGGCGATGAGGTTCTGGAATACGACCTCTGACACCATCGTGAAACTTCAGATGGCCCCTGTCGGCACGACGGCATGGGGCAGTGATCAGTGCAAGAACGATAAGGATGGAGAGGTTGAGGCGGATGAGCGCCTGAAAATCCTCGGTATTCAGCCGGGCCGCTATGACGTGAAGCTGAAACTGAAGCGCGGGCGTAGTTGTGTGGTTCATGATGTCGAGGCGAAGGAAGACGGTCCCTATGCTTTTTCAATCGGCGATGCCGATTTGAAGGACTGCACACCCTGAGTCGGTAAGGCAGAGATCAAAAAAAGGGCGGTCCGGAGACCGCCCTTCATAATGATACAGGATCAAGCCGTTTCAGAAGGAAACGCGCACACCGCCATATCCGGCGATGGGAGCGCCCGGGCTGAGGCTTCTGGTATTGGTGGCATTGGGAGCCTGAAGCATCGGGACTTCACCAACCGGGGAGAATGTGCCGAAAGTGGCATAGTTCTGGTTGGTCAGGTTCCGCACCAGGCCGAACAGCTGCACATTTTTCGTGATCTGGTAGGCGGTGTTGAAATCCATCACGAAGTAATTGCCGGTCCGCTGGTTCTGGTTGCCTTCATCGCCGATCAGATACTGGCCGCTCGCGGCACGCCCGATCAGACCCACAACCCATTTGGGCGTTACCGACCACTGTACGCCGACCTTGAACACGTGGGCGGGAATCCCGGTGATGTAGTTGCCCTTGCGCACATTGACGAGCCCGTCATCAGCGTAAGGATTATCCTCGGAATTGAGCGTGAAATTGCTGCCATAGCGGGCATCGGTGAAAGAATAGTTGGCGAAGACCGACCATGCGCCGGCAATCAGATTGACGGAGGCTTCCACACCCTGACGTGTGGTGGGGCCAACATTCCGGAAATAGGCTCGCCCGGAGGTCTCGCTGGATACGAAGGCCAGATCGTCATCACTGCCGGTATGGAAATAGCCGGTATGCCAGTTGACGGTGGCGGTCTCGACCTTGTGATGGCCACGGAACCCGGCTTCCCAGGTATGGGCCACGACCTGCTTCAGGGGCGGATCACCGACGAAGAAATTGGTCAGGCTGCACGGGGCGGTCGGATCGGCGCAGGAAAGCTCCGCCGGGGTTGGCGCGCGGTTCGATTCGGCATAGCCGGCATAGGCGGAGACGGAGCGCGTGATCTTCCAGGTCAGGCCGGCTGCGGGATTGAAGCGGTTATAGGAATGCTGGCCGTTCAGGCTGGTGCCGATCTGGTCGTTCAGCGCGATCTGGGCGGAGTTGAAACGCCCCGAGACGGTGGCGGCCAGTTTTTCGGTGATGTCGAACGTATCCGTGAAGAAAACACCGTAATAGTCGTTGCTGGTATTCACCCGCACCGGCAGCACATTGGCGGTGGAGTCATCAACCTCAATGCTGGGGCCGCCAAAGCCGCGATCAAGGGTCAGCGGGCCGATCAAAGTGTTGGCGGTGAAAGTGCTGCGCCCGCCATCATAGCTGACACCGGCTACGAAATGGTTCTTGTGGCCGAACACCGTGGCGGTATTCACACCCTGTGCCGAGGCTCCGAACCCGTTGGTATCGGTCGCGGTGCGGTTCAGATAGGCGTAGGGACCGCCCTCGTCATAATCGAAGCCGTGCTGGTTATACGGGCTGTTCTGCACGAAATTGGGAACATATCCGCCGCGACGGGATTGCAGCGGGGGGCCATCCTCTGAACAGACCAGAGTGGGATCGTCATCGCACGGCTCAACCTCGGCTGCGTCGCCGTTGAAGGTGCGCTGGGACAGGTTGCTGTAATAGACATTGCCCTGCACTGACCACTCATCGGTCACTGTCACCGTGGTGCTGCCGACAACGCGGACATATTTGTTGCGGGTCTGATCGGGATAGGTGAACACCGCACTCCGGTCCGCTGCCAGCAGTTCAACCGGGGTTGTGCCGTTGCCGACCAGAATATTGTTGGCATAGGTCACGTTGACATGCGCTTCGGCACGGTCGCTGCGCCATCCGATATCGCCGTAAACCTGGCGCGCCTGAGATGGGGAATGCTGGCGCCAGCCATCCTCGTTCATCCCGCTGGCGGCAATATAGGCGGACATCGTGCCGTCTTTGGACTTCACACCATATTGTCCGGACAGGGTGATGTTGCCGAACGACCCCCCCGATACCTCGACCTGACCGCCCTGATAGTTAAAGCCGTCCTTCATCCGCACGGACAGGGCACCGCCCAGCGCATTCAGACCGAAAGCCGGATTGGCGCCGACCAGCTGTGTTTCATCAATGGCGATGCTGGGGATCAGATCCCAGTTCACCGTATCGCCAAAGGACTGGTTGAAGCGTGTGCCGTTGACATAGACCGCAAGGCCCTGGGGATCACCGGCCAGTGGAGAAGCGGAAAAGCCGCGATAGATCAGATTGGGCTGAAGGGAATTGCCCACCGCCTGATTGAAGGAAATACCGGTGCCCTGTTGTTCCAGCGAACGCAGCAGGTCTGCCGGGCCGGTTTTCTGGGTATCAAGCCCGGTATAAACCTGAGTGGCTGCGGGTACTTCTTCCCGGTTCAGTCCCGACCCCTGAAGTGGGGTCGTTCCCACCACCTGCAGGGAAGGCAGCGTGAAATTGGGTGTGCTGTTTTCAGCGGGAGACGAAGCCGCTGGCTGATTGCCTTGGCTCGCTGCATTCTTCATCGTTCCCTGTGCCTGGGCGACGACGGGAAGAAAAGGCGCAACGGCGGCAAGTATAATTCTTTTTCTCATTATAAACCCCCCGAGTAACTCGTTGCGTCCTACAAATTATTTTTTGGTAATGTCCATGGTATTTTGAATTTTGGAAGTACTTTGTTGTACATTGTGGCACATAAAATGAATATGTATTTGCTTTATATGATATAGAATATGCATAAAATGCAGAAAATAGTCTTCAGAATACCATTCTGGCCTTGTTTAACACGCTCTTTACAAGGGCGTCTGGTCTTGCTGCCGGCCCTTATCCTGCTGGTTGGTCTGATTGTTTCTCTGGCGCTGAGCCTTCACCGGGCCAATCACCGCATCCGGAATGAAATGGAGTCAGGTTTCCGCCTGGGGCGTGTGCTGGTGGAGGCCGTGCTGGTAACAGCCCGCGCCATGCCGACGCAGCAGGATGCGCTGACGATGGTGGCGCAACAGTTGCCGCGTGTCCGGCATCTGGACCTGTTACTGCTGCCTGCGCCTGAGATGATGGCGATGGGGATGCCGCCTCTGCTGGTCGGGCAGCGTCCGCGTGTGCCGCACTGGTTTGTCGATCTGCTGCCCCAGCCGATCGTCGCCCGGTCGTTTCCGGTGCTCTATCACGGTGCGATCATTGGCCAGATTATCCTGATCGCCAATCCGTTCGACGAAATGAAGGAAGTCTGGGGAGAGCTGTGCCTGATCGCGGTGGAGCTTGCCGCGATCTCGGTTGCCATCGTGCTGCTGATCATGTTGGCCACGTCCCTGTCGCTGCGTCCGCTCCAGCGCCTGGCGGAAGGGTTCGAGGCTTTGGAGGCGGGGGAATATGCCACCCGTCTCGGCCCGGTGACGGTGGAGGAGTTGCAGCCGATTGCAGTTCGCTTTGACAGTCTGGCCGCCCGGCTGCAACGCATCACGCAGGATAACCATCATCTGATCGACCGTTTGATCTCCATGCAGGAAGCGGAGCGGCGTGATGTCGCGCATGAGCTGCATGACGAGTTCGGCCCGGCTTTTTTCGCAATCAGGGCCGAACTGGCCTCCCTGACCCGGTGGTGCCGGGATCGGTATCAGAGTGATGGGCAGGATGGTTTATCGATCCGCGAGGTGGAGAAGATCGAGTCGCGGGTCGTGTCGGTCGGGTCTCTGGTCGATGCCATCCAGAACATAAACGCGGCCATGCTGGAGCGTCTGCGCCCGATGGTGCTGGAGGAAATGGGCCTGCCTGACGCGCTGGAGCGTCTGGTGGAGGACTGGCGGCGGCGCGTTCCCCAAACGCAGTGGGATATCATGCTCTGTGCCGGGCTGGAGCAGACACAGACGGATCTGGCTCTGACCCTGTTTCGTCTGGTGCAGGAATGTCTGACCAACATTGCCCGTCATGCCGGCGCCAGACATGTGGAGGTTGGTTTTTTCTGGCTGCCTCCCCGGCGGGAACCAGTCGGAGCCCTGCAGGATGGCAAGACGGAGCCTCCATGGCTGGGCGTCTATGTGCGCGATGATGGCGCCGGATTTTCGGGGAGCCCTTCCTATGGGTACGGTCTGCTGGGCATGACGGAGCGTGTCCGTGCCGCGGGAGGCAAGCTTTATATCGGCGATAACGGCCAGCCCGGTGCCGCGGACAAGCTGGCGGAAATGATGATGGCCTCGCAGAAGGCCGGGTTATCCGCTGAGGGATGGGGGGAGGATGAGCCGGATGATGGTCACGATGCCTGGCTGCATGGCGGTGCAGTGATTTTTGCCAGAATTCCATGGCAGGCAAAGAGCGGGGGAGTCGCTTCCCGCAGCCAATCGGCTAATATCCACGGCCTATAAGCCACGGCCTATAAGCCAAGGCCTGTAAGAAGGTATCCCGCTGAGGGTGCCGTCCGGTGGTGCAGTTCGGTCTGCCGGTGACGGTGCTGACGGTCTGAAGGATGCCGTATGAACGCGGGGAAGGAATACAGGATGAAGGTGCTGCTGATCGAGGATCATCCGATTGTTCGTGCCGGATGCCGACGTTTGCTGACGGATTATACCCCTGCGCGCAAAGTGGTTGCCGGTTCTGCTCAGGATCATGCTGAGGAGCGGGTTGAGGTGATCGAGGCCAGCACGGGTGCTGAAGGCGTGCGTCTGAACCGGGAGCACAGCCCTGCGGTCGTTGTGCTCGACCTCAATCTGCCTGACATGCCGGGGCTGGAGGTTCTGGCCGCCATGAAGGCGGACGTGCCTTCCCTGAAGGTCATTGTGTTCAGCATGTATGAGGATCCCGCTTTTGTCTCCCGCGCGCTGGAGGGTGGTGCCTCCGCCTATCTGACCAAGAATGATGATCCGTTCAGCATGCTGGAGGCATTGGACAAGGTGCTCGCGGGTGGGATGCATCTCGGTCCACGGGTTGCCGAGAAAATCGCTCTCCACACGCTGCGGGAGCCGGATGACCCCCTGCGCCCGTTATCCCGACGGGAGCGGGAGGTGTTCGATCTGCTCGGTCAGGGACGCAGCCTGAACGAGATTGCCGTGATCCTTGGCGTCAGCTACCGCACGGCGGCGCATGCGGCGCTGCAGATCCGCAGCAAGCTGGGCTATAATTCCGCGGCGGCGCTGATCAAATATGCGGTCGAACGGGCCAAGGGCAGCGTTCCTGCCTGACGGAGTAAGGCAGGGAGGTCAATGTATCCGGGGGGTTTTGTCATACAGATAGCGGTCAATGGCATGAACCTGCGTATGCATGGTCTGGCCATCCCGCCGGATGGTGATAGCAACCTCCACGGGTGGCGCCCCGCTTTGCCATAACAACCGCCACAGCGTTGCCAGATCACCCGGCTCCTTGCCATTGATAGCGGTGATCTGGTCGCCTTGTCGCAGACCGGCGGCTTCGGCCGGACCGTGTGGAACAACATCGCTGATGAGGATTCCCGCTTCCTGTTCAGCCGCCAGCAGGCCCAGCCATGGCCGACTGGCCAGCCGTCTGCCATGGGTCAGCAGCTCTGGCAGAATGGCTTGCAGGTGAGAGACCGGAATGATCAGGTTGATGTCGAGCTGTCCCGCGCCGACATCGCCCTGCTGCAACACGACGGCGGCAATTCCCAGCAGGCGACCGTCCATGCCGATCAGGGCGCAGCCACCCCAGACGGGATGCGGTGGAGTGACCAGCAGCGCATCGGGGATATGGTATTCCCAGTATCCGGCAAATTCCTGACGGGCAATGATCCGCGTTTCCACCGCATGGGTGATGCCGCCGGAGGCCGCCAGAATAGCGCTGCTTTCGCTGGCGACGTTGGAGGGATCGCCGATCTGTATGGTGGGGCAGGCCAATGCGTCAGCGGGGCGGATCAGTGCAAAGCCGCTTTCATGATCCAGCGCGATGATATGGCCCGGCGTGACCTGACCGGCCTGTGTCGTGATCCAGATCGCATCGGCGTCGTTCACCAGATAGGTCATGGTGATGACCATTTTTGTCTGGCTGGAACCGACCTCGATCACGACACCGCTCCCGGTCCGCTGCGCGCCCTGATCGTCAGCGCCATCGGGATCAAACCCATCCGGGCCAATACAACGCAGGAAGACAATTCCTTGCAGGACAGCCTCCAGATCGAAGCTGTAATCCGAAGGATGAGGCTGCATGTTTTGCGGTATTTGCCACCGGTCTTCCGACATTGTCTGCCGCTTGCTCCTTCGATCCGCCTGCGCCACTGTCGCTGTAGCCAGCGGGACTGAAAATCGCCAGCCCTCCCGCACACTCTGCCTGCCAGAGGCAGGAAATATTTTCATGACGGTGGTATTGTCCCCAGGCTGCGGACTTGATTCTTTCGGGTTTCGCTTTATCAAAACCTTCCTAAACTCTGATCCCCAAGGCATTTTTGGTCAGAGATGAAGACTTGCCACGATTACTCGTCCCGCCGGTCGTAAGGATCGTGCAGGGGGGAGGCTCGGGAGTATCCGCACGCTGGCTCCTGAGCCGGTGTAAACAGATGCAAGGGATGATATCCATGCGCGCCGTCCTTTACGGATTTTGCTTTTCCGCAAGCCTTGCCGCCGCAGCGATGGGGGGGGCAGCCCCGGCTATGGCCGCTTCGGGATGCTCCAGCCAGGCAGAGCAGGCGGCCTTTGATACAGTCGCCCTCCAGAGCGAATTGCAGGTGATCGCCAAGGCCTGCCATACCGAAGATGCGTATAACAGCTTCGTGACCCGTTACCGCCCCGCTCTGGCTGCGGCGCATGAGGATGTCAGCGCCTGGTTTAAGAAGGCTGCCGGGAAGTCTGCTCAGAAGGTCCACGATATTTTCATCACCGGCCTTGCCAATGGGCAGTCCACAAACTCCCTCAAGGAAGGCAGCGATTTCTGCGTGCTTGGCACGCCGCTGTTTACGGAAGTGATGGCGCTGCCGAAAGACAGCATGCTGGCCAGCTATGCAGCCGGTAAGGATACTTATCCCGCGACTGCACCTGCCTGTCGTGTATTGCAGGATGGACCTGCCGTGTCCGCCCCTTCTTCTTCCCGCCGCAGCAGGAAGCACTGAGCTGATTCGAGCGGGGCGCGCGGAACGTTTTCCCGTTCCCCTCCTCCCTGAGCGACGGCATTAAAAAAAACCGCCGGGCTGTTGTCCGGCGGTTTTTTCTTTCGGGGTGCGTCTTTACGGATCACACATGCCTTCCCTGATGGAGGAAAGGCATGTGCACAACAGGGTCGTTCAGTGTTTCTTGCTCTTGCTGCTGCTGCGCTTATGCGTGGCCGTTGCCTTGGAAGGCTTCGGAGCGGTGACGGCGGGGGTGATATTGGTCTTGCCCGGGGTCACGGTCACGTTCACGCGCAGGATGGCATCACCCGGCAGCAGCTGGACCGCATAGCTGTCAGCGCCCTGATAGCCCGGATCGGGGGTGTAATCGGTGCGGGTGTCATAGCCGACACTGTGCACAACCACCTTGCCGTGAGCCGGACGGGCGATCAGCAGCCCGGCCGTATAGGGGGAGCGATCGGGCTGCGTGACTTTGGCCGCGCACCAGCCGCCGTCATTCTGGACGGTCATGGTGATGGCGCTTTCCTTGCCCGGGGTCAGGGTGACTTCCTGTGCGGAGCAGGACGGGGCTGCGCCGACTGTATCAGCTTCATAAATATAGGCTGGTTTGGATGGGGCTTCCGGCGGCTTCTGACAGGCCGACAGGGCAAGCGCCATACATGCGATTGCAGGTCCGGTATAACGAAGAGTCATCAAAATCCTCCGCCGCATTGTGGCGCTTGTGCCGATCTGTGCGGTGACACTGCCATTCGGCCGCACCGTGGCATGCTTTATCGTCTGATTCCGTAAGGGGGAAGGCTGTCCGGGTATAATCTGTGCGGTTTTTCAAAAAAATAGCGATGATAGATGACAGATTGTACGAAGCTCGCCGGGCTGCATAAAAAAAACCGCGAGAAAAGAGGATTCTTTTCTCGCGGTCGGGGGCAACGGCACTGTTTCAACCTGTCGGGGGCAGGAAGGGAAGGAAAACGGTCTTTATTCAGCGGCCATTGGAATAATCGACGCTGCATCCTCATTGGCCGCATGAATGGCAACCGGCAGGCGGTGATCCATGACTTCGTGATAGCGCCCGGTCTCGCCATCCAGCGCATAGACGCCGCCGGATTCGATGTTGAACACCCAGCCATGGAGCCTCAGCCGACCATGCGCGACAGCTTCCCGCACGACGGGGTAGCTGCGCAGATTGTTCAGTTGCAAGGCAACATTGCGCATGGCCAGGGTTCGAACCGGATCGCCGCCGGTTTCGGTGGAGGGCAGGCCCTCGCACAGGCGCTGGTGATCCCCGCAGCCATGACGCAGCCAGGATTTGACATGCGGCAGCGGTTCCAGCGCGGACGGGTTCATGATGGCCTTCATCGCACCGCAATCGGAATGGCCGCATACGACAATGTCACTGACGCCCAGCACGGCCACGGCATATTCGATCGCGGAGCCGACTTCGCCGCTCAGAGAGGATTCATCCACATAAGGCGGCACGATGTTGCCGACATTGCGGGAAACAAACAGCTCGCCCGGACCACATTGGGCGATCATTTCAGGAATGACGCGGCTGTCCGCGCAGGAAATCATCAGCGCTTTCGGCTGTTGGCCTTCACGCGCAAGCTTCTCATACAGGGCCCGGTTCTGGGGAAAGACCTCGCCCCGGAATCGGGCCATACCGCTGATGAATGTATCCATGGGACGGTCTCCTGTACTGTCCTGAACGATCCTCCGCAGGAGGAAGCGACCACCCGGCCGCCCCAATGTTATGGCGCATGGATTTTTCGCAGTTGCAAAAACGCCGTGACAAAATATGGCTGGGACAAAATATGGCTGCCTGAAAAAACGCTTCAGCCGGTTTGTTGATCTTTGGTCTGCGGGGGATGCAGCGGCAGCACGATTTTGGCCCGTAACCCGCCGCCTGTGCGGTTGGACAGGGTGATGCTGCCGCCTTCCCGCTCCACGACCTGCCTTACGATGGCAAGGCCCAGCCCCATACCGCCCGTGTCACGGTTGCGGGATGCCTCGATGCGGCGGAATGGCTCCAGCACGTTTTCCAGCTCCGCCTCCGGAATACCGGGACCGTTATCCTCGATGAGGATCTGTACGTTGTGGTCGGTCGAGAACAGGGTCACATCGGCCCGGCTGGCATATTTCAATGCATTGCCGATCAGATTGGCGAAGGCCCGCTTCATGGCGACGGGGCGCACCGTATGGATACAATGTTCAGGCCCGGAATAGGTGGCAAGCTGTCCGGCATCACTGGCATCATCCACCAGCGTTTCCAGCATGGTGGCCAGATCGGCGGGGCGGCGTTTTTCAGGATCCGTATCCCCCGCCAGAAAAGCCAGCACGGAGGAGACCATGGCCTCCATCTCGTCCAGATCGTCCTCAATGGCGGCCTGAGCCTCCCTATCATCCAGAAAGCTGGCGCGCAGCCGCAGGCGTTGGATGGGGGTGCGCAAATCATGCGAGACCGCCGCCAGAGCCTGAGTACGGTCATTGATGAGATGGGAGATGCGGGTCTGCATGGCATTGAAGGCCTGTGCCACCTGCCGCACCTCACGCGGGCCGCTGGGCTTGATCTGGACCGGGGGGCCATGGCCGATCGCATCTGCTGCCTGAGCCAGTGTCCGCAGTGGCAGACCCAGCGTCCGTACCAGCATGGCGGCAGCGGCCAGTACGCAGCAGGCCAGAATCGCCGCAGAGAGCAGACCACCATAAAATCCCGGCAATCTGCCCAGAACGCCGGTTGCGAAAAACACGATGAAGCTGTCACGGGGGCCATCCTTGTCGACATGGCCCGGCAGCCGCATGGTGCCGATCAGATCACGTCTGGTGCCGATCAGGCTGCGGCCGCCCCGGCTGAGACGCAGCTCCACATTTTCGAGCAGATCCTGACTGTTGATCAGCAGCCCCTGCATCCGCAGCAGCCCCGCATCCCGGGGAGATGTCGGTGGCAGGGACAGGGCATTCCCAGGCAGGCTGAAACTGCCGATCTGAACCGGATTGGTCGGAGATGTGCCAGCTCCAGAGTCAAACCACCCGATCTGAAGGTCAGGAGAGGACAGGCGTTTCGCAAGGGCCGGCCGTTCTTCCTCCTCGGCTGCCATCAGCACGCGATAGCTCAGCGCCAGACGTTCGGCCACACGCTGAACGGCAAGGTCATCGGCATAATAGATCTCGGTCTGTTCATAGACGATAGTGCTGCCCAGAAATTCCAGCAGCGTGGCCAGCAGCAGCACCAGCGTCACGCGACCGATCAGTCCGCGTGGCCAGAGATGAAACCGCTTCATTCCCGTTCAACATCGGCGGCGAACATATAGCCGACCCCGCGAATGGTGCGGATCAACGGGCGTTCCCCTACGCGATTGCCGATCTTGCGGCGCAGGCGGCTGACCAGTACGTCAATACTGCGGTCGGAAACATCGCCAAGCCGGGTGCGTGACAGTTCCAGCAGACGGTCGCGCCCGATCACCCGTTGGGCGTTTTCCAGAAAACTCAACAGCAGATCATATTCCGCACCGGACAGATCGACGACGGCTCCGCTGGGATCGGTCAGTTCGCGGCGCTTCATGTCGATCTGCCAGCCCGCGAAGCATATTGTCTCGCTCTTGCCTTTTGCGGTTGGTTCGTTCACCGGACCGCGTCGCAGGACGGCACGAACGCGGGCGAGAAGCTCCTGTTTACCGAACGGTTTGGCAATATAATCATCCGCGCCGAGTTCCAGTCCCAGCACGCGGTCCATTTCCTCGCCCCGTGCACTGACCATGATGATCGGTACCTGACTGGACTGACGCAGTGCCTTGCAGAGGTCGAAACCGCTGCCACCCGGCAGCATGACATCCATCAGAATCAGATCCGGCATCAGCTGTTCGATGGAGGGCCACATCTCCCGTCCATCCCTTACGGCACTGGTCCGGAAACCGTTTTCACGCAGCACGCGCATGATCAGCACACGCATGCCGGGATCATCCTCGACCACGAGAATATAGGGGGCTCCGGCATTCTCTGCCGTCATGGCATTCGGTGTAGTCTGATCAACCATGAACAAGGTGCCCTGAATGACGAAAAAAGAATGATTAAACTATCATTCCGTTTATTGAGCGCCATAGGGCAGGGGACGGTTCAGGCGGCTTCAGCAAAATTATGTAATAAATTGGTTGCCCCGGTCCTGATATGCGGCATGTCTGCGGGGTGGTTGTCAGGAAAATGATGGCCCAGGCTGACATCCAGCCCGTGTACGCTGCCCCGTTCCGGAACCTCTGCCCCTGGCGGCAGCAGCACATCGACCATGCGCCCTTGAAGGGACAGCACAACCCGTGTGAATGGTCCGGCCAGCGCAATATCCTCGACGCGGGCCAGATGACCCTCGGTCAAGCGGATATGATAGGGACGTACGGAGAGCAAAGCCTTGCCATCCGGAAGGGCGGTTGCAAGAGGCTGGTGATCGGGCAGCTCGGGCAGTGACAGATGGCTGTCGCGGCTTTCCGCGATGAAAGTCACTGTCTCGCCCAGAAAACGGTGCACGAAGGCGGTGTCGGGATGCGCTTCCAGCTGCTGGGGACTGCCGACCTGCTGCAACTGTCCGGCCCGCAGGACGGCGACCCGATCGGCCATTTCCATGGCCTCCCCCTGATCATGTGTGACAAAGATGCTGGTCAGCCCGAGTTGACGATGCAGCCCCCGCAGCCATGTGCGGATATCCTTGCGCACCAGCGGGTCCAGCGCGCCGAAAGGCTCATCCAGCAACAGGGTTTGCGGCTCGGTCGCCAGGGCGCGCGCAAGAGCGATGCGTTGTTTTTGCCCGCCGGAGAGCTGATCCGGCATGCGACCAGCCAGTTCCGGCACCTGCACCAGATGAAGCAGTTCCTCTACCCGGCGGCCAATCGCGGCACGCGACGGGCGGCGTGAGCGTGGCAGAACAGTCAGGCCGAAGGCGATATTGTCGGCGACGCTCATATGGCGGAACAACGCGTAGTTCTGAAAGACGAAGCCGATATTACGTTCCTTGGCGGGGGCATGCGTCACATCCCGCCCGTTGATCAGGATCTGCCCGGTCTGCGGTTGCAACAACCCGGCGATCAGACGCAGCAATGTCGTCTTGCCCGCGCCGGAGGGGCCCACCAGAGCCAGGAATTCGCCGCTTTCAATGGGCAGGGATATGTCCCGGACCCCTGCCTCTCCCTCGAAACCAAGGCTGATATGGCGCAGTTCGATGCTCATGGCGCGGCGTCTCCATACTGGGCAGCCAGAAAGGGGAAGAGGATGAGGTTCATCGGTTGACCACCGAGATCAGACGGCGCAAGGCCAGAAAAGCAATCGAGGACAGGGCCAGCACGGCTGCCATGGCGAAAGCGGCCGTACTTTGGTAGCCATCATACAGGGTCTGGATATGCACGGGCATGGTTTCAGAGACGCCTGGAATATGGCCGGAAATCACAGAGACCGCTCCGAACTCCCCCATCGCCCGGGCGGTGCACAGCAGCACGCCTGACAGCAGCGCCCAGCCAATATCCGGCACCACGATACGGCGCAGCATAGTGCCGAACCCGGCCCCCAGCATGACGGCAGCTTCCTCCTGTTCTGTGCCCTGTGACTGCATCAGCGGCAGAATGGTGCGGGCGACATAGGGGAAGGTGACGAACAGCGTGGCCAGCACGATACCCGGTGTGGCGAAGGCAATGTGGATCCCATGCTGTTGAAGGGCCTCCCCCCACCAGCCTCGGGTGCCGAACAGCAGGATCCACACCAGACCCGCCACGACCGGGGAGATACTGAGCGGCAGGTCGATCAGGATGGAGAGCAGCTTCTGGCCGGGGAAGGAGAATTTGCTCAGCACCCAGGCGGCGGCGATCCCGCACAGCGTATTGACCGGCACAGCAATGGCCGTCACCAGCAAGGTCAGTCTGATGGCCGAGAGCGCATCCGGATCGCTCAGGGAACTGAGAGCAACATACACCCCCGCGCGCAATGCTTCGGCAAACACCGCAATCAGCGGCAGCAGCAGGAAGCCGATCACGATCAGTAATCCTGCAAGCAGGCAGAGAAGATTGCCACCGCGGAGATATTTTTTCCCGGTCATGTCTGACCTCCGGCGATAAGGCGGCGCTTGCGGGAGGTAGGGGCTGCCCAGCGCCGTTGCAGTGTTGCAACCAGCACAAGGCTGAGGGCGGAACCGGCCAGCATGAACAATCCTATGCAGGAGGCCGAGGCGTAGTGGAATTCCTGTAATTCGGAGACGATCAGGGTTGGTGCGATTTCGCTGACCATCGGGATATTGCTTGAAATGAAAATGACGGATCCGTACTCGCCAATTCCGCGTGCGAAAGCCAGCCCGAAGCCGGAGATCAAAGCAGGCAGCAGAGCGGGCAGTATAACCCGCCGGAAGCTCTGCCACGGTGATGCGCCGAGCGTGGTGGCCGCTTCCTCCTGCTCGGCGGGAAAATCAGCGAGCACGGGAGCGACGCTGCGCACCACGAAAGGCAGGCCGATGAAAATCAGCGCCAGCACAATACCGAGACGGGTGAAGGCAATCTGGATACCGAGGGATGCCAGCGGCGCACCGATCCAGCCGGACGGGCCATACAGCGTGGCCAGTGTGATACCGGCCACGGCTGTTGGCAGGGCAAAGGGCAGATCAACAATCGCATCTGCCAGAGAGCGACCGGGAAAAGGGATACGCACCAGTACCCATGCCAGCAGCAGGCCGAGCGGAAGGTTGATGAGGGCGGCCAGTGCTGCCACGCCAAAGCTGAGCTCCAGCGCGGCCAGAGCGCGTGGAGCCAGCACGGCATGCAGCATCTGCTCCACGCCGGCACTGGATGCTTTTGCAAACAGCGCCAGAAGAGGTAACAGCACCAGTGAAGAAACCCAGCCCATGGTCACACCGAAAGACAGCCAGAAACCGGGCAGGACATGATGGTCCGGAAACCGGAAGATGGCGCGGCTGAGGCTCAGGCCGGGCCGGACCGGGTCCGGTATGGTCAGGCTTTCAGGGTGACTCATCGGGCAATCTTACTGTTTTGAGGGTGTATAGATACTATCGAACACACCTCCTTCGGCAAAATGTATCTTTTGAACAGTGGCCCAGCCACCCAGGCTGCGAATATCGAACAGCTTGAGCGGTTTGAATGTAGCGCTGTAGCGGGCCAGAACGGCAGGATCAGACGGGCGGAAATAATGTTTTGCGATCAGCTCCTGTGCCTCAGGCGTGTAAAGCGCGTTCAGATACGCTGTGGCGGCTTCCCGCGTATGATGCCTGTCAACCACGGAATCAACGACGGCAACCGGTGGCTCCGCCAGAATGGATTCCGAAGGATAGACGATCTCGAACTCTCCCTTTCCCAGGTCACGCTGTGCCAGCAGGGCTTCGTTCTCCCAAGCGATCAGTACATCGCCGACATGGCGTTGAATAAAAGTATTGGTTGAGCCACGGGCGCCGGAATCAAGCACAGGCACATGCTTGTACAAAGCCGTGATAAACTCTCTGGCCTTCTGTTCATTGCCGCCCGGCTGATGCAGGGCCCATCCATAAGCGGCCAGATAATTCCAGCGCGCCCCACCACCGGTCTTGGGATTGGCGGTGATCACCTGAACGCCCGGTTTGATCAGATCAGACCAGTCATGGATTTGTTTGGGATTTCCTTTTCTTACCAGCAGGATGATCGTGCTGGTATAGGGGGATGAGAAATGCGGAAAACGGTTTGCCCAGTCTTTTGCCAGAAGGCCATGGGTAGCCAGAGCATCGATGTCGATCGACAGGGCCAGCGTCACGACATCCGCCTGCACCCCATCCAGCACCGAGCGCGCCTGTGCCCCTGAACCGCCATGCGATGTCTTGACGCTGATATCCGGATGGCCTTCCGCGTGCCATTTCTTTTCGAACAGGCGGTTGAAGTCCTTATAAAACTCTCGTGTCGGATCGTATGATACATTAAGAAGAGTGGTTGTTTCCTCTGCATGGGCTCTGGCGGGTATGCATGTGCTGACTGCACCCAGTCCCAGCATAGCAGTCAAGGAAAGACTTATGGTGCGTTTCATGGAGGCAACGATCCTTAAATTACAATTTTAGTTCGTTAATTGTATAATTTTCTTATATCTTCTGTTGAATATGACCGCAATGGATGGTGTGAATTTTTTTTCACAAATTTTTTTGGTTGAATTTTTGCGGGCTTGTTTCGAAGGAACTCTGTTGCGCTACAAAATTCATGAAATAAAACAAGTATTGAAGGATAATAAGGTTGCATTCTGTGAAAATATGGCGCATTCCATTCAAAGGAATGATGCTGAAATATGCTATGAAATCGAAAAACAGCGTCATAGTTTTATTAACTATCAATAGCTATTCAATGTTTTGTAAATCTATAAGTTTATAGAGATCTAATTAAACATGCGTTTTATGGTTCAGTCTGGTTCAGTTTTATCCAACGAGACAGAAGAAGAAAGCTTTTCCGCTTCCGCATTGGATGAGGCTGAGGCGCGCGCTCGTCGGGCGTTGGGGATCGGTGAAGGTGACGCGGCGCGATCGCATGCTGCACGGGATGCGGTTGGGGCGACTACGCCGGAGGCATTCGCGCCAACGTCGATAGAAATTCACCAGACACGTCATGAGCGCGGACAAGATCGTGGCTCTGCTGCGACGGGCCAAGGCGCTGCACTGCGTGGATGGCGGCCTGTGGCACCGCAGGTAAAGGCCGGTACCCACCAGCAGGCCAGACGCGCACGATTTGTACGTGACGGTGAAGTGCCGGTGCAGACAATCAATCGTGTGCGCCGGGATCCTGTTCCCGATGAGCGTTCAGCCAGTAACGAGCCTAATCTGGCGGCGGTCAATCTGCTGGAACAGGCACGGTCTGAAATTGATCGTCTGTTGCGGGCGCTGAAAGAGGCTCAGCAGACGATTGAAAATCAGAAAACGCGTCTCTACCACGCCGAACAGGCGAGAGATGAAGCTGTTGCTGCTTTGAAGGATATGCGCGATCAGGCACTAAAGCCGCGTCCTGTTCCGGCTGAACGGATGACTGCATCTTCTTTGGAAGATGAGCCTGTCCGGACACGGCAGCCAAGAACATATGTAAAGCGGGCCAAGCGTGAAAAAGAGCCTCAGCCTGTGAAATGGTGGATCAAGGGCTGATCCTCATATTTTTGATCCGGTTTTTTTATGAGACTTTGTCAGGCGGCGCATCATGCGCCGCCTGAATCGTCACCGGGATAGCCTCAGCGGAGTGCTGCCGCTACGGTCGGGCGGGCAAGGACGAAAAACAGCCCGGTTGCGAGCAGCATGATCGCGGCAAAGATCATGAAAATCTCGATATTATAGAAAATCATGACAGCCAGCGCCAGAATTGCCAGCCCCAAAGCCAGTGCGGGCAGGACAGGATAAAACGGTGCCGTATAGCTGCGTGGCATATCCGGTTCCGTGCGACGCAAGCGGAACAGGCTGGCCATGCTCATGATATACATGGTCAGGGCGCCAAAAGCTGACATGGTTACAATGGTGGTGGTCAGGGACTGACCCGCAATCACAATCAGATTATCGCTGTAGATTGCAGCCACGCCGACGATACCCCCGGCGATGGTGGCGATATAAGGGGTGTGGAAGCGGGGATGCACCCGACCGAGAAAATGCGGCAGGAACCCCGCGCGGGCCAGTGCAAAAATCTGTCGTGCATAGCCCATGATGATTCCATGGAACGATGCGATCAGGCCGAACAGACCCAGCCAGACCAGCATATGCAGCCAGCCGCTGTGATCCCCGACCACGAAACGCATGGCTTCCGGCAGAGGGTCATTCAGATTACTGAGCTTGCTCCAGTCGCCGCTGGCACCTGCGAACAGCATGACGCCGAAAGCAAGCAGGACCAGCGTCACGATCCCGGCAATATAGGCGACGGGAATGGTACGGCGAGGGTTTTTGGCTTCCTCGGCAGCCATGGCCACGCCTTCAATGGCCAGAAAAAACCAGATGGCGAAGGGTGTTGCCGCAAAGATGCCGCCGAGCGTGGCGCTGGAAAAATAATCACTTCCTGCCCAGCCATGATGGGTGAAATTGCTCCATGAGAAACCGGGTGAGACGACACCCATGAATACCAGCAGCTCGCCAATGGCGAGGAGGGTAATGACCAGCTCGAATGTTGCCGCAATGGTGACGCCGATCACGTTCAGCGCGATGAAGACCGCATAGGCACCAAGCGCGGCTATTTTCGGATCCAGGGTCGGGAACTGCACATGCAGATAGGCGCCGATGGCCAGTGAAATGGCCGGAGGGGCGAACAGGAATTCAATCAGGGTTGCAAAACCGGCAATGAACCCGCCCGTGGGGCCGAAAGCGCGATAGCTGTAAGCAAACGGGCCGCCTGCCTGCGGAATGGCGGTGGTCAGTTCAGTAAAACTGAAGATGAAGGCGGTATACATGGTGGCGATCACCAGCGTGGTGATCAGAAAGCCCAGCGTTCCGGCGGCGGCCCAACCATAGCTCCAGCCGAAATACTCACCGGAAATAACCAGCCCGACAGCAATGCCCCATAAGTGGAAAACATTCAGGCTTTTGTTGAGGGTGGGGGCGGAGGGGGGAGGCGAAGAGGAGGGAGAAGCCATGGATGATTCTTTCTTGGGTGGAACGTTTCATGAAACGGCTGTTTGAAATCGTCGGCGTGATGACGTTTTAAAAACGGGCGCTTTCTGCGCTGTTCTTGCGGATCATAGTGACGAGGGCACTATCATCCGGGCAGGCAAACAGTCAGCCGGGCGGATCGGCGCACAGGCTGGTGGGGACGGCTGCTCCCGGCAGAAGGGGGTCATCCTTCAGCGCTACCCCGGTCAGCTTGCGGCTTCGCGCCTCGCTCATCAACCAGGTGAGCTTGTCCGCGGCGGTCGTATAAGACAGGCCGCCGCCATGGATGTTGGAGATGCAGTTGCGTTCGGAATCGCGCCGTCCCCGCTTGGGATCATAGGTCAGATAAACCCCGAGACTGTCGGCCGCGGTCAGGCCCGGTCGCTCCCCGACCAGCAGCGCGCAGAGCTTTGCGCCGAGCCGTTCGCCGATATCATCACCCAGCGCTACCCGTGCCTGCGTGGCGATCACAATGGGGGCGATGCGCCATCCAGGCAGAAGCCCGATCACCTGATGCAGAAACGGGGCCGCATGCACCTGCACGGCGGTGGAGGAAAGACCATCGGCAATGACGAACACCACATCCCAATCCCCTTTCTGCAACATATCCGTACAGTGGGGTGAAAGGCGCCGCCCGAGATCGGGGCGACGGAGATAGGTGCTGCGGCTGTCTACATCGGCCTGCACCAGAATAGTTTCGCGCGGGGCCAGCGCCGCCTGAAGGGCTGTGGTATCCAGCGGCGTATGCACGGCATCTCTGGCGCGCGCGTGGGCGAGCTGAAAATCCAGCACATCCTGTGTGCGCATGGCGTCCCCGGCCCGGCCCAGTCCAATTCTGGCGCTGGTGGCGGCCCGCAGCCTCGCCCATGGGTCGATGATGGGCGAGGCCGTGTGGTCAGGCGGGTTCCCGGCCGATTTTTCAACCATGGGAGGTGGCCTCCGCGATCAGGCGCAGCACGCGATCATCCTGCGGGGGCAGGGCGCGAATGCGTCCGCTCCGGTCTTTCAGATCCATCTGTTCCAGCCATGTCTCGAATTCCGGTGCGGCTTTCACGCCCAGCACGGAGCGCAGATACAGCGCGTCATGAAAGGAGAGGCTCTGATAGTTCAGCATCACATCATCTGCGCCCGGCACGGCGATCAGGAAGGTGACACCCGCCACGGTCAGCAGGGTCATCAGCGTATCCATATCATCCTGATCAGCTTCGGCATGGTTGGTGTAGCAAACGTCGCATCCCATCGGCAGACCGAGCAGCTTGCCGCAGAAATGATCCTCCAGACCGGCGCGAATGATCTGCTTGCCGTCATACAGATATTCGGGGCCGATAAAGCCGACCACGGTGTTGACCAGCAACGGGTTGAAGGCGCGGGCCACGGCATAGGCCCGGGTTTCCACCGTCTGCTGATCCAGCCCGTGATGCGCGTCGGCAGAGAGCGCAGCCCCCTGTCCGGTTTCGAAATACATCACGTTCTGACCGACCGTGCCGCGTTTCAGGGACAGGGCGGCATCATGGGATTCCCGCAGGATGGCAAGGTCTATTCCGAAGCCGCGATTGGCGGCTTCGGTCCCGGCGATGGACTGGAACACCAGATCGACCGGCGCACCGCGTTTCATGATTTCCAGTGCGTTGGTAACGTGCGTCAGCACGCAGCTTTGTGTGGGGATGCTGTAGCGTTGGCGCAGTTCGTCCAGCATTTCCAGCAGGGCGATGCAGTTCGGTACATTGTCGCTGGCAGGGTTGATGCCGATCACAGCATCGCCAGTGCCATAGAGCAGTCCGTCCAATGTGGCAGCGGCGATACCGCGCAGATCGTCGGTGGGATGATTGGGTTGCAGTCTTGTCGCCAGCCGCCCCTCCAGCCCCAATGTATTGCGGAATCCGGCGATGACGCGGCATTTACGTGCGACGGCGATCAGATCCTGATTGCGCATCAGTTTACAGACGGCGGCGGCCATTTCCGGTGTGATGCCGGGCGCGACGGCGGCCAGGGCAGCGGCATCGGCTTCATGGGAAAGCAGCCATTCACGAAATCCGCCTACAGTCAGATGCGCAATTGGAGCAAAGGCGGCTGCATCATGCGTGTCGATGATCAGGCGGGTGATTTCATCACTCTCATACGGCACGACGGCTTCGTTCAGAAAACTGCGCAGCGGCAGATCAGCCAGAACAAACCGCGCCGCCACACGCTGCGCATCACTTGCAGCAGCCAATCCGGCCAGTTCATCGCCCGAGCGGCGGGGGGAGGCAGCGGCGAGAACGGATTTCAGATCATCGAAATGATGCCGCTCCCCGCCTGCGGTCGCTGTATGGCTTGCCACGGTGTATGTCCTTCCCTGCCGTTTCTGTCATGGAGGGCTGTATGACGCTCAGGGGAGAACGTCTCCCATGGTGCAGACCTTCTTCCAGAACGCATCGTCTGTCGGATTGATGCGACCGTGCAATGTAAAAACCGACATTCATCTTTCAGAAAACGACGTGTGCTGCGCTGCATGCTTCTGCCGGGTTGAGAGTGAGGCAGGATGCCGGGACCAGTATCCAGCCAGCAGGGAACCGGACAGGTTGTGCCAGATTGAGAAAAAAACAGCCGGAATGGCGGCGCTGGAGGAAATGTAAAGCCGCGCCAGAGTCGCTGCGAGGCCGGAATTCTGCATGCCGACCTCCAGAGCCAGCGTCCGGCAGACGGCTTCATTGAAACCGAGCAGGCGGCCTCCGAAATAGCCGCCGAGCAACCCGGTGGTATTATGCATGGCGACAGCCAGAATCATCGGTGCGGCCTCGGTCAGGGTATTGTCGGGCACTGCGGAGACGATTGCACCGATAATGATGATCACGGCTGCCATACACAGGATCGGCAGGCCCGGCTCCACCCGTGTGATCATGGTGGGCACAGTGTGCCGCAGCAGCAGCCCGAGCCCGACCGGCAACAGCACGATCTCCACGATGCTGAGCAACATCGCTCCATAATCAATCGGAATCGTCGAGGAGGTATAAAGCCAGGTCAGCAGCGGCGTCATGGCAACCCCGACAATGGTTGAGCAGGCGCTGATCGTGACGGAGAGAGCGACTTCTCCGCCTGACAGATAGACCATGACCGTAGAGGCGGTTCCGCTGGCGACACTGCCGGTCAGGATCATGCCTGCTGTCAGATCAGGTGGCAGGTGCAGCAGCCGGGCAATCCCCAGTGCGGCCAACGGCATGATCAGATAATGCAGCCCAAGCCCTGCCAGAACCGGGGCGGGGCGGGTGGCAAGCCTGCGGAAATCATCAAGGGTGAGCGTAATCCCCATGGCCAGCATGACCAGCGCGAGCAACGGGCTGATCCAGGGCAGGGCTATGGCAAAAGGCTCCGGCCAGAACCAGGCGAGGACAGAAACAAGGATCGCAAGCACGGGGAAAATCTGTAATCCCGGTGAGGCATTCAGTGGGGCGAGGCTCATGGCGATCCTTCAATGAAAATAGCCTGATTATGCTATCAAACAATAATCTGTTTACGACTTAACGCATGAAGGCTGCCTGATGCGCGGTATTTCGGGAAATTGGCAATCGATCAGCATCCTGTCCGTTTTGTGCGGATGCGTGGATTATACGTATGGATGGGATGTGCCCGTTGTGGCCGTCTGCGTGCTTTATGCCGGCATTGTCATGTGCGGCATGACCAGCCACTCAGTTCCGATGGTCTGCAAAGGATGTTTTGGGGGCGCTTACGGTGTTCACGGACCTGTCATCCGCTGCATGCCGGGTCATGAAAAACCCTCTTTTCGTCACGACATCTGCTGAATGTGGAGCAGCTGCTCCAAGGGAGATGTCCCGTCAGAGGCCCAGCGCATTGTCCGGAGCAGCCAGTATGATGCCAAGCCCGTCACTGGTTTTCAGGGCGACGGCAGACAGACAGAGCGGCGTTTCATAGGTGCCGTTGAAGCTGTCTTTTCCCAACACGCCATGCAGCGTCACGATATAGGGCGTTTTGCCCGGCGGCTGGGTATTGGTGCTTGCCTGAATGGTCCCGTTTGCACCGACAAGACCTGACAGGCGCAGGGCGCCATCGGCCGGAGCAAAGGTAAAGCGGCGGGATGAGCGATCAATGACCAGCGTTGCACTGGAAGGGCCGGTGCAGCGATCCCCTGCATGACCGGGGCCTGTCGGCACGGTCTGGCCGGTCAGACGTTTGGTATATCCCCCTCCAGCCGTGCTTGCACAGGCTGACAGAACGAGGAGAAACAGTGAGAGAGAAGGTCTGGTGACCTGAAAGCGGCAGAACATACTGGTGAACAGGCTGGAAGGCCGCATGGATGCAGGAATCGCAGATGCTTAGAGCTGGCTTAAAGTAACTTTGGCCGTGCCCTGGCTGATAATGCCCAGTTCTGCGGCGGCACCCCTGGAAAGGTCGATGACACGTTTGCGTGTGCCAGGGCGATCAGTAATAGTGACATCGACGTAGCGACCGCTATCGGCCAGGGTGACACGGACCTTGGAGCCAAGCGGCAGCCAGCGATGCGCGGCGGTCAGACCATGTTCGTCAAAAATGGTCCCATCGGCGGAAACGCGGCCCCGGAACTTCTTGCCGTACCAGGAGGCAACTCCGGTCTCAATCGGTTTGGGTTGCACATCCTTCCCGGCGATGGTGCCTTGCAGAGAAATGGCATGATGGGTCTGGGCCGTGGAAGGCTGAATGCTGCCGGAAGCAGAAAAACCGCTGGCTGCGTTGAACTTGCTCAGCTCACCACTGTTAAGGTCATCGGCAGTCACGGTTTCGGCAGCATAAACCGAATGATGCGCGCTGACATGATGGGAAATATGCCGCTTTGAAACGTGATGGGCCGGCCCATGGGTTGTCGCGAAAGCCTGACTGGTAGTCCCAAAGACCAAAGCTGAACTTAACAAGGCATGGAAGCCTCGTTTACGTAGGTGGCGCATTGCCTGCTCCTGATCGGGACGCCCCGGAACACCGTACCGAAACGCCAAACACAAAGAACGCGCACGCCACAGACGTGCACAATGGTGCTCGGCAGGATAAAAACCTGACCGGAGGGTAGGGATATAATCTATCCCTTCATCGTGATGAAGCCTGACTAGCAGACGCAGAGACATCGTGTCCAGTCCAAATGACTCATCATTGGAAATATGGCAGGAATTAGGGCGGGTTTGTGGCGGCTATATTTTTATCAATATTTATCGACTGCTTTTTCTTATTTGAGGATGATGTTTTATTTGCTTCCCAAGATGCCATCGCAGTGAGGACTGGATAGGTGTGATAAGTCAGGGAACAGGGAAAAGAAAAAATAAAGGACTAAAAACCTAAAAATCTGGGATTTTGACCCTAAAATTTTGTTTCATTGCCAGAGTGATCTTAATATAGCGAGATATAATCTCGATTTTTTTGAACAGATCAAAAAAATTCAGATTTTTCCACCAAGCCAGTGGCTGACCTGCATTATGGCACGGGATGGTGGCGACAGAACGCCGCCCAGACCACGCAGGGCCGCTTCCAGTTCCGGCAGTTTAAGGATCAGGACCGGATCATATTCATCATTGGCCAGAAACCGGTGGGTTTCCTGCACCTGGGATGCAGTCAGATTGACCACCATGCGGTGGCCTATATCCAGTACATGGCTGTCCGGATGCTCGATCATCAACAGGGGAACGCACTCGGTCACGGCCTCAGGAAGGATTCCCAGTTCCTCCTGTAGCTCCTTCATCAACTGCCCGCGCAGATCCAGGCTGCCATCAGGCAGCAAGGCCCCTGCATCAACACTCCCGGCGGGAGGCGTCTGCCAGTATCCGGCCTGATAGACCGAATGGCCTGCCCGTCGTCCGATGATGATGCCGCCTTCTTCCGGGCTGGCTTCAGGACGGGCCAGAACGGAACCGCATACCGCCAGCGGTCTGACATGCAGTGCCTCATACAGATCAGGCCGCTCCATCTGGGCGACGATACGGCGAAATTCCGTCATATGCCCGGTCAGCAGGGCAGGCGTCAGTTCATCGGCGCTGAACACCTGCCCATTGAACAGTCTGCCGCCGGTGCGCTGAAGGGCTGCCTGCCATATCCGTTCGACTTCCCGATCCAGCGAGGAGGCCAGATCGGGCATGGCGCTTGTGACACGCGCCTTGATCTCTGGCTCCACGGGGTAAACCGGCCATGCTGCCTGCTCTGCATGAGGCAGGGCAGGAGGCAGTGTGGACCGGGCCGGCATAGGTCAGGTTATATCCGCTATCAGATGGCCCAGCCTGAGGCAGGCCGACTGGCCCGGAGCCGAATCCGCTGCGGTCTCCAGTGAAAACCGGATGTCGTGCAGACCCTGCATCAGAGGGGTGGTGGCCTTCCATGTGGTTTGCTGTCCGGCAGGCAGACGCAACTCGCTTTCCAGCAGAACGGCCTGATCCCTGACGCGCCTGATGATCATGGACAACTGGGCCAGACTATCAGGATCACCCGACGATGTGATGACACCGCCAAGGCGGCTTTGGCCGCTGAAATCGCGTCTGATCGTCAGGGTGGTCGGGGTGGTTCCAATGGGACCGGCCTGGATCAGAACAGCCTGATCATCCAGAAAGCAGCTCTGAGACAGAGCGGGTTCTGTGCCATCCCATAGGACGGGTCGAAGGGTTCCCACCTCAATCAGCGTGAGCGGAGCCGGGCGGGAGTCAGAATGTCCGGCCCCCAGCCGTCGGAGCATTGTGACGCCCTCTCCCTGAACGGGTTCAAAGAGTTCAGCATCTGCCATGGCATTCAGAACATCCAGGGGTGCGTCGGCCTTGTGGCGCGAAATCAGCAGGGTGGTCACTGAATCAAGCCATTCGGATGTGGACGCGGAAAACAGGGCGGCCTCATCTCCTGACAGGGCGCATTTGATGGTGTCGGCGCTTTTCCATCCAAACTGATTCAGGATCTGCATGACGCCATAGGCGCGCAGCTTCCCACCGGCTGGCTGGCCTCCGACCGAGAGAGTCTCCCCCTCAACCGTGAAACGTTGCCCCCCATCGCGGGACTGACGGTCCTTGCCGATATCCAGGGGGCTGGCCCAGCCGGACGTTGCGGAAACTGCGCCATGCAGATGCGCAATCCTGGGATAAGGCAATGTGTTCATCAGCAGGGCGCGATAATGGGCTGTATCGGCCTCAACACAGAGAATATGTGCATCCGGGTAACGGTTCGCGAAATAGATCGCTGCGAAGCCTGCATGCGCACCCAGATCCAGAATATGGCGCGGGGAGGCAGGCAGGGCATGGTCGTACCAGCCATCAAGGAAAATCCCCCGACAAATGGCGCTGTCATCCGTTCCGCACCGGATACGGATTGCGTGGGCAATGCCCGGCAGATGGACCGTCAGTGGCCCCTGATATGTTGCTGAAATCTCGCCCAGTACATCGAAATAGCGGCGGAGAAGGGTTTTGTCCGCCGGTGCTGCGTGAATGGCGCTTTCAAGCGCGTCTTTCAGGACAAGTTTGTCAGTCTGGTCCGCCCCGATGCCGGTCCCTGTCACGGTCTGATGGCTCCCGCCACATCGCGCCGGGCTGGGACCGTCAGTTGCAGATCAGGCCCGACCGGTACTATGCCGGCGGGGTTAATGGTTCGGTGGCTCATGTAATAATGCCGCTTGATGTGGGTGAAGTTTACCGTATCGGCAATGCCCGGCACTTGGTAGAGCGCCCGCGTATAATCCAGAAGTTCCGGATAGTCGCTCAGGCGACGAATATTGCACTTGAAATGTCCCACATAGACGGAATCGAAACGGATCAGTGTGGTAAACAGCCGCCAGTCTGCTTCCGTGACGCGGTTGCCGCAGAGAAAATTCTGTCGGGATAGACGGTCTTCCAGCCAGTCCAGTGTGGCGAACAGGGGATATACGGCTTCTTCATAGGCGTGCTGGGTCGTAGCAAATCCGGCCTTGTACACACCATTATTGACCGTGTCATAGATACGCGCATTCAGCGCATCAATGTCATCCCTGTATTCAGGCGGGTAGAAATGAACATGGTGTTTTGCAACCGAATCAAAGGCGTCATCAAAAAATCTGATGATCTCCGCTGATTCGTTGTTCACGATGGTTTCGCGCTGTTTGTCCCATAACACCGGCACCGTGACCCGGCCTGAGTAATCCGGTTTCGCGCGTGTGTAGATCTGGTGCAGATAGTTTGCACCGTAAAGCGTATCCGGTATGGTTCCTTCGCCCGGCTCGAAAGTCCAACCGTGATCTTCCATCAGCCAGTTTGTAACTGAAACGGAAATAACCTCCGTCAACCCCTTCAACACACGGTAGATCAGTGTACGGTGTGCCCAGGGACAGGCAAGAGAAACATAGAGGTGATAACGCCCCGTTTCAGGGGGAAAAGGACCAGCCGGATCAATGCTGTTTCTGAAGGATGATGCATCGCGTTTGAAGCGTCCATCATGGGAGGCGGTATCATACCAGTCTGTTTTCCAGACCCCGTCTAGCAGCAAACCCATGCCCCTGCCTTTGGTTCAAGACACCCCTTGTGAAAGGGTGTCATTCTGTAACCATTTCCTATTGGCTGGCCCACACGATTCTGTGTATCCACACCAGTGCAGTTAAAGAAATACTCCGCTCAGGTTTTTCGCCATTCAGCGAAGAAATGTCCACCCAGCGTGCCGAGCGTCGGTGAAAATGACCAAAAACAGTTTCGGATGGTGCCCCGTCATGGGCTGCCAGGCGAACAATGACCCTGTCGCTGCGGCGTAGCGGAGCATTGGGAGAGACGATCAGGATCGTACCCTCTCGAAAAAGTGGCGCCAGCGAGGTGTCGTGGATTTCGATGCCATATGCTTCACGGTCTGCGACATCTGGCAGGCTGGTTTCATCCCGGGCGGAAGGAAAGGTGGTTGCTTCACCTCTGATCGGAATGTTCTGTAATTCGGACAGAGAGAACAGCGGAATACGCCTGCCATAGTGGGTGTCTTGTCGGCTGGCTGCGGAAAGGGTCTCGGCGCCATTAACCAGAGACGTGAAGGTACCCAGCGATTCACCGGTCGCAACAAGAATTTTGGAAATACTTTCCGTGCTTGGCCAGCGTTGCCGTCCATCCGGCATCTGCCGTTTGGACAAGTTGAATGTTGTCGCGTCCAGCCCTGCCCGTCTGGCGAGGCCGGAGGTCGACAGGCCTTTGATGGCGGCCAGGGTATCTATGGCGCGCCAGATATCCTCATGCTTCATATAGGAAATCCTGCTCTGGACAGGGATTTTCCACCAGATTGTGTCTGGAGAAAGAATTCAAAAGTCCGGTTACTGATAAAATCAGAACGCATTACGGTCTGCGTCGTTTCAGCACTTCACTATTATGCCGGGTGACGCCTTCGTGAGTGATCCGGAACTGCCCATCCTTTTCCTGCCGTGCCAGGCCCATTGCCTGCAGTCGATGGAGACAGGCGCCATCTTTCAGCCCGTCCGGCCGGCCCGCTGCTCCGCTCAGGCTCAGCCGGTGAAGCGCGGAACGGCAGCAGGTTTCCAGATAGGGTTCATCATAGACGAAGGAAGAGGAAGCGGTCTGGCTCATGACCCTGAATAGCCACTTCTACGCAGGTCAATGCAAGTGTGTTAATGATGAAAACATGTCATCAGACATATGATGCAAAAGGTCTTTCGGCTGGGCAGGCAGCCTCGCCGCATGTTCCTCTTTCCTGACAGGCCGCTTTCCGGCAGAAGCGGACCATGTTGACCGATCTTCTCCGCCAGGCCGGATTTGCAGCATTGCGTCGTATGGATGCGGAGCATGCCCATGAATGGGGGCTGAGTGCCCTGTCGCTTGGTCTGGCCGGGCGGCAGAGCATGCCGGATGATCCGCGACTGGCTGTGTCCGCATTCGGCCAGCGTTTTGCCCATCCGCTTGGTCTGGCGGCAGGATTTGATAAAAACGCCCGTGCCGTCCTGCCGTTGTTGCGTCTGGGTTTTGCCTGGGTGGAAGCAGGGACTGTCACCCCACGTCCGCAATCAGGCAATCCCCGCCCACGTTTATTTCGTTTGCGCGAAGATCAGGCGGTTATCAATCGCATGGGTTTCAACAATGACGGTATTGCGGTTTTTCTGGACCGCCTGAAGCGGTTGAAACACCATCCGGCGCCGATCGGTGCGAATATCGGCATCAACAAGGAAGGGGCCAAACCGGAGACTGATTACGCAGACCTGGTGGCAGCAGTCGCCCCTTATGCCGATACGATCACTATCAATATCTCCTCCCCCAACACGCCTGGTCTGCGAGACCTGCAGGGAGAGGAAAAGCTGGCCGCCATTCTGGCCTCCATCGCCCGTGCCGTGCCGCAGAGGCCACCTCTGCTGGTCAAGATCGCGCCCGATCTGGCTGATGAGGGGCTGGAGGGGGTGGTGCGATGCTGTATCGCGGCCGGGGTTGATGGTCTGATCATCTCCAATACGACGATTGCCCGTCCCGCAGGCTTGCGCAGCCCGCATGCAGGGGAGGCTGGCGGTTTATCCGGCAGGCCGTTGCTGGCAGCTTCCACCAGAATGCTGGGCCGTGCCGCGCTGCTGAGCGAGCAACTGGCCCCCGGTCGTCTGACACTGGTGGGATGCGGGGGCGTTGCCAGCGGTGCCGATCTGCTCGCCAAGATCGAGCATGGGGCGACCATGGTGCAGCTTTATTCCGCTTTTGCCTTGCAGGGGCCCTCTCTGTTGCCGCGTATCCTGAAGGAAACGCAGGCATTGCTGGAGGAGCGAGGCTATCAGGATATTGCCGCAGCCAGAGGCGCTGCCTTGCGGAGTATGACCCTGTGACGATCCCTCTGGACGGTATCGCGCCGCTGGCGGAGCGCTATCAGGGGTTTATCGTCGATCTGTGGGGCGTGATCCATGATGGCATGGCCCCTTACCCAGGGGCACTGGAGGCACTGAGCCGGCTGAAACAGGCGGGCAAGCGGGTTGTGCTGCTGTCCAATGCGCCGCGCCGTGCCGCGTCTGCCGCCGCCGCGCTGCGTGTGTTGGGGGTGGAGGATGGTCTCTATGACGGGATCGTGACCAGCGGAGAGGTCACCTATGATCTGCTCGTGACCCGGCGTGATCCGTTTTTCGCTTCTCTCGGCAGGCGTGTCTATCATCTGGGGCCGGAGCGGGATCGCAACCTGTTGGAGGGAAGCGGGCTTGATCCGGTTTCATCGCCTGCCCAGGCTGAATTCTGTCTGAATACTGGGCCGGATGATCACCGTGACCCGACCAGTCTCGAACCGTTCGAGGCCGAGCTTGCCGCCTGTTTTGAGGCAGGGCTGCCGATGGTCTGTGCCAACCCGGATATGAAAGTCATCAAAGGTGGCGTCGCCATTCTTTGCGCCGGTGCGCTGGCCAGGCGCTATACGGAGATTGGCGGAATCGTGCGCTCCGTCGGCAAGCCGGATGCAACTGTCTATGAGCCGGTCATGACTGCGCTTGGCTGTGAGAGGAAAGATACCGTGGCCATCGGGGACTCACTGGCTACGGATATGGCAGGCGCCCGTGCCGCCGGGCTGGATGCGTGCTGGATTCTGGGCGGCATCCATTGGCAGGAGGCTGCTGCCCATAGCCACGGCCCGCAGGAAGGTGCCGTTTCAATCCTCAGGCAGGCTGAACACGCACCGCATTATATGGCGGCGCGCTTCATCTGGTAAGAGAGCTTGGGCTTTGCGCCAAGATCACTTCAGGCGTGCCCGGCCTCGGTAGAGAGAAGGTTGGGATCAATTTTCAGCTGAGCCATGGCGCCTTTCCATCTGTCCCCCGGACCAGTCTCGAAAATCAGCGTCTGGTTGGCTGGCGCGGACAGCCATGCATTCTGTTGCAATTCACGCTCAAGCTGTCCTGCGGTCCAGCTGGCATAGCCCAGCGCCAGAAAACCTTGACTCGGCCCGTCGCCGGTGGCGATGGCTTTCAGTACATCGAGGCTGGCGGTCAGGGACAGGCCATTCTGGACTGGCAACGTGCCTTCGCCCGACCAGTCAGCAGTATGGAGTACAAAGCCGCGTCCGCTTTCCATCGGGCCGCCCTCCATGATCTCGATCCGGCGGATCGGCGGGGAAGGTGGCATATCCAGTTGGCTGAGCAGATCATCAAAACGCGGTTTGTCGACCGGGCGATTGATGATGATGCCCATCGCCCCCTCACCGGAATGGGCGCAGAGATAGATCACACTCCGCATAAAGCGCTCATCTTCCATGCCCGGCATAGCGATCAGAAGCTGTCCGGCCAAAGAAAGCGTATCCGCCGTCGCGACGGATGGCGTGGTGTTGTCATCAGGAGAGGGCTGTTCGTCTTTCATGCCCTATAGATTGTCAATCTTGGCCGATCCTGCAAGCGACAGGTTGAGATGTATTGTTTATCATTCTCCGACCTGACGGGGCTGAAGCCGATTTTGCTGGCGGACGGGCTGCTTGTGCGCTTCTGTAGACCGGGAGTAATGCGGAGATTCTGCAAGGCCAAGGGCCCCGGGATTTCTTGTCGCATTGATCAATAAGCATGGGATTGAAAGCAGGTATGACGGTCAAAACGGGTGATGTCTTTCCGGCCATCAAAATCATGGCGGCAACGCCGGATGGCCCCAGGGAAGTGGAGACCGGATCGCTGTTCGCAGATAAGAAAGTGATTCTGTTCGCTGTGCCGGGTGCCTTTACGCCGACATGCAGTGCGAAACATCTGCCCGGTTACCTCAATGCCCTTGAAGCCTTCCAGCAGAAGGGCGTCGATATCATTGCCTGCCTGTCCGTCAATGATCCATTCGTCATGAGCGCATGGGCCAGAGAGCAGGGCGTTGAGGAGCGTATCCTGATGCTTGCCGATGGCAGCGCCGTGCTGACCAGGGCGCTGGGGCTGGAGCTGGACCTGACGGCACGGGGGTTCGGAGTGCGCAGTCAGCGTTTCGCGATGGTGGTGGAGAATGGGATTGTCACCCATCTGGCCATTGAACCACCGGGCGGCTTTGATGTCAGCCGGGCCGAGCAAATTCTGGCGGTGCTGTAGCCGCTGCGATCAGCCTTCCATACGGGCCTTGGTCGCCAGCTGATCGGCACGTTCGTTCATCGGGTTGCCGGCATGGCCCCGTACCCAGCGCCAGTCGATCTCATGGCGGGCCGCGGCATCCAGCAAGCGTCGCCACAGATCCATGTTGGCGACGGGATCGCCCGACGCATTGCGCCAGTTACGACGTACCCAGCCATCTTTCCAGCGGGTAATGCCGTTGCGCACATATTCGCTGTCGGTGTTCAGCACCACCTTGCAGGGCCGGGTCAGGGCCTCCAGCGCGGCGGCTGCGGCGGTCAACTCCATCCGGTTATTGGTGGTCTCGGGGTCGAAACCTGAGAGTTCCTTCTCTGTGCCACGATAGAGCAGGATCGCCGCCCAACCGCCGGGACCGGGATTGGGCTTGCAGCCCCCATCCGTCCATATTTCGACGATGTTGCTATCGCCCTGCGTTGTATCCATGACGGTTTGGTCAGAGGCCATAAGCGCCTGCATTCGGAGCAGAGAGATGGAAACGCAGGCGGTGGACGTAATCCATCGGGTCTTTACGCGTCACCATTGCGCCCGGAGGCGTGTTCAGCCAGTCGAACAGACGCGTCAATGCGAAACGAAGTGCGGCTCCCTGACACAGGACCGGTAAAGCCGCTTTTTCTGCCTCCGTCAGCGTGCGTATGGCATTATAGCCACGCAACAGGGCGCTGCCTTTGGTGATATTGTAGGCGTGATCGCTTTCGAAGCACCAGGCGTTCAGGGCAATCGCTATGTCGTATGCCAGAGCATCCGTGGCGGCGAAATAAAAGTCGATCACGCCTGAAAGCTTATCATCCAGAAAAAACACGTTGTCGGGAAAGAGATCGGCATGGATATGGCCGGTTGGCAGATCAGAGGGCCATGCCGCCAGCACGTGGTCCAGCGCCTTCTGTAATTCCTCGCCCAGACCGGGGGAGATTTCATCGGCACGGCTGCGGCATATAGCCAGCAGGGGAGGCCAGCCTTCAGGCCCCAGCGCATTGGGACGAGTCGGCGCATAATCTGCTCCGGCTTCATGCAGCTTCGCCAGCACCTCTCCGACCGGATGGCAATGTGCCACCTGCACCTTGCGTGGCCAAACACCGGGCAGGAAGCCGGTAATAGCGGCATGGCGGTCACACAACATGCGCAGCGCTTGCCCATCCCGGCCCCGCACTGGCTGTGGGCAGGTGATGCCGCGTGCGGCCAGATGTTCCATCAGCCCGAGGAACCACGGCAGATCGTTCGGGTCCACCCGCTTTTCGTACAGCGTCAGGATGTAGTCGCCACCTGTGGTACGCAGCACGTAATTGCTGTTCTCCACCCCTTCCGCGATTCCACGAAATGCCACGGCAGTGCCGATATCGTATTCAGCCAGAAACGCGGCCAGCGCCTCATCGGTGACTTCAGTATAGACGGCCATGGGTGCGGTGCGGCCTGTAACAGGAGAGAAATAGGAAGGATGCAGGGTATGGCATGCCATACCCGCAGGAGAAGGGTTTTAATGCAGGCGGGATCAGATGCTGTTCAGTCGCACAGGGGGGCAGGCAGTTTGAACACAACATCTTCACGGGTGACGCGGCGTTCCTCGATATCCAGATGATAGCGTTCGCTCAGCCGATCCAGCAGCTCGTCAACCAGAAGCTCAGGCGCAGAAGCCCCGGCGCTGATCCCGACGCAGTTGACGCCGTTCAGTACGGTCCAGTCCAGCGCGCTGGCATTGGGCAGCAGAATGGCGCGCGGCGCACCGGCGCGCTCCGCCACTTCCCGCAGACGCTGGCTGTTGGAGGAGTTGGGGCTGCCGATGACCAGCACCAGATCGGAATCTTCGGCGATTGCCTTGACGGCAGCCTGCCGGTTGGTGGTGGCGTAGCAGATATCCTCGCGCTTCGGCCCCTCGATATCCGGGAAGCGGCGGCGCAGCACGGCGACGATCTCGGCCGTATCATCTACGGACAGGGTCGTCTGGGTGATAAAGGCCAGCTTGTGAGGGTCCTGCGGCTGAACGGCTTCGGCCTCTTCCGCATTCTGCACCAGTGTCATGGCGCCGGGGGGAAGCTGGCCCATTGTGCCGACCACTTCCGGATGTCCAGCATGGCCGATCATCAGGATATGCAGGGAATCGGGACCGCCCCCGGCATAGTGGCGCTCGGCCTCCCGATGGACTTTGCTGACCAGCGGGCAGGTGGCATCCAGATAGGACAGATCGCGCGCCTCGGCATCGGCGGGAACAGATTTCGGCACGCCATGGGCGGAGAAAACCACATGCGCATGCGGTGGCACTTCCTCCAGCTCCTCGACGAAGATGGCGCCTTTCTTTTCAAGGTTTTCGACCACATAGCGGTTATGGACGATTTCATGACGGACATAAACCGGCGCGCCATAGCGCTTCAGGGCTTCCTCCACCACGCGGATGGCGCGGTCGACACCGGCGCAGAAGCCGCGCGGGCCAGCCAGCAGGATGCGCAGGGAGGGTTTATCAGTCATGAGCATTCACCGGCATGAGTCCAAGGAAAAGCCGCAAGCCCATCACGGACCGCAGACCGAGAGATAGAGAAGCTGCCGTTGCATCGCAACTCCGCCGGACCGGGGTAGAGAACATCCCTTGTTTGCGTACCGACTTATCCTGTCACCGTTGCAGTCGCGCCACCCGCCTTGTTCCTATGGGCATGTGCCTTTGGACGCCTTACCCGCGCGAAAGCGTATCAGGGATGGCCTTGGTGATCTTTCAGTAATTCCCTTGCAACAGAAGGAGGGATCGTTGCGTTATGCGATATGATCGCTCCTGTCCCGCTCAATGTGGCCAATTGCACCTTGGGGATGGATGGGCTGAAAATGTTCCCGGCCTGTAGGATCGGGTTCTCTTCCAGTCGGATTCTCTGACCGGTTGCTTACAAGGAGATGGTTTCCATGCTGAATCGTCTGACGAAAGCGTTCATTTTTGCTGGTGGCATGACTGCCGGTGTGGCGATGCTGGGTCTGCCGGCACAGGCCCATGATGCTGCAAAGCATGATGGCGCCAAGGCAGCTGCCCATCATGCGCACAAGGATTTCAAGCATGCCGGCACTTATGGCACTGCCAAAGAAACTGAAGTTGATCGCCTGAACCAGCAGAGCCTGCAGGCTGCCCAGAAGGGTGTCGCCGATGTTCCGGCTGGCACCACGCCTCCGGCCGCTGCCGGCGTTCCGGACACCGGCACCAGCACGGGCGTTACAAAGTAAGACGCCGCTGGATCAGAACAGGAAAAACCCGGTAGGCTGTTCCTGCCGGGTTTTTCTATTTTCAGGCCCGCCGGTTTTGGGGTCGGTGACGGACTTGGCCGTCTTTCCACCGGAACAATGGCAATGGGCAGAAGTCGATTATCAAGATATGGCCTGAATGTCTGTCTGGCGCTGGGTGTGATGCTCCTGTCTGCTCTGCCCTGTCATGCCGCTTCCCTGACTGAAAATTCCAGGGACCCGTTGCAGGCTGACATGACCGTTCGGCAGATAGTGCGTGCGCTGCTGCACGCCACCGATGCCCATCCGGCCCAGTTGAACAACCGGGTGCTTTTCGAGCTGGATCTGTCAGGGCTGGATTTCCATCATGCCCAATTGTCCGGCAGCAATCTGTATGGTGTGAATCTGACGGATTCCAATCTCAGCGGCGCCGATCTGCGTGGGGCCGTGCTGGATCACAGCGTCATTACCCGCGCCCGCTTCAGTCATGCCGATTTACGCGGGGCGAGCCTGTTTATGTTGGCCGCATTCTCGACCCTTGATCCGCTGGCGTCGGAAAGTCCCCGATTCGATGGGGCCGATCTGTCAGGGGCTCGGCTGATCGGGCGGCTGAATCGGGGGGATTGGCGTGGGGCGAAGCTCGTCGGGGCACAGTTTCAGCTCGATAATCGTATGATCGGGGCTTTTCCAACCGATCTTTCCGGCTGCCGGATGGATGGGGCTGATCTGAGCCGTGCCAATCTCAATGGTGTGATTCTGGAATTTACCCATTTTCAGGGCGCCAGACTGGTGAATACTTCCCTGCGCCATGCCCATCTGGCCGGGGCCGATTTTTCCGGCGCGGATGTGACGGGTGCGGATTTTTCAGGGGCGCACCTGGAGGGCGCGCGTTTTGACGGCGTGCATGGCCTCGATTCGGCAAAAGGGCTGCCCTCCCAATTCCGGGCCGTCTCCTATCCATGAAACAATCTTTGCTCTCCCGCTTCTTTTTGCGGAGCATGATAGCTGGCGTGATGCTGGGCGCTGTGGCCTTGCTGCCATCATCATCATTGCCTCGACACGTTTGGGCCGCGACACTAAAGGCTGACCTGGCTCTGGTCCTGGCGGTGGATGTCTCCGGCTCAATGGATACCAGCCGCTATGTCCTGCAAATGGAGGGCATCGCCCGGGCTCTGGAAGACCCGGCTGTTGTAACCGCAATGCTGTCTGGGCGGCATCGTTCGATGTTGCTGGCGGTTGTCGAATGGGCGGACAGGCCGGTTCTGTCTGTGCCGTGGACATTGGTCACCGGTCAGGCAGACGCCAATGCAGTGGCTGCCCGTATTCGTATGCTGCCTCGTGTTCCAGGCGACTTTACCTGTATGGCGCAGGCCCTGCGGATGATTTCCGACAAGACGCTTCCCTCCATGCCGGCGCAGGTGGAGCGCGTTGTGATTGACGTTTCCGGCGATGGCCATGACAACTGCAACAGCAGCCCTGATGTTCCCTCCATGCGTGATATGCTGGCTGGCGATGGTGTGACCATCAACGGCCTGCCTATTCTGGAGGGAGATGAGGCCGCGACCCTGAAAGGCTGGTATGCCAGCCATGTCGTCGGAGGGCCGGGAGGGTTTCTGGTGCCTGCGGAAAGCTTCCAGGAATTCGGCGATGCTTTCCGGCGGAAATTTACCCGCGAAGTCAGCGCCCTGCCTGTACCCGAATCATTGGCTCTGGCGGCTCTAGAAAAACAGAAAATGGTGCGGCGGCTCGGCGCAGGCTTTCATGAAAGCCTGCTGGCTGAGCAGTTTTCCCATCGCATCCTGCACCAGTAAGCCTTCATTGGCGCCCAGCGTGCCGGGATTGAGCAGAACAGGCCCATCCATGTTGGTGGCCGCACTCTGCCCTTCATAAAGCTTTTTCCCGGTTGCACGGTCGAACAGGGACATGCCCAGTGCGATCCGCCCACCGGCTGCGGTGACATCCCATTGCAGGACGGCAAGCCGCATGACCAGCCGTGCCGAGTCTGGCTTGGCCTCGGACAACAGATTACGTGCCCCGAGCGCCTGCAGAGCGGCTTTTTCCACGGTTGCGGCCTGTGAGGGTGTGGCACCGCTGATGGGAGGCATCATCGCTATATCGGCGGGACCTTCAACCGCCAGTGGTGCTCCGGGCGGATGATAGGGCCCCTCGAAAGGATTGAGCGTATCGCACCCTGCACAGCAGAGTGTCAGGAGCAGGGCGATAAAAAGTCCGATGCATTTCATATCGGCTATCGTTCACAGCCAGCGTTTATTGTCGAGTAACCGAGCTTAACAGAGTCTGGCGGCCATGCTGCGGACATGAAAAAGGCCACCGGTGAGGATGGCCTTTTTCAGCATCAATACTGTGCAGAACCCTGCAATCAGGCTGCGCGCAGAGCCTGCGGCAGTTTGCTGATGGCGGAGTCGATCAGTGCTGCATCGGCTTGAGGGCCGAATTCACGTGTCAGAATGTCCTTGGCGGCACGGCTGGCAATGTCGGCGGCGGCAAAGCGGACTTCATCGACGGCAGCCTTTTCGGCCGCGGCAATGCGGTCATTGGCCATTTTCTCGCGGCGACGGATGCTGGCTTCTGCATCGTCACTCAGTGCCTTGGCAGCCCTTGCTGCTTCTGCATGAGCGGATTCCAGCAGACGTTTGGCTTCGGCCAGAGCCTGTTCCTTGCGGCGGCGGGCATCTTCCAGCATGGCCTCGGCCTCACGGCGGAGCTTGCGCGCTTCGTCGAGATTCTGGCGCACTTCGTCAGCGTAGCTGTCGAGCTTGGAGGTCAGAACCCCCCAGATTTTCCGACCGAACAGAACGAAGAACAGAACAAAGGCAACGGCCACCCAGAAAACCGGGTGGTGCCAGGGAGCGCCGCTGAGTTCATGAGCCTGCATGGCGATCCTCCGATATTAGCTGCGAGCTGCCAGCGCCTGACCAACAGCCTGCTCCACCGTATCCTGGGCGGGAGACTGACCGGTCAGCCGGGCGATCAGGGCCTGTGTCGTGCCGGTTGCAACGTCACGCAACGCGCTCATGGCGGTATCGCGGGAGGAAGCAATGCGGGCTTCCGCATCGGCAAGCTGCCGTTCCAGACGCGCATGCGCCTCAGCGGCTTCCTGCTGTGCCTTGGCTTTGGCGGTAGATACGGCTTTTTCGATTTCGGCCTGGCCTTCAAGATTGGCACGCCGGATGGCGTCGTTCATCTCTTCCACGGCGGCGTTGGCTTCTGCCTTTGCCAGATGGGCGGAATCGAGGTCACCCATGATGGAGGCATTGCGATCGTCCACCACCTGGCTGACCTGGGGCAATGCCCATTTGGACAGCAACAGATAGAACGCAAGCAGAATAAGGGCCATCCACACCACCTGACTGGTGGTCAGCGGATTGGCAAAATTCAGCTGAGGCATACCCTCATGCTCGGGACTTTCAGGGTCCATGGCATAAGCGATAGCTGGCAGTGTGCTCAGGACTGTTACGACAGTCCCGAGCAACACTTGACGGTACCCGGCGCGGCAGGCGCGAAGGGCGCCGTCGCGCGCGGTCGTCACGATCCCGCCCCGGGTCATCACTGGATCAGGCGAACAGGATCAGGAAGGCGATCAGCAGCGCGAACAGCGCCACGGCTTCCGTCAGGGCGAAGCCGAGAATGCCGATGCTGAAGACCTGGTCGCGGGAAGAGGGATTGCGTGCGACGCTGGCGATCAGAGAGGCGAAGATGTTGCCGATGCCGAGGCCGACGCCGGCGAGGGCGATAACAGAGATACCGGCACCGAGGGCCTTGGCGGCTGCGACGTCCATGGGTTCAGTTCCTTGCTTGATATGAAGGGGCAGAGATCAATCTGCGCGTCTTGTTAGTGCAGATGCACTGCGTCGTGCAGATAGATACAGGTGAGGATGGCGAACACATAAGCCTGAAGGAACGCCACCAGCAATTCGAAGCCAACGAGGGTCACGTTCAGTGCCATCGGCAGGAGTGCGGCGAAATAGCCGAACGTGCCCAGAGCGCCGATCAACAGAAACATGAACGTGGCGAACACCTCGAACATCACATGTCCGGCCACCATGTTGGCGAACAGACGGATGGACAGGCTGACCGGACGAGACAGATAGGAGATGATTTCAATCGGCACGATGATGGGTGCCAGCGCCTTCGGTGCGCCCGGGGGAAAGAAGTAGGAGAAGAAGTGCAGGCCGTGATAGCGCAGGGCCACCGCCGTCACCAGCACGATCACCAGAGCCGCCAGACCGCCGGTCACGGCAACATGGCTGGTATAGGTGAAGAAATAGGGGAACAGGCCGAGCAGATTGCCCATCAGGATGAAGAAAAACAGCGTGAAGATGAAGGGAAAGAACTTCTTTCCCTCATGCCCGATCTGTTCGATGCACAGGCTCATGATGAAATTATAGGACATTTCGACCAGAGATTGCAGACGTCCCGGCACCACGGCGCGCTGACGCATGCCCAGGGCGATGATGCCCAGGACGATGGCGGTACCCAGAACCATGATTTCATTGGACTGGGTAAAGTTCACCAGGCCGCCAATCGGGCCAAGGCCGTGATGCAGCCTGAACTGGCCGAGCGCGTCGATCGTGGGTTCTGCCGCCACCTTAATGCTCCATCACCTACCGCCGCCCGTGGGTGGCGTCATCTGCTTCGCTTTGGCCCTGACCGGCTGGCATACGGCGCAGGGTGCGCCATACGTTGAGAATACCGGCCGCGCCTCCCATCAGGATGAACAGGATCAGGAACAGGGGCATCGTACCCAGCCAGCGATCCAGACCATATCCAATGGCGACCCCGACAATCAGCGCGGACACGAGGTCAGCACCGATTCGCAGGCCAATACCCATGGCGGAAGGGCCAGGGCTGCCATCAGGGGCCTGAAGCACGGAAGTCGGGTTCTGCCCGTCCGTCCCAAGGCCCTGCCTGTTTCGCGCCGCATTCAGTCGTTGCTGGAAGGAAAATCCCTGGGATGATACCCTGGTAGACGTTTCCTGACCCGGCTGCGGCTGAAGCTGCCTGTTCTCTTTCATATCCATCCTCGACAAGTCGCCTTGCCGAAAGGCGACGGCTAGCTACCGGTGGGTAGGGGGAGTGTCAAGAAGCATGGGCTTTTTAGATGACGATTGCATCACCAGAACGGTCTTTTTATCCACTTTTCTTTCTCAATGTGCCTTATAAGCATTCACGATTGTAATCCGGACCCGTATTTCATGACTCAGCTGCGGCCGCCCTTTCCCATTTCATCTATTCGCATTCCTGATCAAAAGGAGGAGGGCACGTCCCTGTCCCAGGAGCAGCTGGAAGCATTGTTCTATGGTGCGGTGCGGGAAGGCCGTGCCGATATGATCGAGGCATTTCTCGAGTCCGGTATGGACCCCAACCGCCCGGATGCGCGGGGTTTCCCCCCTCTGATTCTGGCCACTTATAACGGGCAGATCGACGCAGGAGCCTTGCTGTTACGGCGTGGTGCGGCGGTGAATGCCGTGGATGCCAATGGCGATACGGCGCTGTCCGGCGTGGCGTTCAAGGGTGACGAGGCAGCGGCCCGGATGCTGCTGGATGCCGGGGCTACGGTCGATCATCGCAATGCTGCTGGCCGTACCCCGCTGATGTTCGCGGTGATGTTCGGGCGTGAAATGATGGTGCGCCTGCTGATGGCGCATGGCGCTGATCCTGACCTGACGGATGCGGAAGGCAATTCAGCGCGCGGTATTGCCGAGGCGCAGGGTGGTCAGGCCATGCTTGCCGCGCTGGAACGACGGGATTCCTGAAGCGGAACCAGTCGAGGAAGGGGAGGGAGGCTGCGGAGATTATTCCGCGGCGGCCGCTTCTTCTCCCTCGACCATAGCGGTGGCGCGATGCAGATCGACGCTCAGCAGGCGGGAGATGCCTCTTTCCTGCATTGTGACACCATAGAGCCGGTCCATCCGAGCCATGGTCAGATGGTGGTGCGTGACGACCAGAAAGCGCGTGCCGGTTTCCTGTACCATATCGACCAGCAGCATGCAGAACCGCTCCACATTGGCGTCGTCCAGCGGAGCATCCACCTCGTCCAGCACGCAGACAGGGGCGGGGTTGCAACGGAACACTGCGAAAATCAGAGACAGGGCGGTCAGCGCCTGTTCTCCGCCGGACAGCAGTGACAGCGTGGCCAGTTTCTTGCCCGGCGGCTGGGCATAAATCTCCAGCCCGGCTTTCAGAGGATCATCATCGCCAACCATGGCGAGATAGGCCTTGCCACCCTCGAACATGCGGTTGAACAGCGCCTGAAAATGCGTGTTTACCTGGGTGAAGGTGGCATTCAGGCGCTCCCGTCCCTCCCGGTTCAGATGCCCGATCGAGCCGCGCAGCTTGGCGATGGCGGTGCCGAGTTCTTCTTTTTCCCGATCGATTCCGCCGATGCGGGTTTCTACATCCTGCGCCTCGATCTCGGCGCGCAGGTTGACCGGCCCCATCTCTTCCCGTTCCCGCGACAGCCGTTCCAGCTTGCGGCGGGCCTTGTCCTCCGCCACGTCGGACAGTTCGGCGGGAATGGCTATGTCTGACGGCAGTGATGCCCCCGCGCCGAGCCGCTCCTCGATCCGCTCCTGCACCGCATCACGGGCGGTTTCAGCCTGTGCGCATTGCCCGTCCAGACGCAGAATCGCTTCCCGCGCCGTGGCGAAATCCGCATCCGCCTGCCGTCTGGCCTCGCCTGCTGCCCTGTGTGCGTCCTCCGCCTGACGCAGCCTGTCGGCGGCCTGTCTGTGGGTTGTTTCTGCTTCTTCCAGCGCTGTGCGCGTGTCCTGCATCAGGCGTGCGGCCTGTTCGGGACGGTCTGCCAGCGTGTTGGCTTCTGTCAGCAGGATCTGATGGCGTGTACGCAGTTCCTCGACATGGCGGGCGGCAGTATCGGCCCGCATCTGCCAGTCCGCACGTTCCCGGAGCAGGGTTTCCTGACGGGACGCAATCCTGTCCGCTTCGTTCCTTGCCATGTCCAGTCTGACGCGGGCGGCAGCAAGGCTGCTCTGGGCCGTGGCTGCTGCCTGCCGTGCGGTCTCCGCGGCTTCCTGAAGGCTGGCCGGATCGTCCATGGCATCACGTCGCTGGCGGTGCAGGATCAGGGCGGCTTCGGCTTCCTGCCGGTCCGTTTCGGCCCGTTCGGCCTGCGGCTGGATAGCAGCCAGACTGGCTTTCGCATCTGCGGCGCGCGCTTCCAGCGCGGCGAGGGCGGCTGTGGCTTGGTCGCTGGCGCTTTCGGCCTCCTGCCTTGCCGCACGCAGGCGGTTTTCTTCGGCCAGTGTCTGATCCAGAGCGGCCTTTGCAGCATCCCTTTCCGCCGTCAGGGCCGCAATGTCCGCGCAGGACTCAACAGCAAGCCGGGCATCCTGCAAGGCAGCCTGCGCGGCCTCCCGCTCGGCGCGCAGCCGGTCGAGTTGTGGAGACAGCGCGCCCAGACGGCTTTCTGCCTCCATGGCCCGGGCGGACAGGCGGGCGGCTTCTTCCCGTGTGGTCTGTACGATGCGATCGGCATCGCGCCGTCTTGCAGCGGCATCGTCCAGCGCTGCCCGTGCCTGTTGGAGGGTCGCTGCCGCCGCCTGAGTCTGTTGTCGCATCTGTTCCAGCGGTGGCAGGGAAGCCAGCAGAGCGGCAGCTTCCTGCGCGGCCTGCGTTGCCTCCTGATGCTCCGTTTCCAGACGGGCGCGACGGCTGGCGAGGGCGGTCAGATGGCTTTCGACACGCTCCATGGCAGCTGTCATGGTGGAATGTGCGGCACGGGCTTCGGCAGCCTGTTTCTCGGCCTGCTGGCGGTTGCTGCGGGCAATCTGTTCGGCGCTGACGGAGGCGGCTTCCTGCTGCTGTGCAAGGGTGTAGGCCTGGGCCGCTGCCTCAGCCGCCTGTTTGGCCTGTGCCAGAGCATCCTGAGCCGCCAGCATGCGATTGCGTTGGGTCAGACGCATGGCGGCGGCACCGGGCGCCCCTGCGGCCATGCAATGCCCGTCCCAGCGCCAGAGTGCGCCATCGCGGGAAACAAGGCATTGACCGGGATGTAATCCGGATTGCAGGGCGGGACCTGTCGCCGGATCATTGATGATACCAATATGGTCACAGGCAAGGCGCAGTGCGGCTGGTGGGTCCATCAATGAGGACAATGGCACTGTGCCGGCCGGTAAAGGCTGCATCCGGTCTGGCGCTGCCGGCAGGATACGCCAGAAACGATCGGCGGCTTCATCCAGTGCGCTGTCCAGCGTATCCCCCAGCGCGGCACCGACGGCGCGTTCCAGCCCTTCCGGCACACGCAAAAGATCGGAGACGGGCTGAAAACCACCTTTGGCCGTGTCATCGTGCCGCAGCAGGGCCGCAAGCCCATCAACCTCTGCCTGCAACCGACCGAGATCGGCCTGGGCGGTAGCGTGGGTCTCACGCGCTTGCTCATGCGCGGCGCGGGCAGCGATCCGGGCAGTTTCGGCGGATGCCAGGGCCTGCTCGCTGATGGCCAGAGCCTGCTCAGCCTGTGCCAATGCTGTTTCTGCCGCGATACGTTGCTCCGCGGACGGCAGGGAGGCTTCTGCTCTGGCCTGTTCTTCCAGAACGGATTGAAGTTCTTCTTCAATCTGTGCAGCGCGCCGGGTGCTCTGTCCGGCGGCGAGGGTGGCACGTTCCCGGTCGCTGCTTGCGGTTTCCATGGCACGCTGCGCTTCGGCATGGCCTGCTGACGCCTGTGCCAGTGCGGTTTCTGCCTCTTCCTGTCTGATCCGTGCAGTTTCAAGCGCGGCGGCGGCAGCTTCAGCGGTCTGTCTGGCGCCCTTCAGCGCGGTATCTTCAATACGCTGGCTCTGAGCCGCGGCGTGATCGCGTTCCAGCGCCTCAGTCTGGGCGGCGATGCTTTCGGCCCGGCTGCCTGCATCTTTCAGAACCATGTCTGCCTGGCTGCGCAGGGCCTGTGCATCGGCCAGCGTGCGGCGTGCGGCTTCGTAGCGTTCCGCCAGCGGTGGACGGGCGGCTTCCACCTGCTCCAGAGCGCGGCGGGCCTCTTCTACAGCCAGTCTTGCTATGGCGGCGCTTTGCTGCGCGGCGGTGAGGGCGGATTCTTCCACCAGATGGGCACGAGCCTCCGTCAGAGCGGCGGAGAGACGGGCATGATCCGCATTGACCGCCTGCAGGCGCTGTTCGGCGGCGGCGCGATCAGCCTCGGCGCTTCGGGCCTGAGCCATACCCTCTGCGGCCCGGGCGGTGGCCTGATCGGCGGCCTGCGCCAGTCGGCCTGCTTCTTCCTCCAGAGAGGTTACGTCCCGTTCTGCCTCTTCCTGCCGGGCAGGCAGGGCAATCAGCGCATCACGCAGCGCCTGTTCTTCTGCGGCCAGCCGTTCGAGGGCTTCAGTCGCATCTTTCAGACCGGTTTCGCCGTGATGCAGATCCTGTTCCGCCTGATGCAGACGCGCCTGCGCCTGATCGAGTGCGTTACGAGCCTGTTCTTCGGCCTGCATCTGCCCTTCCATGGCGATGCGGCGGCGTTCAAGGGCCGTACGGGCCATGGCTTCGGCTTCGCGCAGAGCCGGCAGAGTCTTGTCAGCCTCGAAAGCTGCAATCGTGGCGGCTTCTGCCTGCTGTTCGGCCTGCCGGAGCGTGGCGCGGGCTTCCTCACGCGCTGTAGAGGCCTGATCCAGCGCCGCCATGGCCCGCGCCTGAAGCAGGCCCAGCCATTCCAGCTCCGCCTGTCTGACAAGGCCGGAGATATTGCGATACCGGCTGGCCTGTCGCGCCTGTTTTTGCAGGCCGCCGAGTTGGTCCTGCAACTGACCGCGCAGTTCTTCGGCCCGTTCCAGATTGGTCTCGGCCTGCCGCAGCTTCAGCTCCGCCTCATGCCGTCTGGCATGCAGGCCGGTGATGCCGGCGGCTTCTTCCAGAATGGCCCTGCGTTCTTCCGGCTTGGCATTGACGATGCTGCCGACCCGTCCCTGACTGACCATCGCGGAGGAACGGGCGCCGCTGGCCAGATCGGCAAACAGGGTTTGCACATCTCTGGCCCGGACTTCGCGACCGTTGATGCGATAGGTACTGCCGCCTCCGCGTTCGATCCGGCGGCTGATTTCCAGTTCCGGAACCTCTCCAAAGGGGGGCGGAGCCTGACCGGCGACATCTTCCAGCGACAGCACCACCTCTGCCAGATTACGGCTGGAGCGATGGGCAGTCCCGGCAAAGATGACGTCGTCCATTTCTCCGCCGCGCAGGGCGCGGGCCGAGTTCTCCCCCATGGCCCAGCGCAGCGCTTCCACCACATTGGATTTCCCGCATCCGTTCGGCCCCACAACCCCTGTCAGACCCGGCAGGATCTCAATGGATTGTGGATCGGCGAAGCTTTTGAAGCCGGCAATACGCAGGCGGGAGAAGCTGACAGGCATGGGGGGCTGAAACTCAGGACAGGCCGGCGAAGGACACGAAATCGCTGTAGGACAGCGCGCCGGACTGCGTTTTCCCGTTGGTCAGAGCAAAGGTCGGCGTGCTGTTGATGTTATATTTGATGGAATCCTGCTGCTGCCGCTCCAGCATCGCGCGCTTCAGAGCCTCATTATTGATGACGGCATCGAATTTGGCGCGGGACAGTCCAGCCAGCAGAGCCATCTGCGCCAGAGACTCCGTGACATTGCCATCGCGGTTGAAGGCCCAGCGATCCTGACTGGCGAACAGTGCGGAGATAAACGGCTCATAACGCTCCGGCGGCAGGGCGCGGGCGACCATCGCGGCGCTGAGGGCAACCTGATCCAGCGGGAAGTCACGGAACACGATGCGGAGATGCCCGGTATCGATCTGCTTCTTGATCAGTTCCGGCAAGGTGTTCTGGGAGAAAGCCGCGCAATGGGTGCAGGTCAGGGAGAAGAACTCCATCACCGTTACCTTGGCATCGGCTTTGCCGATAGAGCGCTCTGACAGGAAACTGGACAGATCGCCGCTTGGGGCGGCGGGTGATTCAGCGCGGGCGGTCTGAATCAGCGGAAGGGAGAACAGAGCGGCAGTGCAGAAAGAGCGGCGGGTGATGGACATGGTGTTCCTCGTCAATATCTTCTTTACCCAATAACGGGGTTTTGCCGCCAATGCGCGTCGCCGTCACCCCATGAGATGTGAGGGGACGAGTCGTGGCATTATCTGCGTCAGCGTTTGCTCAGCATGGCAGTGCCCAGTGCCGCAAGCGCATCGCGTAATCCCCCTTCCGGCAGACCATCGAGACGACGCTCCACAGCGGCACGCATAGCAGGTGTTTCGGCCCGGGCCGGTTTTTTCCGCAGCGTGGGAGGTGCTGGCGGGGCTTCCTGTGTCAGACGGATACGCTCGACCACCTTGTTGCCCAGAAAGAAATTGATGCGTTGGATCAGTTGCGGCGTGCTGTGCTGCAATTCCATTGCGGCTGGACCGGTACAGCCCAGCACCAGCGTGCCATTGGCCAGCTTGCGCGGGGTGGCGGTGGAGGACAAAACCGGCCCGGCAATGGTCGTCCATTCGGACAGAAGCGTGGCGAGGCCCGGAGCAGTTTTACGAAACACCGGTCGGGTAATGGCGGGCAGCAGGGCTGAGACGGCACGCGGGCCGCGCTGAAAATAAGATTGCGGCATGCCGCTATGGGGCTGGCGCGAGGGATCAGCTTGCCGCATATCGGCATCCGTACCGCCCTTGATCCCGGATTTTTCCTTGGAACGATCGCCCATTCCGCCTGCCTCTGCGCTTCTGGAGTGGTATGCCCGGCATCGCCGTTCCTTGCCATGGCGTGCTCTGCCGGGGGAAACGCCCGATCCTTACCGCGTCTGGCTCAGTGAGGTGATGCTCCAGCAGACCACCGTTGCAGCCGTCATACCCTATTTCGAGCGTTTCATCACCCGTTTCCCCACCGTGCAGGCGCTGGCCGCAGCCCCGGATGAAGCGGTGATGGCCGCCTGGGCCGGGCTTGGTTATTACGCGCGGGCGCGCAATCTGCTGGCCTGCGCGCGCAGGGTTGCCGGGATGGGGGCCTTTCCGAAAGATATCGAGGCTCTGCGGAGCCTGCCCGGGATTGGCGTGTATACCTCCGCGGCGGTGGGTGCGATCGCGTTCGGTATTCCCGCAGTGCCGGTGGATGGCAATGTGGAGCGCGTCACCAGCCGCCTGTTCGCCATTGAGGCGCCGCTGCCTCAATCCAGACCGCTGATTGCAGCGCAGGCCGCGCAACTGGGGACCGATCCGGCGGCGATGGAACAGCCTTCCGATTTCGCGCAGGCTTTGTTCGATCTTGGGGCGACGATCTGTACGCCGCTCGATCCCGCCTGCGCGCTCTGCCCGTGGATGCGGCATTGCGAGGGGCGGAAGCAGGGCATTGCCGCCTCTCTTCCCCGCAAGGCACCGAAGAAGCTCAGGCCGCAGCGATACGGGGTGCATTTCTGGCTGACTGATGCAAAGGGCAACGTCCTGCTGCGGCGACGGGCGGAGCGGGGATTGCTCGGTGGGATGATGGAACTGCCGGGAACGCCATGGCAGGACACCGCATGGCAGGAAGAGGATGCTTTATGCCTCGCCCCCAAAGCGGAAACCGCCTGGCGAAAGCTCGGTGTGGCTACGCATGTGTTCACGCATTTCGCACTACACCTTACCGTCTATGCGGCGGAGGTCAGGCATCTGTGTGCTGATCCGGCGCGGCAGGAGAAAAGTGCCTCCGTCGCCTTTCTGAATGAGGAGGCGCTGCCCTCTGTCATGATGAAATGTGTGGCGCTGGGTCGGGGAGGGCAAATGCCCGGTGCTGCCGGTCCAGTCTCCGCAGCCATGGTGCCATCGTCAGACACACCAAAGCGGCGAGGAAGGCCGCGACGGACAGACCGCCAAACAGGCTGATGAACGCGGCAGGGGTCTGTGCTGTCTGGCTTGAGAAGGAGGGGGTGGCGACGCTGGCGATCCTGCTGCCCGCATACATCGACAAGCCCATGGTCAGAAGATAACTGCCCATCATCAGGCTGTTCAGCCGCTGCGGCACATAGCGTGCGACCATGGCCAGACCGAGACCGCCGATCAGTAATTCACCCAATGCCAGCGCGCCATATCCGGCCACCATGATCCATGGCGAGACCAGCCCGTCCGGTGCTGCGATACGGGCAGCACCCCACCAGATCAGAAATGCGGTGCCAACGCTCACGAAACCGGCCGTGAATTTGGCTGCGATTCTGACATCGCGGCCTCGCTGCGCCAGAGTCGTATACAAACCGGCCAGAACCGGGCCAAGCAGCATGATCCAGATCGGGTCGAGCGCCTGAAACTGCGCCGGTGTCCATGTCATCAGCGTGTGGCCGCCGAGGCGCAGCGCCGGAGAGACACCATGCACGGTAAACAGCGTCAGGGATGTCGACATCTGCTGATAGAATATGAAAAACATCAATGATTGCCCGGCCAGCGCATACATGATCGCCAGCCCCGGTCGCTCCCGTGGTGCCGCGCGACCATAGCAGACGATCCAGAGCATCAGCACGCCAAGGGCGGCCGCCATGTTGCACCACATCGCGAGCGATGCAGAGTGCAGGAGCAGGGCGATGCCGATGATCAGGAATGCACAGCCAGCACTCACCGCCATGAGATGCAGGCGCGGAACCGGATGGTGGTCCTTCTCGGTTCCTGTCTGGCCCAGCCATGACCGCATCATGCCATAACCGGTGATCCCCAGGGCCAGACCGAAAAAAGAGACTGCAAAAGCACTGTGCCAGCCCGCCTGTTGCTGCACCCATGGTGTCAGCAGCATGGAAACAGAGGAGCCGACATTCACCGCCATGTAGTACAGCGTGAAAGCGGCATCCAGACGCTGGTCCTGCCCCTCGTGAATGACCCGCACCAACGCCGCGGCATTGGGCTTGAACAGACCATTGCCAACAGAAATCATGCCCAGTGCGGCAAAAGCCAGCGATGTTTCGTCAAGAACAGGGTCGGACCATGCGGTGGGCAGACCCAGCAGGCTGTACCCTGCGGCAAGGATCACGGCGCCACTCAGAGTGCAGCGTCGCGCCCCCAGTACCCGATCCCCCAGCCATCCCCCCAGTACCGGTGTCGCATAGACGCTGGCGGCGAAGGCCCCGGCCAGAAGCACCGCATCATGGCTGGAAAAATGCAGCTTCTGGATCAGAAACAGCAGCAGGATCGCCTGCATGGCGTAATAGCCAAAGCGTTCCCACAGCTCGATAGACAGAACGACGATAAAGGCGCGGGTCCGGTTATCCGGCTGTGGCAGGTGAGTGTTCACGATGGCGCTATGACAGTCTGTGGCATGGCAAGACTGCCATACTGCCAGCAGTGTCCTGCTTCGTCAGCCGCCTTAATAGCCGGGAAAAAACGGATAGAGCGGTGCAGGTGCATAAACGACCGGCGGCGGTGCATAGATGACCGGTGGGGGAGGTGGCGCATAAACAACTGGTGGAGGCGGTGCAAAATACGGGCGCTCCATCCCACCGATGACAGTTCCCAATGCCAGCCCGGCTATCGCACCGGCGGCGACGCCACCCCAACCGGGGCCATGCCAGTGATGGCGAGGGCCATACCAGCCCGGCCCAGGTCCCGGAGGACCCCAGCCCGGAGGCCCTGGAGGTCCCGGAGGGCCTGGAGGCCCCGGAGGTCCCCAACCCGGGCCGCCACGCCACCATGCATGGGCGGTTGCCGGTGTCAGCAACGTCCCTGTCAAAGCGGCGGCAACCGCAAGCGCGGTAAAAGTCCGCACCATGGTTCTCATATCGGGTGTCCTTTTCAGACTAACGCCTGCTCAGGGAACGCCTGGATTGTAACATCTTTGTGGCAGAATCCGTACGATTTCATGACCGCCGGATCAACGGTCTTTCAGGAATGCTCCTGTGCCGCCTCTGGCTGATCATCGTCCTGCTCCTCGGCCGGAGGGGGCACTTGGGTATCACGCAGCACATCAATCGGCACCCATTCTCCGCGGAGTTCGAAAAACCAGAAGGTCCAGCCATTGCAGCTCGGTGCATTCTGCACGGCGGCCCCGACCTGATGGATCGAGCCGCGATGCGCCCCGCTGGCGATGGAGCCATCCGCCTGCACCAGAGCTGAGACCCGACGCAGGCGGTCCATCAGGATGCTGCCCATTGGCAGCAGTCCCTGCTCTACCAGACTGCCGAACGGAACCCTTTTCTGCTCCCGGCGGGAGGGCATGATGTTCAGATTATCCAGCGGTGCCGGCTCGACAGAACGAAGGCGTCCAATGGCGGCCTCCGCATAGGCCGGGTGGCGCTCGATCCCGATGAAGCTGCGTTGCAGACGTTTTGCAACGGCGGCAGAGGTGCCGGTTCCGAGGAATGGGTCCAGCACGACATCCCCTGGAGCCGTGCTGGACAGCAGCACACGATACAACAGGCTTTCCGGTTTCTGTGTCGGATGCAGTTTCAGCCCGTGATCGTTGCGCAACCGCTCGGAGCCGGTGCAGAGCGGCAGAAACCAGTCGCTGCGCATCTGTACATCATCGTTCAGGGTTTTCATGGCCTGATAGTTGAAGCGATGGCGGCTATTCTGGCCGCGTGCGGCCCAGATCAGGGTCTCATGGGCGTTGGTGAAGCGGCGACCCCGGAAATTCGGCATGGGATTGGCCTTTCTCCACACCACATCGTTCAGAATCCAGAAGCCGAGATCCTGTAGAATAGTGCCGAGGCGGAAAATATTGTGATACGCACCGATCACCCAGATCGTGCCATCCTTGCGCAGCAGGCGGCGGCATTCGGTCAGCCAGGCCCGGCTGAACGCATCATAGGCCGCATAATCGGTAAAGCGGTCCCAGTCATCATCGACACCATCGACGATGCTTTCATCAGGACGCCGTAATTCTCCCCGCAATTGCAGGTTGTAGGGCGGATCGGCAAAAATGCAGTCCACTGAGCCGGCGGGCAGCATCTGCATCAACTGCACACAGTCGCCCAGCAGCACCTGATCGATTGGCAGTTCGCTGACGGTGTTCAAACGTCGCATTCCAGAAACCCCGCTCAATCGTGCCGAGGCGCCCTGCAGGGCGTCAATGCTGATGGTATGAAATATAATGTCACGCGGCGGTCTCCATCCGTATGGCGAGCAACTGGCGAACCAGTCCGAATGCAGTGCGATGATGCGGGGTAGGGCCGAATTCCGTCAGACCGGCACGATGGGCCGGGGTTGGATAACCCGCATTGCGTTCCCAGCCATAGACGGGATAGCGCCGGGCGAGGCGCGCCATGGCACGGTCCCGCACCACCTTCGCGATGATGGAGGCCGCGGCGATGGAGAGGCATTTTGCGTCTCCCCCGACCACGCAGCGGGCGGCGCAGGGCAGCGCTGGTGCGCGGTTGCCATCGACCAGCGCCAGATCAGGCGTCGTCGGCAGACGTTCAACGGCGCGCCGCATGGCCAGCATGCTGGCATGCAGAATGTTCAGCCGGCCGATTTCAGTGACGGAGGCTGCGCCGATGCCGATTGTGATCCCCGGTTCAGCTAGCAGGGCCGCAAAAGCCCGATTCCGTGCGGCAGCATCGAGTTTTTTGGAATCGTCGATGATCCCGGCCAGATGAGCCGGAAAACCAGAGGCAGGCAGCAGCACGGCGGCAGCGACCACGGGCCCGGCCAGAGGTCCGCGACCGACTTCATCGACCCCTGCGACAAGCCCGCCTGCTTCTCTTTCCAGCCTGTCATCCGGCATCTGCATCCGCCCCCTGTCAGCCCCCCCTGCACGCGGGAGCGGCAGGAGATGCAAAGCCTCTGGCGGAGCCTTGAAACTCTGTTGAACCGCCGAGTCGCATCTTTGCCTTACCAGACGGATTCCGCGTCGTGGAATCCCGGACGCCATAAAAACATGCGGTGCTGTTGAAAAAGTTGGGTGAGGGGATGCGGCCGGATCACATGATTGCTGCCGCCATCTCCGCAAGCTTCGCAACCGTGTTCATATTCCGTGCTGTTCCCGATTTTTCGAGCGGTATGCGAAGGCGAGTGTTCGCCATCCCGTCCGGGTAGAGGACGAAAAGCTCGCGTTTTCCCAATCGTACCTGCTCATTCCTGAGCCCGGTGACGTGATCGAGTGGATCGGTTGGGAGCACCCCATCGACGAACAGCACCATGACACGGTTGCCGGGTGAGTCCGTAAAAGGGTTGCGGGCCAGTGTGTCTGCGATCTCGTCTGCGGTCCGCACGATCACGCCCACGCTCTTGCCAGCGTACATATAGAGCTGCTCTTCAAGGGCGGATCGCACCTGCTGCTCGGTATTCTCGCTTTGAAAGACGACATTGCCGCTGGCGATATAGGTTTTGACTTTTTCGAATCCAATCATCTCGCACATCAGCGTCAGCGCCGTCATCGGCAGTTTGCCGGTGCCGCCGACATTCACAGCGCGAAGCAAGGCTACATATCCGGTCAACTACACACTCCGCGTTTCATGACTGCTGACATGAGGGGGATGCGACTGCTTTTTCTGAAAAGGGTATGGCTTTCCAAGGTAGCCGAATCACCGGGCTGCCAGATATTGTCCAACACCTTACTTGCTGATTTTAGAATAAAGAAAGTTGCCGCTCCTGTCCGTCGGCTTGTTGCCTGCTTTGTCTGGTAACCGGGGACGGTGATGGACTGGCTGGATTGGAGACTGCTTCATTCCTTCCCGATGGGCTTTGTGCGGCATATGAGAACCGGGTCACGTCAAGCGGCTCCATGGCCGTATTAAGCCTGTAAGCCTTGACCGCCCGCTGAAACCGGCTGCGCAGCATGGCGGCATAGGGACCATCTCCACGGAAGCGGCTGTGAAATTCCGCGTCGTTCAGCTTTCCGCCGCGCATGCCCCGGATCAGGTTCAGGACTTTACGGGCTTTGGCAGGGAAATGATGCTCCAGCCAGTCCCGGAACAGGGGGGCGACCTCCTGCGGCAGGCGCAGCAGAATATAGCCTGCCTGTCTGGCCCCGGCTTTGGCGGCCTGCTCCAGAATGGCTTCCAGTTCGGCATCGTTCAGGCCGGGAATCATGGGGGCTGCCAGCACACCGGTCGGAATGCCCGCCTGTTGCAAGGCTTCGATGGTCTGAATACGTCTGGACGGGCTGGCCGCCCGCGGTTCCATCAGGCGGGACAGAGCGGGGTCCAGCGTTGTCACGGAGAGATACACCCTGACCAGTTTTCGCTCCGCCAGCCGTGCCAGAATATCACGATCTCGCAGCACCCCTGCTGATTTGGTGACGATGGTGACGGGGTGTTCGAACCGCTCCAGCACGTCAAGAATCGAGCGGGTCAGGCGCAGGCGGCGTTCCACCGGCTGATAAGGATCGGTATTGCTGCCCAGCGCGATGGGGCGTGGCACGTAGGAAGGGCGACTGAGCGCCTTGCTCAGCAGGGATGCGATCTCCGGCTTGAACAGAAGCTTGGTTTCGAAATCCAGCCCCGGCGAGTAGCCGAGATAGGCATGGGTCGGGCGCGCGAAGCAATAAATGCAGCCATGTTCACAGCCGCGATACGGGTTGATGGCACGATCAAAACCGATATCAGGGCTGTCATTCCAACTGATGGCCGTGCGGCTGCTGTCGCGGATCAGGGTCGTCGGCAGGGCGCCGGGAGCATCTTCCAGACTGCCCCAGCCATCATCACATGGAACGGGTTGGTAACGGTCATAGCGGATACCAGGTTCTGACACGGCTCCACGCCCTTTTCTGGCCAGAGATGGCATTGCCTCCGGCAGTTCCATCGGGGCATGAGAGGGGCATGTCATGGCGGTGTCACAGGCATGGTCTGAATGGGGGGAGGACGATTGGCGGCCCATCGCTTGTTCCCTTTATGTTCTTTTGCAGATTAGGGTGATCCGAGCAAGGAGTCCAGAACAATGTATGAACAACCGGATGCGCCCCACTCGCAGGGGATGGAGCAGGACAGCACGTCATCCCTGTCTGATTCAGTGCGCCGTATGACACGCTCGGCCCGGGCGCGACGGCTGAGGCGCTCGCCGATGATGTCCACACGGCTCTGGTTTCGGCGGATGGTGTTCTGGGGTGGTGCCGTCGCGGTTTCTCTGACCGCTATCGCTTTCGCAAAACTGGCAGACCGGGCGCAGGATGTGTTCAGCGCGGTGATCGCCCATGGCGCCTGGATCATTCTGATTCTGGCGCCCGGCGGGCTGGTTGTCTCGTTTCTGATGGCGCGATACGTCTTTCCCGGTTCAGAGGGAAGCGGGATCCCGCAGGTGATTGCTTCGCTCGATCTGGCAGACGTGCGCCAGGTCGACAGGATTTTGTCCCTGCGCATCGCCGTCGGTAAAGTACTGCTGACCCTGTTGGGCCTTGCCTGCGGTGCATCCATCGGCAGGGAGGGACCAACCGTGCAGGTGGGGGCTTCCGTGATGAATGCGCTGGGTCGCTTGCTGCATCTGCCGACGCCGGAATTACGACGCAGCGTTGTGCTGGCAGGGGGAGCGGCCGGGATCGCTGCTGCCTTCAACACGCCACTCGCCGGGATCGTGTTTGCGATCGAAGAGTTGAGCCATTCCTATGAGGCCAGAACCTCCGGTAATACGCTGGCGGCGGTGGTGATTTCCGGCGTTGTGACGATCGCTCTGGTCGGGAATTACAGTTATTTCGGCCATATCGATGCGACGATGAAGTTCGGACCATCGGAAGTGATGGCCATGGTGCTCTGTGCGGCACTGGGGGGATTGCTGGGAGGTTCTTTCAGCGCCTTGCTCATCCGTGCCGCCAAGGGCTTTCCTGGTGCGCTCGGGAGGTTGGTGAAACAGTATCCGGTGCTGTTTGCGGCATTGTGCGGCCTGATCGTGGCTATCACCGGCCTGCTATCTCATGGTGAGACATACGGCACGGGATATGAGCAGGCGCGTGATATGGTGACCGGCATTCCGGGCGATACTGAAGGGCTGAAATTTGCGCTGTTGAAACTGGTGGCCTCGGCCGCATCCTACCTCAGCGGCATTCCGGGCGGGATTTTCGCACCCTCCCTCGCCATTGGGGCCGGGCTTGGGGAATGGGTGGCGCGGCTGGTACCGGGGCTGGCTGCCGGATCGGTGGTGTTGCTGGGCATGGTGGCGTATTTTTCCGGAGTGGTGCAGGCCCCGATTACGGCGGCGGTTATCGTGATGGAGATGGCGGATAATCAGTCGATGCTGATACCGCTGATGGCGACCTCCATGATGGCATTCGCAGTGTCACGTTTTGTGTGCCGCCGCGCCTTGTATGGCGCACTGGCGCGGCGTTTCGCCATGACGATCCCCTTGCCGTCTCCGGTCAGGGAGACCGCACAGGGGGGAGGCAAATGACCATCCATATCGGGTTACTGCTGTTTCCGGCGATCACGCAGCTCGACCTGACGGCCCCGTGGGAGGCCTTCTGCCATGTGCCCGATGCGCAGGTGCATCTGCTGTGGAAAGAAACAGGTCCGGTCATGGCGGAAGGCGGTATGCGTATAGAGGCCGATACGAAGCTTTCCGAATCTCCCCAACTGGATGTGATCTGTGTTCCCGGCGGCAGGGGGATCAATGCCCTGCTGGAAGATCAGGAGGTGCTGACCTGGCTTGTGAAACAGGCGGAGACGGCGCGCTTTGTCTGCTCCGTTTGCACGGGGGCGCTGGTGTTGGGGGCGGCGGGTCTGCTGCGCGGGAAGCAAGCCACCACCTACTGGGCGGCGCATGACTTTCTGAGCGATTTCGGGGCGGAGCCGGTGCAGGCGCGCGTTGTGCGGGATGGAAAGCTGCTGACCGGCGGTGGCGTGACAGCCGGGCTTGATCTTGCACTCAGTGTCATCGCGGCCATGAGCGGGGAGGCGCTGGCCCAGTCCATTCAGCTTCAGATGGAATATGCGCCGGCACCGCCATTCCAGTCGGGGCATCCGGAGCAGGCGCCTCCTGCCATACGTGCCGCGGTGGAGGAGATGCTGGCAGGGGGACGTGCCGCAAGACGGCAGATCATTGACCGTATCACGGCACAAAAACTGACAGAGTGATGGCTCAGCGTTCTTTCAGGCGTGGCATCAGTTCCACGAAATTGCAGGGGCGGTGACGGATATCCAGTTGCCAACGCAGAATGTCCTGCCAGGCATCTTTTACCGCGCAGGTGCTGCCGGGCAGCGCAAAGATATAGGTTCCGTTGGCAACCCCGGCCAGAGCGCGTGACTGGATCGTCGAGGTGCCGATTTTCTGGTAACTCAGCATACGGAACAGCTCCCCGAACCCCTCGATTTTCTTTTCCAGCACGCGGTCGAGCGCTTCCGGCGTGACATCGCGCCCGGTGACGCCAGTGCCGCCGGAGGAAATGATCACGTCGATTTCGGGGGTGGCGATCCAGCCGCGGAAAGTGGCCTCCAGCGCATCCGCATCATCCTTGATGATTTCCCGCGTCACTACAGTGTGGCCTGCCTCTCCAATCATCGTGGCAAGCGCATCTCCGGACGTATCGTTGGCCAGCGTACGGGTATCGGAGACCGTCAGGATGGCGATGTTGACCGGGATGAAGGCTCTGGTCTCATCAATGCGCGACATGCCGCAAGCTCCCCTGATACATCTGAAGGATGCTTTCTTAGAGCAGTCTGCCGTCGCTGTGAAACACAGCATTCAATATCTGCACAGGCCGGGTTGATAAGGCGCAAAATCATTTGATGACGGATACGCCTGGCGGCCCTGCCTGCCGGTGTGATCCCGCGCGACGCGCAAGCGGTCCTTCCCTGCGCAGCAGGTGGAAGGGCGCAAGGCATGGATCATCGGCAATGGTATCGCCGGGCGTGCGGCGGCTTGTTACCTGGTTCGTGATGGTGGGATGCGAGGGGGGACATCGCCATCGTGCAGTATTTCAGAGAGGCATTTCTGCAAACCAGTGCCTGGTTTTTCTGGTTTCCCATATTTGCTTTTGAAAACTGGCACAGCCTGCTGAAAATGAAATTTTACATGCACCGCTTCCTTGGTGTGATCAGGGCTACAATCGATGGCAAAGACAGCATTCTTCCTGTCAGTGCCAAAGATGTTGTGTTTGCATAGATGGGATCAATGACGGAAAGCGCAACGTACGGTGACATGGATCATGCGCCGGTACTGGAGCGCGACTGGACGCTGTGGAAAAATCTTGCGCGCCTGTCTCCGGTTTTTGGGAAGCCGAAGAAATTTTACAGCGATGTTGGAAAATCGACCTGGTAATCGGCTACGATTATCTGCAAATCATCACCATAGTCTGATAGACTGAAAGAATTATCAATCAACGATCCTTGTTCCGGAAAGACCGTGACGGTTGGTGTTATCACCTTCACGGATTCTAACTGGATGCTGAGCTTCACCTGAAACCGGCAGCTACATTTTTCCGATCAGCCCGGTTCAGTATGATATCCGCACGATGCTGAAGGCGGCACGTACGGTGAATAATGATGAATTCTTTTCCGGCGAACGCCTGCTGCATCGTTTGCCTGACCTGCGGTAAAAAATAAAAGGATTTGTCTACAGCTTGTCCTACATCGAAGCCGCCGGTTGTTTTCAGGCTTTTCCGCTTCCGTCGCCCAAAGATGGCTGTGGCGCGGAAAAGCCTGAGAAGCACCCGTGTTTCTTCATTCAGTGAAGTCTGGCCTTCATCCGGTTCAGACTTTGGCTGTCCGGGGTTGCGGCCGTGAAATGCGGGAAAATCCCGGCCGCCAGTTCGTCCAGACCGGGCGCGTCAATGCCAAGCCGTGCAGCGTAGATCCAGCTATATGTCAGGGTGCGCTGGATGAAGCTGCGGGTTTCCTCCAGCGGAATTGCTTCGATGAACAGAAGCGGATCACCGTGATGCTGAATCTGGGCACCCCAGCGGGAAAAGCTGGTGGGCCCGCTATTATAACTGGCGAGGATGCGCAACAGGTCTCCCCCTGTGACATCGCTATCTGCCAGATAGGCCACGTAACGCTGTCCCAGTTTCAGATTGACTGCCGGGTCATGGAGCCGTGCTGCACCGGTATGGGTCTCTGCGACGTAATTCGCGGTTTGCGGCATTAACTGCATCAACCCGCGCGCCCCGACGGCGGATACCGCGGAGGCGTTGAAGTTGGATTCGACTCTGGTCAGCCCGTAGACCAGGGCCGGAGAGATGCTGAAACCGCCCTGTGGTTTCAGGGCAGGTACCGGGAAGCGTGCATAATCATGCGGCTGCCCATCTGCCGCCTGATTGAGGGCTGCAAGCTGGGCACTGAGATCATGCAGCCCCGCCTTGTCAGCCACCAGCATCAGCGCATGGATCATGGCGGTATTGTTCAGGGATTGCCCTGCCAGACGCCGGAATTCCTGCTCTGCCCGATCCGGCTGCTCCACCTGAAGCAGGGCGAAGGCGGTTTTCCCGGCCTCGGTGGCTGAGATCGCTTCCAGATCGGCTGTGCCGAGGGTTTCTCTGGTCAGGGAGAGTGAACCCTCGATCCCTACCCCCAGAACACGGCGAGCCAGCAAGCCATAGAACGTGCGAGGCTGCTCCGCAGCCCTATGCATCCAGACAGTATAATTTGCCGGATCGTGGCTGCGCAGATGGGAACGTGCAGCCCAGAACGCTCCGGCGGTGCGAATGGCGGTTGAAGTCATCTCCGCGCTCCATGCCGCCTCGAAATGCGCCATGGCCTGTTGATATTCGGCCTTGCGCCATAGCAGCAGCCCGGACACGTAACTGCCCAACCCGACCTTGCCATGCCCCTGTTGCTCGGCTTCCAGCGCGATCCGCAGCGCCTCGTTGTCCTGATTGAGTGTGAACAGGATCTGCGCGACTTCGGCACGAAGCTGCGCCCCGTAAGTTGCGGAGATTGACGTGTTGGCGGCAATCATCCGCAGCGCTGCATCGGCATGGCCGGAGGCTGCACGTTCATGAACGCTGTGATCCAGTCCCGGCAGGCGTTTGAAGCTGATATCCTGAGGGGTTTCATCCTCGGGAACAGGGTCATTGCCGGGCGCCGGGTCGAAGGTGACCACCTGGGGTGCTGGGGGCAGCGTATCCTTTTTGTCTGCCTTGGTCAGCAGCAGAGCATGGATTGCCGGGGCGGAAGGATGGTTCGGATAATGGGCCAGCCAGTCTTTCAGCTCGGCAGGTGTGCTTTTATGGAACGCACCCAGATAGCGGTCAGCCAGTATATGGCCGAGCATGGCCTTGCCGAGTGGAAAGCTCGTATCAAGCCTGTCGGTCGCCTGTCTGGCTTCCGTCAGATCGCCATGAGCCTGTGCATCAAAAATATGCCGTACCAGGGCCGCATCGCTGGGCGACAGCGGTTGCGGCAGCCCGGGCACGCCGAATTGAGGAGGATGGATCCGCGGCATCGCCATCGCCACTTCATCCATGGACTGAGCATGCCCACTGGCCGCACTGGCCAGAAAAGCCGCTCCCGCCAGCAGGGCACGCGCACCTGCCAGTCGGGAGATCGATTGTCTGATCCCACGCATGATGAGGGGTGCGCTACACGCCAAAAGCGGTGCAGGCAAGCTCTCAGGGCTTCACAGCGCGACAAATATCATTGCCAAATCGCTTCGTGAAGGGGGGAATGTAACGTTTTTCAATGGTTTCAGCAAAAATATGCTCTGATAGCATATCAGCCATCCAGCGCTTTTCGCAGGGACAGTATATCCGCCCAGGCTTCCCGCTTGGCCCCCGGATTCCGCAGCAGATAGGCTGGATGGAGCATTGGCAGCATCGGCAACGGCGAATCCAGTCCGGGGATGGCAATATCCGTCCATTTTCCCCGCAGCCGTCTTATTCCGACAGTGCTGCCGGTCAGCGCCTTGGCTGATACACCTCCCAGACACACCAGCATCCGGGGGCGCGCCAGCACGATATGGCGCAGCAGGAAGGGCAGGCATTGGAGAATTTCGGTTTCGGTCGGATTCCGGTTTCCGGGGGGGCGCCAGGGAATCAGATTGGCAATGACGAAATCCCGTTCCCGCGTGATGCCTGCGCTGGCCAGCATGCGATCCAGAAATTTCCCGGATGGGCCGACAAACGGTTTTCCGGCCCGGTCTTCTTCTGCGCCTGGCGCTTCACCAATCAGCATCAACCCGGCTTCATAGGTGCCGTCTGAAAAAACCAGCTGCGTGGCTGTGGCCTTCAGGGGACAAGCATCGAATTGCTCCATAGCGGCGCGTAAAGCATCCAGAGTGGATGCCTCGGCCGCAATATCCGCTGCCAGACGGGCGGCACCCTGTTGCGGCAACAGCGATGCCTTACCTGCAAAGGCCGCGGGCCTTTGAACAGCATGGACAGGAATATTGTGCGGTTCAGGCTGTGGAGCTGCGGCTGACACCGGATGCAGGTCCGCAGGGGCGATGCGGGAAGGCGCCTGAGCAGAGGCCATGGCGATGGCGAACCGGTCCACCGGTGAGTCACCGAGTGCCTCGTCCGCCCCCCATTCCAGTTGCAGGTGCAAAGCCGCGAGCGCATCCATGAATGGTTATTCCGACCGAAACCGGACAGATGCAAGTGCGAAGAAAAGAAACTGTTCTTCCTGCTGATTGGCGGCGGGGCTGGTGATGGATAAGATGCCATACATGTCACAGAATCCTCTGCTGCCGGATATGCGATTTCCCAGATTTTTGAGCCGGGTCGGAACTGTACCCGCCATGACACCCATGCGGACAACATGGAGGCGCGGCGTATTGCTGGCAGCCAGTTTGTTAGCGGGATGTGCGGCCTCTGGCGTAGGAAGCGGGTCGTTTTCGGGGATCGGCCATCTGCTCCATATTTCATCTTCTGCCGGGTCGCATCAGAATGCTGCCGAGGATGCCAGTGCACGGGCTTACGGTGATTTTCTCGCCGGGCGACATGCAGCATTGCAGGGGGCTTTCAATCAGGCAGCCGATTCGCTGTTGCAGGCGATGAAGGCTGATCCGGGTAACCGTGATCTGGTCAGGCAGGCCTTTATCGCCTGTCTCATGGCCGGCCGGCCGGAGGCCATTAATCTGGCCCGGCAACTCCCCGAAAATCCGGCGGCCCAACTGGTACTGGCCAATGATGCCGTGCGGGATGGGGATTGGGATGCAGCATCCCAGCGCTATGCTGGCATCGGTCAGAATGGCCTGACCCAGCTTCTTCAGCCCCTGTTTTCCGCCTGGACGCAGGCGGGCGCGGACCGAATCAACGGTGCGTTGAAAACGCTGCTGCCGCATATTCAGGGCGGCCAGCTTCAGGGTATTTATGCACTGCATGCAGCCCTGATTGCTGATCAGGCCGGCCGGAAGCAGGAAGCGGCCTCGTTCTACGACATTGCAGCCCATAGTCTGGGTGCGGAGAATCTGCGTCTGGTCCGCATCATGGCCAGCTGGCAAACCAGAGAAGGGCACCCTGAAGCCGCCATTCGTCTGTTGAACAGTCTGGGAAGTGGTGGAGAGGTGCTGGGAATGGCGGTTCCTGCGCTGATCGAAGCCAGTGCGAAGCCGGTTGTTCCCACACCTGCGGATGGCATTGCCGAGGCTTATCTGGCCTTGGCCGCAACGCTGCGTCAGCAGCCGGGAGGGGCAGATGCCTCTCGTCTGCTGCTGCGTATGGCGCTGGACCTGCGACCGGATTTCACCGAAGCCAAATTGCTGTCCGCTGATATTCTCGATGCCGACAAGCACAAGGAGGGGGCGCTGGAACAGCTCAGCGGTATCAAGGACAGTGATCCGCTGGCCCCTCTGGCTCAAGTGCGCCGCGTAGTGCTGCTGGATGAAACCGGTCATACCGATCAGGCACTGGCCATTCTCGATCGTTTGTCGAAGCAGTTCCCCAGTTTTGCGTTCCCGCTGGTCCTGCGTGGCGACATCCTGCGCAACAAACAACAGTTCGAGGCTGCCCTCACGGCCTATGACAAGGCCATTGCCCTGCTGCCCAATCCACAGCCGCATGACTGGGTCGTGTTCTACAATCGTGGCGTAACGCTGGAGCGGTTGCATCAATGGCCGCGCGCCGAGGCGGATTTTCAGAAGGCGCTCAGCCTGTCTCCCGATCAGGCGGCCGTGCTGAACTATCTGGGGTACTCCTGGACTGAACAGGGCATGCATCTGGAGCGCGCCCGACAACTGATCCAGCGAGCAGTTGAGATCAAACCCAATGACGGCGCGATCATCGACAGTCTTGGCTGGGTGCTGCTGCGTCAGGGAGACCGGCGCGCGGCTGTGCGTTATCTGGAACGCGCGGCGGAGCTGGTGCCGAATGATCCGACCATCAACGGTCATCTTGGCGATGCCTACTGGGCGATAGGGCGCAAGCTGGAGGCACGCTATCAATGGCAGCGTGCTCTGAGCCTCAATCCCGATCCGACTGAGCGGCCACGCCTTGAATCCCGGCTGGAACAGGCCAATCAGGATGCGGATGGTTCCACGACGAAAATTGCTCCCTGAGGCATGGTCGTGAGTGATGATGTTGCCTTCGGCAGTGTTGATCAGGATGTCGCTTTTGCTCCGGCAAAGATCAACCTGTACCTCCATGTGACGGGCAGGCGGTCGGACGGTTATCATCTGCTCGACAGTCTCGCGGTGTTTGCCGGCGCCTGTGATGTGTTGCGCTATCGGGATGGCGATCAGGCGGTCGGGCTGGGTTTGCAGCTGGAAGGGCCGGGGGCGGAGACGCTGCGGGCCGAGCCTGATAATCTGGTGTTGCGGGCGGGCCGTGCGCTGGCAGCGCTCGCCGGAGTCAAACCGCGCGGGACCATCATGCTCGACAAGCGCCTGCCGGTTGCATCCGGGATCGGCGGAGGCTCCTCCGATGCGGCGGCAGCGCTGCGTCTGTTGAGCCGTGCATGGGGGGTGTCTCCTGCGGCGGAGGATCTGCACCGAATTGCGATCTCGCTGGGGGCGGATGTGCCGGTCTGCCTCCAACCCGGTACCTACCGGATGCGTGGCATCGGTGAACGGCTGGAGGCGCTGCCTGCACTGCCGGAGATCGGCCTGTTGCTGGCCAATCCCGGTGTGCCGGTATCAACGCCGGAGGTGTTCCGCAACCGTGAGGCCGGTTTCACGCCGGAGGCCACGCTGACCACATCCGGCTGGCCGGACATGGCGGCGTTGCTGCGTGATCTGGCGGTATCCCGCAATGATCTTCAGCCTCCCGCCATGCGGCTCTGTCCCGCCATCGGGACACTGATCCGTGTTCTGGAAGGGTTGCCAGGTGCCCGTCTGACGCGCATGTCAGGCTCGGGGGCAACATGCTTCACCCTGTTCGACCATCCCGATGCAGCGCGTGATGCCGCGCAGGTATTGCAGGCGCAGAGCGGGTCGGGTGGCTGGTGCTGGGGCGGAGGCCTGTATAAGACATCTTCCCTGCCGGAGAAAACGGCCCTGTAAGGCCCTGCCTGGACGATACGCTGTTACTCACTTTTGCCATGACCGGACTGACCATGACCGCCACGAAAGTCACCACGCTCGATCCGTCCTCCCCGCTGAAGCGGCTGGAAGATGAAAGTATCCACATCATCCGTGAGGTGGTTGCGGAAGCCCGTCATCCCGTGATGCTGTATTCGATCGGCAAAGACAGTTCCGTGCTGCTGCATCTGGCGCGCAAGGCGTTCTACCCGATGCCGATGCCGTTCCCGCTGCTGCACATCGATACCAAATGGAAATTCCGGGAGATGATCGCGTTCCGCGACCGCATCGCCAAGGAATACGGTATCAAGCTGGTCGTGCATACCAATGAGGAAGGCCGTGCGGCGGGGATCAATCCGTTCGACCATGGCGCTTCCATCTATACACAGGTCATGAAGACCGAAGCGTTGAAGCAGGCTCTGAAAGCAGGCGGCTATGATTTCGCGTTCGGCGGTGCCCGCCGTGACGAGGAAAAAAGCCGCGCCAAGGAGCGTGTTGTCTCGATCCGCAGCGCCAGCCAGACATGGGATCCGAAAGCACAGCGTCCGGAATTATGGGATCTGTATAATACACGCCTCGGTCCGGGAGAGACGGCGCGTGTTTTCCCTCTGTCCAACTGGACGGAAATGGATGTGTGGGAATACATCCGGGCCGAGAACATCCCGATCGTGCCGCTCTATTACGCAGCGGAGCGTCCGGTGCTGGAGCGGGATGGCACGCTGATCATGATCGATGATGACCGGATCGATCTGAAGCCGGGTGAGGAAATTCGCCCGCGTATGGTGCGTTTCCGCACGCTGGGTTGCTGGCCGCTGACCGGGGCGCTGGAAAGCACGGTCACGGATATTGATGGCGTGATCGAAGAACTGTCCAATGCCGCGGTTTCCGAGCGCGGCGGTCGTATCATTGATCGCGATGAAAGTGCTTCGATGGAACATAAGAAGCGTGAGGGTTATTTCTGATCCCGCAATAGTGCGGGAGCATGAAAAAGGCGGCGCTGTTGTGATGGCGCCGCCTTTTTTGATGGTTTTCAGCCTGCTGGTGTGGCGGCAGGCATATCGTCAGACAGCACGGTGACAGCCTGTTGCGGGATGGCGAAGCGGATACCGGCTTCCTGAAAACGCTGATACATCCGCCGGTTGAATTCTCGCAGCACCGGGGTGCGACCGGTATCGGTGCAGGGAATCTGACCGGTGATAGTCACGCCGGAGATATCCACTTTATCGACGCCAAACACGCTCAGATCGCCGGTGATCCTGTCTGAGAATTCTTCTTCGGCGCGCAGTTCGGCACCGATATCCCTGATGATCTGGCTGACCTGCGCTGTATCCTCACCCAGCGCAAGCGTCACGCTGATTGCGGCGTTGCCGATACCGCGATTGGCATTGGTCACGGTGGAGACGGAGCTGAACGGGATGATATGCACGGAGCCATCCCCCGCTCTCAACCGAATGGTGCGGATGGACAAATGCTCCACCGTTCCGGACAGACCGCTCAGGGTCACGCTGTCCCCAACCTGCATGGCGTTTTCCAGCAGCAGGAAAATGCCGGTGATCAGATCCTGCACCAGCTTCTGGGAGCCAAAGCCGATGGCTACGCCGACAATGCCTGCGCCGGCCAGCAGCGGAGCGATATTGACGCCGATTTCGCTCAGCACGGTCATGATGATGATCGCCAGAATGACGATCAGCAGGGCTGTGCGGAACATCGGCAGCAGAGTGCGCATTCTGGCGCTGCGCACATACTGGGCGCTGGCGGTCAGGCGGGCGAGATGCTTCTCGCTGGCGATATTGACGCTTTCCCAGATGATGACCGCCAGCGTGACCGTCACGCCGATGGTAATCAGTGCGGAGAGAAGACGGCTGCCAATGGCGCCCTGATTAAACCATGTCAGGGTAGGAATGCCCCAGCTTTGCAGCAGGATCACCAGTGTGGCCACAGTCAGTACGGCGGAGAGAAGCCGTTTCAGATAGGGATAATAGAGATCCGCCCGCAACGCGATTTCCGGATGCCGTTCGCGTCTCTCGGAGGAAGGTCGGACAATGCGTGACAGCAGGCCGAGCAGCAGCAGCGAGATAATCCTTGCCGCTGTCAGGATGGCAACCGTCACAATGGCGCCATGTGCCAGCCTGTGCAGGCCATTTTCCATTTCCAAAGCCCAGACCAGCCAGAAAGCCGCGAGGCCAAGCAGGGCTGGCCAGTGCCACATGGGGGCCAGAGTACGGCGCAGCGCTGCCCATGATCCCCGGCCTTCCGCACCCTGGGAGATGCGCTTTGCCACGGATGCCCGTTTTTGCAGGATGATGATGACCAGACAGAGATAGATGGCCAGTGCCGTAATTTTGAGAATAGCCTCGACCGCAAGATTATACAGACCCAGACTGGCACCGATTCCGGCAATGGCGGCCCCGATCGTCTCGACGATGATCAGGCGTCGCAACCAGCGATAGCCATATTGCGCGAGGGAGTCCGATATCCTGATCAGCCGGAGGGCTTTTGCCTTTGGGCGCAGCATGGTGCGCCCCAGTACCAGCACCATGGCACCGAAAACGGTTGCCTTGATGCAGGCAATGGCCGGCCCCCGTATGTCAGGGGAAGTGGTCAGCCATAGCAGGGCGGCTGCCGTCAGCAGAAATGCGCCGACTGGCAGGGCGGTGATGATGGCTGCCAGCAGAATGGAGGGAAAACGCGACAGCACCCTTTCTGCATGAATATACTGGGGCGATTGTTCGGGAGAGGTTTCTTTCTCTCTCTCCTTTGTATCGGCCTGTTCTTCATCCGGTGTTTCGGATGGGAGGAGATTATTCTCTGTTTCAACAGAGTATAAAGCGGTGTTGCGGGCAAACAGACGGCTCAGGAACGGCGCCGTGAGCACAACAGTCCCCCATGCTGCCAGACCACCCGCCACCATGCAGGCAAGCAGGGCGACCAGACAGCGCACCAGCAACAGCTTTCGCTCCGGCTGGCTCATCTGTCCCTGAAGCCAGTAATAAAAAAGCGGCGCTTCGGCGATGGAGCGTATGGAATGTTTCAGCCTGACAGAAGCATCATCGAGTGCCGAGCCGGAGGATTTGATCAGCTCCGCACCCAGACTGTTGGGAGCAAGCCCGGCTGTATCGGATTTTGCAGGGGCTGCATTCGGTGATGCCGCCGCGTTTTTTGTCGTCTGATCTGGCGGCGTGGTGGTTGTCGCCGCTGTGTTGGCAGGGGCGGCTTTATCGTCGGTTGCCTTGGCTGGTTGTGGCTGGTCGGAGGATGAAGCCTTGTCGGCCCTGTCCGTTGGCAGTGTCTGAAGAATCCGGATCAACTCGTCCCGTTTACGGGCATCCCCGATTACTTCCAGCGCGGCTTTGGTCTGTTCCGGCGTCAGCGAGGACGCAGCATGGTGCGGAGAGGCTGCGTCTTCTGCCCGCAGGCAGGCTGGCCATATCGCCAGCATCATGAGCAGGACAGGGAGCAGCCATATCAGGCCGTGGCGTTTCTGACTCATGGGCTATTGGGGACCATGGAAGCAGGCCCCTTGTCAATCAGGGGAAGGAGCAATTACGCAGCCGCCGAGGCATCCTCCGGCAGGGCATTGCCATAGCGGATACGGTCGGAAATCGTACGGGCGAGACTCTGCACCGCCACCGTACCGTATTGGCGCTCCAGACGGCGGATGGTGAAATGCACTTTTGCCAGCCTGCGATAATGATCCAGAAACACGGTATTCACCAACGCTCCGCCAGCGGCCCCGATCAGCGGTATGGCCTGCATGGCGAATTTTTCCCCGATCCGCACGCCATAACGGCTGGCGACCTCTGAAAACAGCATCACCAGGGGGCGGCCCTGCAGGAACAGGCGCGCGGACCAGTATCCGGTATCGGCTTCTTCTGACAGCGCTCCAAGCCTTCCCAGTGCAGGCCCCCCGAAGGCAAAGACCTGAAGGCATGCCTCCCGTGCTTCCGGCTGGCTGAGATCTTCCCCTTCTTCCCGGGCGATGGTGGCAATGTTGCGCATGATCAGGAGGGTCGTCGCGGTGGCATCGGGCAGGAAACCGGCCATTCCGGCCAGCCCGCCCAGCGCACCACTGGTCGCGGCAATGAAACGCGCACCGCCGGCGCTGGACAGGTGGCTGCCATGGTCGATCCCCAGAATCGCCACATCAAAAGCACGCCGCAGGGCAGCCTCGGCCAGCCCATGGATTTTCTCGGCATAGCGCCGGGTCAGCGAAAGACGGTTGATACCAAAGGTGGCGGCCTGACCGATCAGCCCGGCCACCAGATCGGCCCCACGCACCAGCAGGCCGCGACTGTCATGCAGGGCTCGGACGGCTTCTTCCAGCGTCGCGGCGTCGGCCGGGGTCAGGCTGAGACTGGCGGGGGTCAGGGCGCTGGCTGAATTCTGGCTCTGGCTGCTTTCGGTCATGCGGATGGTCTCCTGATCCGTGCGGGCATGCTGGTGTGAGACTATAACGCCGGGGGTAGCGGGTGGTTGGCGTGTTTTTCCATCCGCCCTGAGGATTGCCGGTTTTCATGATCGGGCATTTTCCTCTAGCACAGGCACAGCACCGGACCGGCATATCGCCTCCGGGCGAGAAAGCGGATTTTTCCTGCCGATGTTACGCCTGACTGAACTGAGACTCCCCCTTGATCATGGCCCGGATGCGCTGGATGAAGCGGTGATCGCCAGACTGGGTATTACACCGGATGCATTGTTGAGCAGCACGGTCTTCCGTCGCGGCTATGATGCGCGCAGGCGTTCCTCCATCGCGTTGATCTACACGATAGATGTGGCGGTGAAGGACGAGCAGGCAGTATTGGCACGGTGTGCGCCGGATCACCGCGTGATGCCGGCCCCCGATACCGGCTATCGCTTTGTGGCGCAGGCTCCGCAGAGCCTGCCCTCCAGACCTGTGGTGATCGGGGCTGGACCATGCGGGCTGATGGCTGCGCTGGTGCTGGCGCAGACCGGCTTTCGCCCGATTATTCTGGAACGCGGCAAACCGGTGCGGCCTCGCACCAGGGATACATGGGCACTGTGGCGGCGCGGGGAGCTTGATCCCGGTTCTAACGTGCAGTTCGGTGAAGGCGGGGCGGGGACTTTCTCGGATGGCAAGCTCTACAGCCAGATCCGGGATCCGCATTTTTATGGCCGCAAGGTGCTGACGGAATTTGTCGCAGCCGGAGCCCCGGAGGAAATCCTGACCATCAGCAAACCCCATATCGGCACGTTCCGTCTGGTGACGATGGTGGAACGTATCCGGGCCAGTATCGAAGCGCTGGGGGGAGAATACCGCTTTGAAACCCAGGTCACCGATCTGGATATCGAGGTGCTGGCTGATGGTCGTCAGCAGATCCGGGGTGTGGTGCTGAATGCTGGCGAGCGAATTGCCACTGATCACGTCATTCTCGCGGTCGGTCACAGCGCCCGTGATACATTCGGGATGCTGCATGCGCGGGGCGTCTATATGGAGGCCAAGCCGCTTTCCATCGGCGTGCGGATCGAGCATCCGCAGGCTCTGATCGATCGTAATCGTTTCGGGGATTTTGCTCGCCATCCCTTGCTGGGGGCGGCGGATTACAAGCTGGTCCATCATGCCTCCAACGGTCGGGATGTATACAGCTTCTGCATGTGTCCGGGGGGTACGGTGGTGGCGGCCACTTCTGAGCCTGGCCATGTCGTCACCAATGGCATGAGCCAGTATCTGCGCGCCGAGCGCAACGCCAATGCCGGGATCGTGGTTGGGATCACGCCAGCCGATTTTCCGGGGGATGCAGCAACGGACCCGCTGGCGGGTATCGCGTTCCAGCGTCATTGGGAGCGCCGTGCGTTCGAGGCCGGAGGCGGTGGCTATAGAGCTCCTGCGCAGAAGGTCGGGGATTTTCTGGCCGGACGTGCTTCCGTCTCGCTGGGCAGCGTGCCGCCTTCCTACCGTCCTGGTGTGACGCCGACGGATCTGTCCACCTGTCTGCCGGATTTCGCCGTTGCAGCGATCAGGGAGGCGCTGCCCGCTTTTGACAAACGTATCAAGGGCTTCGCGATGGAGGATGCGGTGATGACGGCGGTGGAAACCCGCACGTCCTCACCCCTGCGGGTCCGGCGCGATGGCACAGGGCAAAGTCTGAATACAGCGGGCCTGTTTCCGGCCGGGGAAGGGGCGGGATATGCGGGAGGAATTCTCTCCGCCGGAGTAGACGGTATCCGCATCGCCGAGGCTGTGGCTCTCAGCATTACCGGCAGCGCCACCCCCCTTAGCCGGGAGCCAGGGGGAGAAGCGATGACGGTCTATGGCTGAAACCGTCTGATGCACCTGATGGATGCGGAGGAGATCAGTCTTCCGCGTCGGCGTCCTTATCCTTGGCTTCGGCTTTTTCCTTGGCAGCGGCTTTTTCGGCAGCGGCGGCAGCCGACGCAGGTTGTGCTTTGATCAGCAGTGCAATCAGTTGCTGGGAGGTAACGGCCTTGTCCTCACCGCGCACGGTGGCAATCTCGGAGGCAAAGCGATCAAGGGCGGTTTCAAAAATCTGCCGCTCGCTGAAGCTGCCATCCTGACTGCCTGCATTGCGGCGTAGATCACGCAGCAGCTCTGCCAGTGCCATCAGATCGCCGGAGTTGATCCGTGCCTGATATTCCTGTGCCCGTTTGGACCACATTACCTTGCTGATTCGGGGGCGGCCGGACAGGGCGGCAATCGCTTTTTCCGCATCGGCCTTGCTGGACAGCTTGCGCAGGCCAGTCGTCGCCACCTTGGCGGCGGGCAGGCGAATGGTCATCTGGTTTTCAGCGAAGGAGATCTGGATCATCTCGATCTTGTGGCCTGCAACATCCTGCATACCGACATGATCGACACGGCCTACACCATGGCCCGGATAGACCACCGCATCGCCGGTTTTAAACTGCTTGGCAGCAGGGCTGCTCTGTGCGGCGGTGGCGGCGAACGCCTCATCGGTCATAGCCTTGGTGATAACGACGACTGCCATTGTTTCTTCTGGTGCTCCGGTCTCAACGCCCTGATCAGGCGAAGCAGGTCATATTGCCGGAGCCATCATACACGATCCTGCACGATTTTGCAGGCCTTCACGCACGGCAGGGCATCATTCCTGCGTGTTTTTTTACATTATTGTGGCAGACAAAAAAACGGAGCCGCTTGCACGGCCCCGCAGTTTATCAGTTGGGGAAGACATCTGAAGTCGATGGATCAAGTGTATGAACGGAACCTGTCTCTCTCAAGTGACAATCAGGACAGATAGCCGTCTGTCTGCCATGATGGCGAATACAATCCCATAAATGCCGGTGGATTGCGAAATCTTAACGCCTGTTCTGTTAATCAGTTCAGCAATAAAGGCCGAATTATGTCAGATTTTACTCTGTTTCCGACCAGTTTATGACAATCCTGTAAGATATTTCAGAGTATGTATAAGGCGATATTATCGTGTGACAGGATCGGCTGTGGCGCTGATGGTCATGCTGTTCAGCAGGCTGTCATTCGGGTTGAGCAGGGACAGGAGTGGGGCCGGGGGATCCATCGTCGCCGAAAGGCTCAGAAAATGTGGATTGCGCAGAAATGCTTTCACTGCGTCCAGAACCGGCACGATTTTCGCCGGCATACCATGAGACAGCATGTCCATCTGCTGGAGCGTTGCCTGCTGTACCTGTTCCGGTGTTACCTGGCGCTGCTGGCTGATCAGAGTGACGATATTTTTCGTCAGTCCTGCCTCATTCCATGTGAGACTGAGTGCAGACAGTCTGGCCGGCAGAAAAGCCAGCGGTTCTCCGGTATCGAGCGCTGCAGGCGGTAAACCGACCAGCGTCCCGGATATCGTCAGTGTTCCTGCCTTCTGAATATCCGCCCGCAGCGAGCGGAGCTGCCATGTCTGGTTCCCTGCGGTGTAGTGGCTTTGCATGGCAAAAGAACCGGACAGGCTTGTATATCCAAGCTGTTGCAGGATGTCCGTATGCGTCAGCGGGGCAATGGTCTCCTGAACGGACGGAATGGTCAGATCCTCCACGGTCATATCCGTATCCACATCTCCGGCACCGGAGTGAGCTTCCTGGGAGCGGACATGCCCGCAGGAAAAAGCAGTAGAGGATTGTTCCAGTTTGATGCCGCTGGTTTCAAAGACCACATTCTGACCAAGGGAGGATCGAGGGTGACCATGCCGGGCACCCTCGATCAGGGTGGTCAGATCAGCCCCGGTCAATGCGCTTTGCCGGACTGTCAGATGTGCCTTCGGGCCTGCTTGCGGGATCAGGGCCTCCAGCCCCGTGAAGCGAAGGTCGGAGGTCTGACCCATCCCCCAGTGGTCGATGGTAAAGCTTTCGAAGCGGGCCTTGACGGGACGCTCTTTTCCATCTGCATCCCCATCATCGGCCTTGGCCGAGTGGGGGGGCTGGCGGGGCAGGAAAACCACTTCCCATTCGGCCATATCCAATCGGTCAAAGCGCAGTTTTTCAGGCATTATCGCTTCTTCTTCCCCTTTATCGGGGATGATCAGCGCTTTGACTGTCACGTGTCTGGCGGTTGCTGTCGCCCGGTCTTCAGGCTCTGTTTCGGTTACATCCTCCAGCTCAAGCTGTCCGATGGTATTGTCGGACACGTCATGGGCCGAGACCGTGCGGGCCGTGATGAGGTGCGTTTGATAGTGCAGTGTCACGTCATGCAGGATGACGCCCCGCTGCAACAATGCCGGTTCGGCACTGGAATAGGTCATGCTTCCGTCAGGCCTGAGTCTGTTCTGAAAGGCCTGCAATTCTGCCAGAAGTCGGGTTTCCGCCTTCTGATGTATCCACCAGTAGCCTCCGGCCCCGACAGCGACGATGATCAATGGAGCGGCAATCAGAATGGTTTTCCGAGACATGTTTTTCCGAGACATGGGCGCCTAATGTCCTTTGCAGACTGAAGCTGGTCGGAGCCTGTTTCATCGTCAGAAACAGACATGACGGATAAAATCAGATCGTTCCCGGAGCGTTTTTGAAGGTGCGGGCAATGAAATCGATCAGCACCCGACAGCGCGGAGCCAGATGGCGTGTCGATGCGTAGGCGACAAACACGGCCAATGGTTCCATCCGGTCCTGTGGTAATAATTCGATCAGTCGCCCCTCCTGAAGATCCTGCTCCACCATGTAATGGGGCAGGGCTGCAATACCGGCCCCCGCCAGAGCGGCACGACGAGTGGCCTCGCTGCTGCTGCTGGAAAACCAGCTATGGACCGGCAGGGGTGAGGAGACGCCGCCCGTGATGAAGGCCCAAGCGCTATCGCTGCCCGGCCCGGCATAGGTCAGGCAGTCGAAATCCTTCAACTGCGCAGGAGAGGCAGGTTCAGCCCGTCCAGCCATATAGCAAGGGGCGACAACCAGCAGGCGCCGCGCACTGCCAATCTTCCGGACGATCATGGAAGTTTCAGGCACGCCGCCGACATACAGCGCCAGATCGAGTCCATCCTCGATCAGATTGACGGTTTCGTCGCTCAGCCTCAGGGCAACATCGATATCGGGGTACAGCTGATGAAAGGCGGCCATCTGACCGGACAGATACAGACCAAATGCAGTCGGGGTGCTGATACGCACTCGTCCGGAAGGTGGTCTGGCACCTCGGCCGATCGCTTCCTCAGCGGCTTCCAACTGGTCGATGATGCGGCGTGCATGCTCCCGCAGGGCCTCGCCTTCCTCGGTCAGATGCAGGTGCCGGGTGGAGCGCTGCACCAGTTGCGTGCCGAAATGATCCTCCAGCATGCCGATTTGCCGGGAGATCATCGGCTGGGACATGTTGATCGCCCGCGCTGCCGCGGAAAACGAGCCCAGTTCGGCAACCCGGAGAAAAACCCGCATTGCCCGCAGCACATCGAGCATTGATATGTCCCGTCATCAGTCACCGGTATTATTCGGGTCCGGCATCTGTTTTGACAAGCATGCCCTCTGCCGGGCGGTTGGATGGATAGCACGGGAATGAGGCACGTTTTTTGCGCGAGGGTGAGAGCAGGATTGGGGGCGGGATTGGGATGGGCAGGCATCGTTGCCGCATTATGCGCGGCGGCGCTGGCATTGCTGCCATTGGTTCTGATCCTGCTGGCGACGCTGGTGCTGGACAGCCTGCGTGATGCCGCGGACATCACGCATTGGCTGCTGGAGGTGATGCTGCCAACGGGGATTGGTCAGCAAGGGCCGCTAGGCAACGGGTTTATCCGGCTCCATCCATGGGATGTGGCCATAAAATCCATTCCGGGGGCCTGCCTGATTTTGTCAGGCCTTGCCCTTCGGCTCCGGCATGCAGGCGGTCTGGTCCTGACACTGGTGATCATACCGCTTTATGCAGCCGGAGCATGGCTCAGTGGCTGGATGGTCTGGCTTCCGATTGGCATCGCCATTGTCGCGGAAGTCATGCTTGTCATGCTGACCGTGATCAGACCGCCTGCTGTGCGGTAAAAAATTATGAACCTGTCGGTGTCGGCACACCGGCAACCGGGCAATCAGCAACACCGGGTTCACTGCGGGTCAGGGCCTCGACTTTGGCGCGGGTGCCTTCAGGATCGGTGATCCAGTCACGGTAGAAGGAATAGGGGCATTCCGCCTTGCCGCTGCTATTTTCTCGGGAAGCAATGGTGCCGGTATAGCCGCGGTGCAGCAGCTTGTAGAGATGGTTCTGCGACTGCCCGTTCCTGCGGGCGTCGCGGATCAGAGCTTTGGAGAGCTGGGCATACTGGATGCCGTTTTCCTCCGTCCCGCATTCACCCAGGGTGCGTCCGTCGAAACCGATGATCGCGGAATGGCCGAAATAGGAATAGACCCCGTCAAATCCAGCCGCATTGGCCACGGCCACATAGACGTTATTGGCCCATGCCATCGCTTTAGCCATCAATATCTGCTGTTCTTTCGCGGGATACATATAGCCCTGACAGCGTACGATCAGCTCTGCCCCACGCATGGCGCAGTCACGCCAGATTTCAGGATAATTGCCGTCATCGCAGATGATGAGGCTGATCTTCATCCCTTTCGGACCCTCAGACACGTAGGTCTGATCGCCAGGATACCAGCCTTCGATCGGTGTCCATGGAATGATCTTGCGGTATTTCTGAACGATTTTTCCGGTATCGTCGATCAGGATCAGGGTGTTGTAGGGCCGTTTTTCCGGATGCTGTTCATGCCGCTCGCCGGTCAGGGAGAACACGCCCCACACCTTGGCCCGGCGGCAGGCATCGGCCAGAATATCGGTCTCCGGTCCGGGGATGGAAACAGCAGTTTCCATCATTTCGGCCTCATCATACATGATGCCGTGGGTACTGTATTCCGGGAAAATCACCAGATCCATCCCCGGCAGGCCGGCTTTCATGCCGATGATCATCTCGGCAATGGTATGGGCATTGCGGTGCACGTCCTCGATCGTATGCAGGCGCGGCATTTTGTAATTGACGACAGCGACGCCAACCGTATCGGCAGAGCTGGAAATATCACCATGCATCATGAGCCTGTTCCCCGCGACAGAATGTGATAATGCATGCTGCCCCGCTGTTTAACGGGAGGGGATACGTTATTCTGCTTATTGATCTCGGCCGGTTTTGGAAAAATAAAAAATCGTCAGCGGGAGGCCAGCAATTTCATGACAACGGCTGCGGCTGCGGCCCGGTTTTCGACCCCGATCTTGGTGTAGATCTGTTCCAGATGCTTGTTCACGGTGCGCGGACTCAGGCCCAGAATGTCGGCAATGTCGCGGTTCTGCTTGCCCCGACCGATCCATAGCAGAACTTCAGCCTCCCGTGCGGTTACGGGCAGACGCTGACGCAGGATGGTCTGCTCCTCGGCTGGATCGTTGATGATCAGACGCATCAGGATCTCGTCATCGCGGGAAGTGCCGAAGAATACGATCTCTACCTCCCGCGATCCGGTGCCTTCAGGAGAAAGCCGGTTTTCCGCAACAACCCGGCGGCTGCCGGTCATCGCTTCGCCGCTGGCGCATTCGGTGATCCAGGGCAGCAGAAACGCAGGCAGGACCGGCCTGCCATCCGAAGCACCCAGCAGAAGAGCCGCCTGTGGGGTGCTCCATGCAATATGTCCGCTGGCATCGACGGCAAACAGATAGCGCCCGGCACGATCAAGTGCGACATGGGCACTCTGCATCAGACGGGCATTGCCGAGATGTACGGTAATGCGGGCCAGCACCTGTTCCGGTGAGACAGGTTTGGTTACATAATCTACCCCGCCGCATTGCAGAGCCTGCACCACATGTTTGGTATCGGTCAGCCCGGTCATGAAAATCACGGGGATGATGGCATGGGTTGGATGCTGTTTCAGGCGGCGGCAGGTTTCAAACCCATCCAGGCCCGGCATGACGGCATCCAGCAGAATGATATCGGGTGTGACCTGTTCCATCAGCGTCAGGGCAGCCTGACCGGATTGTGCAACCAGAACGGTATAGCCGGCCATATCCAGCGCATCATGCAGGACTGAGAGACTGCCTGGTGTATCATCGACCAGCAGGACGATGTCGCGTGGTGTCATGGAGCGTTGCTGTCTGAAAGAAGAGGGGACGATCCTGCCGGGGCATGATCCAGCAGGGCTGACAGGCCGCTGAGATCGAACTGATCCGCCAGATGACGCAGCCGGTCGATGTCGGTGCGGGTATCCGGGTGGGTCGTGGCGATATCCTCCATTTTGTCGCGCAGGCCGCGCATGTATCCGATGGTGAGAAGCTGGCGCAATTCCTCACGCTGTTTGGTATCCAGTGTGGTCAGACCCTGATCCTGCGGCTGGGCAGGAGGAGGAATCACCGGTAATGGCTGGGTTATGAGCGGCGTTTTTGTTTGCAGTTTCAGGCGTTGATGCAGAAACGCATACAGCAGGCTGATATCGACCGGCTTGCTCAGCAGACCGTCATGATGATCACCAGCCATGCTGCCGCCGCTGATGGCGCCAGAATTGGCGGAGATGATCAGAATGGTTGCTTCACTGAAACCCGCTTCACGCAAATAACGGGCGACTTCCCATCCATTCAGGCCAGGCATCTGGATGTCAAGCAGGAACAGGGCAATCACATTGCCGGCGCGCCTTTGCTCTTCGGCCAGATCAAGACAGGCCTGACCGTTGACAGCATGCATCGCGGTGATTCCCAGCGGTGCCAGAATATCGCTCATCATATCACGATGAACCGGGTCATCATCGGTGATGATCGCCGTCAGGCCCGCACGTAGCGTTGAGGCAAGCGCGGTGGATGTGGATTGAGGCGCCTCCAGCGCCGGTTCCGTACTCTGCCGCACTTCGGAAAGCATCAGGCGGATGCGGAACGTACTGCCTTCGCCCAGCTTTGACTGCACGGTGATGTCGCCGCCCAGAATCTGCACCAGCAGTTTGGTAATCGTCAGCCCCAGCCCGATTCCGGGCATGCTGGCATGCAGGGCTCCGGATGTGCGGTGGAACGGCTCGAAAATCCGTTCCAGTTCCTGCCCGTCAATGCCGATTCCGGTATCGGTAATGTCGAGATCGGCAATCTGGCTGCGCCACCGCACACGGAATGTGACCCGTCCATAGCGCGTGAACTTGATTGCATTGGACAGCAGATTGATCAGAATCTGCCGCAATCTGCGTTCATCGGTATAGACCTGGGCGGGCAGTGTTTCCGGGCGGTCGAAGATGAAGTCGATGCCTTTCGCTTCCGCCTGAATGCGGAACATGCTGACAATCTGGTCCAGAAAATCACCGAGCCTGACGGCATCGCGGGCCACATCGATCCGTCCGGCCTCGATTTTCGAGATATCCAGTAATCCCTCGATCAGACCGGCCAGATGTTCTCCGCTGCGGCGCATGATGCCGATGGCGCGCTTCCATTTGGGGGGCAGGGTTTCATCCCCATCCATCAACTGCGCATAGCCGAGAATCGCATTCAGGGGGGAACGCAGTTCATGACTGGCCCCGACGACGAAACGGCTTTTGGCGAGGTTGGCGGATTCCGCAGCTTCCTTTGCTTTCTGCAGCTTGGCGTCGGTGCGGCGATGGGCGCGGATCTCGTTCATCAGCAGTGCGGTCTGACGGCGGCTTTCCTCCCGTGCGACGCGCCGGCTTTGAAGCGCCAGAACCAGCAGCCACGCGGCAATGCCGGAAATCAACAGCATGACGCACCATGCCTGCCAGAAAGCACTGCGTAACAGGGGGTCCGTCCGGGTCGCGCCGGAAACAGTCTGGTGATAAATCCCCAGCAGCATCAGGCCGGTGCTGCCTCCCAGCATCGCAAAGACAATGCAGTAGCGTCCTCCCAGACTGTCCAGCACAGGTTGCAGGCGGGTGGGGGTAAGCCATTGTTGGATGCGGTGCCACTGCACTGACAGCCTTGTCTCCGGTTTCTTGCAGAGATCATCGCAGCGTGCGTCGAGGGAGCAGCACAACGAACAGATCGCGCCGCCATAAGCGGGGCAATAGGCCGAATCCTCCGGTTCAAAGTCATTTTCGCAGACCACGCAATGCAGGCTTTGGAGATGCGCCCAGCTCCGTCGGGCCTTGCGCGCCAGATAGGTTTTACCTCCTGTTGCCCATGCGATCACAGGCGCTGTCACAAACGCGGTTGCAAAGCCGAGAAAGGGTGAGAACACCCCAGCCGCCACGCCGAACCACCCGGCCTGAGCGCAGAGAGAAACTGTAATGGCAGTCAGCATGGCGCCAACTCCGACCGGATTAACGTCCGGCAGATGGGCGCGTTTGAACTCGATCTGTCGAGGAGCCAGTCCCAATGCCCGGTTGATCGTCAGATCGGAAACCAGAGCCCCCATCCAGGCGGCGGCGATGCTGGAGTAATTATGCAGCGTGGCTTCGATGGCCTGAAATACACCCAGCTCCATCAATGCCAGCGCAATGGCAATGTTGAAGATCAGCCATACCACCCGTCCCGGATGAGCATGGGTCAGGCGGGAAAAGAAATTCGACCATGCGATGGAGCCTGCATAGGCATTGGTCACGTTGATCTTGAACTGGGAGATGAACACGAACAGCGCCGCCAGAAACAGTGCGGCTGCCGGATGCAGGCCCAGCGAGCCGAAAGCGATCCGGTACATCCAGGCTGGCTGAATGGCTTCCATGGCGGGAATGCCGGCATGGATGGCGAACACCGCCAGAAATGACCCCGCCAGCATTTTCAGCATGCCGGGGAAAATCCATCCGGCCCCGCCTGCCAGCACCGTCAGCGTCCAGCGCAGCCTGTGCTGTTCGCGTGTCTCTGCCGGGATAAAGCGCAGATAATCGACTTGTTCTCCGATCTGCGTAATCAGGGACATGATAATTGAGGCCGCGGCACCAAAGCTCAGCCAGTCAAATCCTGTGCCGTTGGCCATGTGGGAGAGCGGTGAAATTCCCTCAAAACCACTCCAGAGACCCAGAATGTCGCGGCCGTTGAGCGCAATGGCGATGAAAGGGGGACAATGCAGTAACAGCCATAAAGGCTGTGTCCAGAGCTGGACCCGGTTGATGGCGGAAATACCGCGTGCCACCACCGGGATCACGATGACGGAGCAGATCAGATAGGCCGCATACAGCGGAATGCCGAAGCAGATTTTCAGCATCGAGGCCAGAATGACGCTTTCCAGTGCAAAGAACAGGAAGGTAAAACTGGCATAGATCAGCGAGGTGATGGTGGAGCCGATATAGCCGAACCCTGCGCCACGGGTGAGCAGATCGATATCGACCCCGGCCCGGGCTGCCTGCAGGCTGATTGGCAGTCCGGCCAGGAAAATCAGCAGGCCGACCGCGAAAATGGCGCTGACGGCATTGGTGAAGCCGTATCCGACCGTGATCGTGCCGCCAATGGCCTCCAGGGCGAGGAAGGAGATAGCACTGAGCGCGGTATTGGCAATGCGCAGGCCGCTCCAGCGCCGGGCGCGCCTTGCTGTAAAGCGCAGCGCATAATCTTCCAGCGTTTCATCGGCGACCCAGCGATTATAATCCCGGCGGATGCGGACAATCCGCTGGCGGGAAATCCAGGGGCTGCCTTCCGGCGATTCAGGGAGCGGTCTTTGTGTCATGTCGGAGGCAGCATGCCATACCGGCCCGGTTTTTTCGCCTGACCTTTTCCCATTTTCGCCACCGTATGGCCCCTTTATGGCGGGGAAGTGTCCCTTTGATCCCCTTTGCACTGCCATACGTCATATGACGTATCCATGATTGGCGTCCGAACGGATCAGTATATCTCGAAGCGGAAACGTTTTTTTTCCTCCGACATGACCGTCAGGACAAAACATATGGCCGATCATTCTCCCTTTGACCCCTCCGATATGGGCGCTCCCCGTTCCGGCTTGCGTCGCCGCCTGTTGCAGGGCATGGCCGCGTTGCCGGCCGCTGCCATGCTGCCCGGCACGTCATGGGCGGATGGCAAGCCCGCCACCGCCGCGATCGACAAGACCGGTCTGGCTGTGACCGATGATGCGGTGACAGTGGGCATTCTGCATTCCTCCACCGGCACCATGGCGCTCAGCGAAACCGGCTCCATCGAGGCGGAGAAACTCGCCATTTCCCAGATCAACGCGGCGGGTGGCGTGCTGGGCCGGCAGATCAAGTATATTCAGGAGGACGGTGCCAGTGACTGGCCGACTTTTGCTGAAAAAGCCCGTAAGCTGCTGGTGAACGACAAGTGCGCCGCAGTTTTCGGCTGCTGGACATCTGCCTCCCGCAAGGCGGTGCTGCCAGTGTTCGAACAGTATAACGGGTTGCTGTATTACCCCACCTTCTATGAAGGCCTGGAGCAGTCCAAGAATGTTTTTTACACCGGGCAGGAAGCAACACAGCAGATTCTGGCCGGGCTGGACTGGGTTAACAAGGTGAAGGGAGCAAAAACCTTCTACCTTATTGGCTCCGATTACATCTGGCCGCGTACATCGATGAAAATTGCGCGCAAACACATCGAAAATCACCTGTCCGGCTGTAAGGTGGTGGGCGAGGATTATTTTCCGCTTGGTCACACCCAGTTCAATTCTGTGATCAACAAATTCCGCCTGAAAAAGCCGGATGTCATCTATGCTGCCGTGGTCGGCGGGTCCAATGTCGCATTCTACAAGCAGCTGAAAGCGGCTGGCATTGATCTGAACAAGCAGACTGTGCTGACCATTTCGGTAACGGAAGACGAAGTGCTCGGCATTGGCGGCGAAAATATCGCCGGGGCCTATTCCTGCATGAAGTATTTCCAGTCCCTGAAGAACCCCAACAACGAGAAATTCGTTGCCGCTTTCAAGGAAGCCTATGGACCGAAAAGCGTGATCGGTGACGTGACGCAGGCCGCCTATCTTGGGCCATTCCTGTGGAAAATGGCCTGCGAAAAAGCAGGCAGTTTCGATGTGGACAAGGTCGTTGCGGCCTCGCCCGGTCTTGAGTTGAAAACCGCGCCCGAAGGTTACGTCAAGATTGATCCCAATCATCATCTTTGGAGCCGTACACGGGTCGGGCAGGCCCAACTGGACGGACAGTTCAAGGTGGTGTGGGAAACACCGGAGCTGATCAAGCCCGATCCGTTCCCCAAAGGATATCAGTGAGAAACCTGGCTGGATGAGGCAGTGAAACGGAGGACAGGTTGATGGGTGGCTACTCGATAAGTGAACTCGGTTCTATCTTTGTCATGCAGGGATTTTCCGGGCTTATCCTGTTCTCTGTCTTTGTGCTGATGGCGCTCGGCATGGCCATTATTTTTGGCCAGATGGGCGTCATCAATATGGCGCACGGGGAGTTCATGATCCTTGGTGCTTATGTAACCTATCTGACGTCGGAGCTTTTTTCTCAGTTTATCCCAGGGGCGTTTGCAATCTACTTTCCTATTGCTGTCGTCCTGGCTTTCTGTGCCTCCGGCCTTGCCGGGATGCTTGTGGAATGGCTGATGATACGCCATCTCTACAAAAGACCGCTTGACAGTCTGTTGGCGACATGGGGCCTCAGCCTGATCATGCAGCAGATCTATCGTTCGGTTTTCGGTGCGCGTGAAGTCGGCGTCAATCTGCCGGAATGGATGATGGGGGCAACCCATCTGTCTGAAAGCATCGAGATCCCCATTAACGGTTTGCTGGTGATGGGGCTGACCACATTGATCACGGTCGGGGTCTATCTGCTGATGTTCCGCTCTGGCTGGGGTAAGCAGGTGCGGGCCGTGGTGCAGAACCGTCCGATGGCGGCGGCGGTCGGGATCGACACGGAAAAAGTCGATCGTCTGACCTTCGGCCTCGGCTGTGGCATCGCGGGTGTGGCCGGGGCCGCGTTCACCATGATCGGGTCCACCAGCCCGACAGCCGGTCAGCTTTATATCGTCGATACATTCCTTGTCGTGGTTTTTGGCGGTGCATCGAGCCTGCTCGGTACGATTGCCTCCGCATTCACGATCTCCCAGGCGCGGTCCACGCTGGAATTCTTCCTCAGTGGCTCAATGGCGCAGGTGATCGTGCTGCTGTCGGTCATCATCATTCTGATGATCCGTCCGCAGGGTCTGTTTGTTCTCAAGGTTCGGCGCTGAGGAGCATATTTCACATGAACAGCAGTTTCCTCAATCGCAAAGATATTCTGTGTATCGGCCTGTTTGCCCTGCTGATCCTTGTTGTCTTTCCGCTTTGCCTAGATACCTTTCGACTGAACCTGTTCGGCAAGTATCTGACCTATGGTTTCGTGGCGCTCGGTCTGGTGCTCTGCTGGGGTGATGCAGGTATTCTCAGTCTTGGTCAGGGCGTATTTTTTGGTCTCGGTGGCTACTGCATGGCCATGTATCTGAAGCTGGAATCATCGACGCCGGAAGCAACCAAAATCCAGTCTACACCAGGTATTCCTGATTTCATGGACTGGAACCAGATTACGTCCCTGCCATGGTTCTGGAAGCCGTTTCACAGCCTTGCCTTTACCATTTTTGCAGTCCCTGCGGTGCCAATGGTGCTGGCGCTGGTGATCGCAGTCGCCATGTTCCGGCGGCGAGTAGGCGGCACATATTTCGCCATCATCACGCAAGCCATTGCCGCCATACTGACCATTCTGATCATTGGCCAGCAGGGTTATACCGGTGGTGTCAATGGAATCACCGATCTGCGCAGCTTTCATGGTTGGGATATTCGCACGGATCATGCCAGAAACGTGCTGTATTTCGTCTGCTGCGGCCTGCTTCTGGGCAGTCTGATTCTGCTTCAGTTTATCCGGCGATCAAAGCTTGGCCGTATTTTGTTGGCAATGCGGGATCGGGAGGATCGGGTACGCTTCTCGGGGTATGACGTTGCGAGTTTCAAGATTTTTGCCTTCTGTGTTGCAGCGGCTCTGGCCGGGGTGGGTGGCGCAATGTTCACCCTGCAGGTCGGCTTCATGTCACCGAGCTTTGTCGGGATCGTTCCTTCTATCGAAATGGTGATTTTCGCGGCTGTGGGTGGGCGTACATCTCTGCTGGGTGCGCTGTATGGAACCTTGCTGGTGAATTGGGCCCGGTCCAGCCTGTCAGAAGCGTTCCCCAATGCCTGGCTGTTTGCAATGGGTGCATTGTTCATCATTGTGACAATGGTGTTCCCCAACGGTCTGGCCGGATTGTATCGCAGCTATCTCGATCCGTATGTCAGCCGCCTGCTCGGCATGGGTAACAGACAGAATAGCGCGGCAAAAGAAGCACTTTCTTCGACCGATACGCCTGCGGTTGTGAAGTAAGGGAGAAAGCTGTCATGTCATCAGAAACAGATTTTCTTCTGGCGGTTGAGGGATTGACCGTTTCATTTGATGGTTTCAAGGCCGTTAATGATCTGTCCTTCTACGTTGATCGCAATGAAATCCGTGTGATTATTGGTCCCAATGGAGCAGGAAAAACTACAGTTCTTGACCTCATCTGTGGACGAACAAAAGCATCCTCAGGGTCGATAAGATTCCGTAATCATGAACTGACCACCATGAAGGAGCATCAGATTGTTCGTGCCGGAGTAGGACGCAAATTCCAGAATCCATCGATTTATGAGGATCTCACGGTTTTTGAGAATCTTGAGATTTCCTATCCGCGTGGCCGATCTGTGTTCGGGGCATTAAGCTTCCGCTGTGATGCTGAAGTGCATTCCAGAATTGAAGAAATCAGCGAGATGATTTTCCTTCAGGATCGTCTGCATGAACGGGCCGAATATCTAAGCCATGGTCAGAAGCAATGGCTGGAAATAGGAATGCTGCTGATTCAGGATCCTGAGCTTCTCATGCTTGATGAGCCGGTTGCAGGCATGAGCGTGGCCGAGCGACAGAAAACCGCTGAGCTTCTGCACAGGATCATTGAAGGTCGCTCTGTGCTGGTTATCGAGCATGATATGGGTTTTGTGGAGGACATTGCCCATAAAGTAACGGTTCTTCATCAGGGACAGGTTCTGTCAGACGGAACCATGGCGCATGTGAAGAATGACCCAAAAGTCATTGAAGTCTATCTGGGACATTGAGGAGACACGCTATGCTGACCACACATGAATTGCGCGTGTCATATGGCCAGAGCGAAGTTCTGCACGGGATTGATCTTGATATTGGTGCCGGAGAAATTGTGGCCATTGTCGGTCGCAATGGGATGGGAAAATCGACACTGATGAAATCGCTGATCGGGATGGTTCCCGGCAGCGGTGGTCAGATCATGCTGGATGGTGCTGATATTACGACGATGAAAAGCCATCGGCGTGTCAAAACCGGGATTGCTTATGTTCCCCAGGGGCGTATGATTTTTTCGACGATGACTGTGACAGAAAACATTGAAACAGGTCTTTTTGTCAGGGGAAAATCCAAAATACCGTCGGATTTATATGAACTTTTCCCTGTTCTGAAAGAAATGGGCCGTCGTCGCGGCGGCAACCTTTCTGGAGGCCAGCAGCAACAGCTTGCCATTGCCCGTGCTCTGGCAACTGAGCCGAAGGTTCTGCTTCTGGATGAACCGACCGAAGGTATCCAGCCTTCCATTATTCTGGAAATGGCCAGAACACTGCGTAGAATACGTGACCAGAAAGGGCTTTCAATTTTTGTCTCTGAACAGGTTCTGTCCTTTGCACTGGATGTGGCCGATCGGATCATGGTAATCGAAGGCGGCAAGATTGTTCATCAGGATACAAAGGATAATCTGGATCAGGAAAAAGTCGGCCGCTTCCTGGCTGTATAGAAATATTTCTGAAAAACTCAACCATCGCTTAACGGGATGATGCCATGACTGACACGATCATTAAAATCGACCTGTCACAACCGGCTATCAGCAATGATATGGTGCATAATCGGTGGCATCATGACATTCCAATGGTCGCCACAGTCAAGCCAGGAGATGATTTTATCGTCGAATGCTATGACTGGACGGGTGGATTCATTAAAAACGATGACTCAGCCGAGGATGTCCGGGATGTCGATCTGACAACTGTGCATTATCTCAGTGGCCCGATCGGTGTCGAGGGGGCGCAGCCGGGTGACCTTCTGGTGGTCGATTTTCTGGATATCGGTGCATTCCCGCATAATGCGTGGGGCTTTAACGGGTTTTTCTCCAAAAAAAATGGCGGCGGCTTTCTGACTGATCATTTTCCATTAGCTCAGAAATCAATCTGGGATTTTCATGGTATGTTTGCCTCTTCCCGCCATGTTCCAGGCGTGAATTATGCAGGCCTGATTCATCCTGGTCTGATCGGCTGTCTGCCATCTCCCGATCTGCTGGAAAAATGGAATGCGCGCGAGAAAGCGCTGATCGCGACCAACCCGACCCGTGTGCCACCTCTGGCCAATCCGCCTTTTGAGCCGACAGCCCATATGGGACGCTTAAAAGGTGAGGCGCGCGATGCCGCTGCGGCCAATGGTGCCCGCACTGTTCCTCCGCGTGAACATGGTGGTAATTGCGACATCAAGGATCTGTCCCGAGGAGCTCGGGTTTTCTTCCCGGTCTACGTTCCGGGGGCAGGTTTGTCCGTGGGTGATCTTCACTTCAGCCAGGGCGATGGTGAAATTACCTTCTGCGGCGCTATCGAGATGCCCGGATGGATTCATATGCGTGTGAATCTGATCAAGGACGGGATGGCAAAATACGGAATCAAAAATCCGATCTTCAAACCAAGCCCTATCAAGCCTGTTTACAACGACTATCTGATATTTGAGGGTATTTCGGTCGATGAACAAGGTGAGCAGCATTACCTCGATGTCAATGTTGCTTATCGTCAGGCATGCCTTAATGCCATAGAATATCTGAAGAAATTTGGATATTCCGGTGCACAGGGATATTCAATTCTGGGCACCGCGCCGGTGCAGGGGCATATCAGCGGAGTGGTCGATATTCCCAATTCCTGTGCAACGCTCTGGGTACCCACCGAAATTTTTGATTTTGATATCAATCCGGGTGCTGATGGTCCAAGTGGTGGTGTAACACCTGGTCTGGTGGATATGCCGATTGCGCAGGATCTGTAAGGAAGTCTCTCATGCCAGTCTATGACTATCATTGTGAGTCATGCGGCGTCTTTACCGTGATGCGTCCAATGTCGGAGTTCGAGCAGCCAGCGTGCTGCCCGGATTGCGGCACCTCTGCACCGCGTGTTTTGTTGAGCGCACCCTCTTTTGCAGCTATGGATTCTGCCCGACGAACTGCCTTTGCTACCAATGAACGCAGTGCCCACGCTCCACGCCGATCACGTGGGAGTCATCCATCCGGATGCTCGTGCTGTAGCACAAAGAAGGGAAAATCGAAACTGACGGCGGACTCACCGCCAGCCGCCAAAAGTTTTCCTGCCCAACGGCCCTGGATGATCAGTCACTAAGGTTTCTATTTAAAAAGGCCCTGCTCTTTAGAGCAGGGCCTTTTCTGTTACGAAAGCCTGTCAATATCAGGCTGAATGCCTGACGATGTCGGTAATCCATCATCTCCTGACGCCAGAGCTGCAACCACTGTATCGTAGTAGCGGGAGAAGCCCTTATAGGTTCGGATCGAAGGGTTTAAATCCCGTATCACACGATGCAGTCGACGCCGCCATTTGGGAACGCGCTGAATTTCTTCTATACTTGCCAGATAGCCTCGAATGGAAAACAGAATAGCATTGCTGCGTGGCAGGCGGAACAGACTTTGCAGCTCAACACGAAGATGCACTTTCTGTCTTACATTGTCAGGCGTAACCGTCATGCGATCCGGACCCCAGATCGCATAATTCTCCGGTGAGACATCGAGACGTGGATTGACAGTCAAAGTCCAGTTCAGACGGCGCACAGGCTGCCCATATTGCAGCTTGAGCAGAAATTTGAGAGCTCGATCAAAGACCCCCATATCATGGGCTAATGGCACAGGCGCATGCCATTCATGGAAGCTCATGCCCTTGTCAAAATTGAGAGACCAGTCCGCCTGTGAGGTTACCATTCCCCCTTCAATGAACAGATTGTTCTCCCGCTGATCCTGAAGGGTAAAATCTCCTTGAACCTGTCTTGTAATATACTCGAAGGGCGGCAAAGGAAGCGTAGACGTATCGCCAAAGATGAAGTTCTGCTCAATCGCCAACAGACGATTGATCCAGCACCATTTATCACTGTCTTTTGTTAAGCTGAACCATTGAGGGTAGTCGGTAGACAGAGAATCCATCAGGAGTTCAAGCGTATCCCATTCGGCAATCTGAAGATGCGGCATGACCTGACAGCGTTTCGGGTCTTGCTCAAGAATGATTGCGCGTTCCCTGCATTCAGCGATGTAATGCTCATCAATATCGAATGCATGGTGATAGGATGGGGATGGTCCGGCTTTGACATGTGGTTCGGCATTCATCGAATACATGTATTCATCTTCAGGAAACGGAAATGGGAAGCTTAGTATCGCCTCATCGCTGTTTTTGAAGTTGTAATCACCCCGGAATGTTTCGTCTGGCTTGAACTGAACGGTCATGACAGGAAATCCCTTCTTTCGCAGGTGGATCAAATATCAAGGGTCAGAGAGGGACTGCATGCCCTTGAAACACAGATCATGATTTTTTTGTTTGTGGCACGTTCCTGCTCATCCAGAAAATCGTCGCGATGTTCTGGAATGCCATCAATGACACTGGTCAGGCACTGACCACAGGCTCCCCCACGGCAGAGATAGGTTGGCTCGATACCAGCCCCTTCCAGAGCCTCCAGAATGCTGCTCTCTTCATCGACAAGAATGATTTTGTCCGATCGGAGTGCATGCAGGGTAAAGGCTGTACCAGCCCGAGCTCCACCGAAACTCTCAGTCTGAAGGCTTGACGCAGGCCAGCCGAGTGCACGGCCTGTCTCCATGATGGCATTCGTCAGTTTTTGCGGACCGCATGTGTAAAGAACGGTGCCCAAAAGCTGTCTGCCCATCACAGCCTGAAGATCCAGTCGGGAGGATGATGGATCGTCGGCCACGTAAAGGGTGATGTCGTGACCATGGAAAGGGGCCAGCAGGGTCAGGAAGGCATCCCTGTCTTCAGCTTTGCAGGCATGATGCAGGCTGAACGATGCACCACGGGCAGTCAGGGCATGCAGATGCGACAGGATCGGGGTAATCCCGATTCCGCCGCTGATCAGAAGGTGATGACACGCTATGTTGGAAAGGGGAAACAGGCTGGATGGCCAACTGATCTGGAGCCTGTCGCCTACTTTGGCCTGTTCATGAATCCAGCTTGAACCACCACGGCTTTTATCCACTTTTCGAACAACAATCTGATAGGCATCTGTCTTGTCTGCCGGTCCGATCAGGGAGTAAGCGTTTTTATGAGTCCGTCTGCTGCCCGGTATCGATACAATGACATGACTGCCCGTCGGGATGACAGGAAAAGCAGCCGTACCTATCGGAACAAAAGTCAGGCGTTTTAAAGTGGGAGAAAGTGGCTCTATGTCAGACAGCCTGACGTCTATTTGACGAGGGGTATTTTTGTTGTCTGTCATAGGGAAAGTGCCTCGGCCGAGGGAATTTCGCCGGGATTTTCAGCATCAACCTGAAAACCCATATAGGCGCCATGCTCACGCGAGAAATGATCACGTACAAAAAGAGTCGCGTTGCAGCCATCACATTGGATAAGCGTGCTTTTTGCGCCATGATTGATGGTCTGGCAGTGAACGCAGTAAACCCGCCTGCTGACTTCTCCAGACACGGTCAGATGAATTTCCGGGCGCGTCATACCGGCCTGCTGAGCTACGCGGTAACAATCCCATATGAAACTCTCCTGACCAGCTGCGTAGAGTCTCAGGCCCATGGTTTCTGTTCTCAGATGAGATTCAAGATAGATCAGAAGCTGGGTCTCAGAGCGGAATGGAAGGCAGAGACTGCTTGTCTCTGCATCCGGTGCCTGTTCCGGAATGATGCGGCTGTCAGGCATCACGTAAAAGCAGGAATAAGGGCAGATATCAGGTCTGTTTCTCCATTGAGCGGCAGACCTGTCAAAAACAAACAAATGTCTGCTTCCTGTCGGATCAATTTTCAGATCCTTATAGACTGGCTTACTGAGAAGCATGTCTGCCGCTCTCCCTTTTTATCGTGGATGGGTTCTCAGTCGCATGGGATCATAGAATGGCATGCGAACGATATTTGCTTGTGCTGATTCTCCTACAGATACCAAGGTGCCGAGGGCAGACAGGGAGGGTTTAATCGTGGCAATGGCCAGCGATTTCATCAGATACTGGCTGAAGATACTGCTGGTGACCTGTCCGACTTGAACACCATCATGGAAAATGGGAGTGCCGGGCTCGGCTGCTTCCTTGCTGAGCACTTCCAGACCGATAATCGTGCTGCGTTCCTGGCCGCGTAATGTTTCCAGTGCTTTCTTGCCACGAAAAGCCGGTTTTTGAAGGTCAACGGACCATCCCATATTGACCTCCCATGGAGTCGTATTCTCCGCAGGCATGTCATAAGGGAAAAACAGCAACCCTCCCTCAAGGCGGACGATATCAAGGCAGGACCAACTGACCGGAGTCGCGCCATAGGATTTTCCAGCCTCCAGAATCATGTCCCAGATTGGACCTGCTTCTTCTGAAGTGCAGAACACTTCGTATCCAGTTTCTCCGGAATACCCGCCACGTGCAATCCTGACCGGTTTTCCGAACAGGGTTGTTGGGGCATGAGAGAAATAGGACAGCGAAGATAGAGGCAATTCTGTATGGGGTTGGAGAATATTTCCCGAAAGGGGGCCTTGCAGCGAGAGGATGTGGACATCGTCATCGCGCTGAGCAACCACATCATGACCGGCAATGTCCTTCATGAGCACCGGCTCAAGTGTGCCGCCGCCGTGAGAAACACGAAACTCAGTCTTGCTATCAACATAGATAATGACGTCATCAATGATGCCACCGTCATCATTGACAATACTGGTAATCAGGGAGTTACCCGGCAAAATTTTTGCAAGATCTGATGTCACCAGATTGTTCAGAACAGTCAGTGCATCAGGGCCGGAGACATTGATGATCTGCAATGCCGTGACATCAAAAAGCCCTGCTTTTGTTCTGACAAGAACGGTCTCATCATAAGGATCGGATGCATAAGTCTGAGGGATAGGCATCCCATTCCAGGATGCATCCATCTTTGATCCGAGTGCCACATGACGGCTGGTAAGGGCGGAGTGGCGTTCCGGGTATGAAATGGTCATTCTGCGGCCTCCAGACGGGGCTGATTGAGAAACGCTTCCATGCTGTCATCTTTGGCATCCATCCATTTTGTGTGATGGCTTGGCGCCATGGTGCCAGTCAGGGTGGAGGGATAGCTGCGATCACGATACGTCATGATCCCTTCCTCCTTATGATGCTCCCATTCCTTGAACAGAGCTGCAATCCGGTCGACATCAAGATGAGGGTAATCCGTCAATGATAGCAGATCTCGGACATATTCAGTCTGGAAATCGATCGCCTGGTAAGGGTTTTCAATTTTTTCTTCCATTGCTCTCCAGTATTTTATGTCGGCATCCTGTGCAGCTTCATCAGGAAGGATATAGCGTCCAAGAATAGCATCCCGCGCCAGCCACGCTTGTGCATCAAACATATTAAAGGTGTAATACTGATCCTGCATACCAATATAAATGAGATCTGTATTATCCTGCCAGAAAATGCCTTTATACAAATGAAGCGGATAGAGACGATTATTTGTTTTCAGACGCATGGAATCAGGCAGGAAAGGAAATGAATGCTGGTATCCTGTGCATAGGATGATAGCATCTACCTTTTTGGAGGTTCCATCTTTGAAATAAGCGATGTTGCCTTTTACATTAGTCAGAAGAGGCTTTTCTTCAAATCCTTCCGGCCACTGAAATCCCATCGGGCGGGTGCGATAGCTGAACGTCACCGAGCGGCAGCCATATTTCGCACACTGTGTTCCAATGTCTTCTGCTGAATAGGAGCTTCCGACCATCAGAATGTCTTTGCCAACAAATTCATTGGCATCCCGGAAGTCATGTGCATGCATAATGCGACCTGGGAAGCTCTCGAAGCCTTCGAAATAGGGTACGTTTGGAACAGAAAAATGTCCGGTCGCAATGACGACGTGGTCAAACGTATCGGTCTTGAGCGTATCTGCTTTCAAATCCTTGACTGTTACAGAAAAGGTGTGGCTTTCCTGGTCGTAATCAATCCATTTGACCGCATGATGGAACTTGATGAATTGCTTGACGCCTGATTTTTCAATCCGTCCTTTGATATAATCATGCAGGACAGCACGCGGTGGATAGGATGGAATGGCGCGACCAAAATGCTCTTCAAACGAATAATCTGCGAATTCAAGACATTCTTTCGGTCCGTTTGACCACAGAAAACGATACATGCTGCCATGTACCGGTTCACCGAATTCATCCAGACCGGTGCGCCATGTATAGTTCCAGAGCCCACCACAATCTGCCTGTTTCTCGTAACAGACATACTCTGGCACCTCAGCCCCTGCTTTACGGGCGCTTTCCATGGCGCGGAGAAAAGCAAGGCCACTTGGGCCACCCCCGATAATGGCAATTTTTTTTCTCATGGTTAACCTCCGTTTTTGGATCATAAAAACAGTCAGGAGCGCACTTTTGTTTTTTGAGGATCGTAGTGAGGAAATGCTACGACATGGGCCGGAATACGCAGCTGCATGCCGTTATCTTTCCCGATCTCAATGCGGGTTCCAGATGCGGCAAGTGACGGATCAATTCGTGCCAATGCAATCTGGGAACCAAGGATCGGGGAAAACACCGGACTGGTGATGACGCCAACCTGTGCCATTCCGTTGTAAACGCCATCGCCATGAAAAACGGTGTCATTGCCGTCGATTACAAGCCCTACCAGCCTGTTTCGATACGCGGTGCCACGTTCCATAAGGGCAGCTTTACCGATATAATCGCTCTGTTTCTTCTGACTGACGACAAAGCCTATTCCTGCCTCGAACGGATCGGTCTGATCGCAGAATTCGTATCCGGCAAAGGCCAGCCCCGCTTCGATACGCAGTATATTCAGGGCATCCAGCCCCGCTGGCCTCAGACCATGATTTTTGCCGGCTTCTATTACGACGTCCCAGACAGAGGCAGCATGTTTCGGATGACAGAAAATCTCGTATCCCAATTCTCCGGTGTAACCAGTTCTGGAAATCATGACGGGACAAGCCTCATCTTTTCCCAGCATGCCAGTCGAAAAGTGAAACCATTTCAGTTCTTTTGCATCAGGCTGAGTCAGATAGGGACTAAAAACTGGGCTGAGGATCGTTCTGCTCAGCGGTCCCTGCAGGGAGATATTGTGAAGCTGGTCTGTTGAGCTTCTGACCCAGACTTTGAACTCTTTTTCACTGGCCAGCATACGCAGCCAGGTGCCGCACCATTCCCGGCCACAGATCAGACGGAATGTGTGCTGGCTCATGCGGAATACGGTGGCATCGTCGATCATGCCGCCATGCGGATGACAAAGCGCTGTATAGACGATTTGCCCTATGGAAAGCTTGCTGATGTCGCGTGTAACGGCATAGTTCAGAAGTCTCTCTGCATCGGGCCCTGTGATTTCGAATTTTCTGAGGGCCGTCAGATCGAACAGGGCGGCTTTTTCCCGGCAGGCCCAGTACTCTTCAATGGCTCCGCTGCCGCTGTATTCCCGTGGAAGCCAGAAACCTTGATAGTCGATCATCTCCTTTGCAAGAGGCGATGTGCGGCTATGGAAACCTGATTCTCTTGTCAATCGTGCCTCCGTATAGCGCGTGATGCGATGGCCGCTTCCTTTGGAAAACTGTGCGGAGGCATCGTATAGGCGCACATGGATATCAGTAGGCGTCCAGCCATTGGCCGGGTCTATATCGTCAGGGCACGCGGAGCTGGCACAGACCAGATCGGTCATGGCGCGCAGCAGTACGTAATCACCCGGCCTTGACCATGGTTCTTCCAGAGAGATGGTCCCGTCAGCATTCACCTGTGTATTGAAAAAGAAATTGATGGCAGGCCAGGTTATCTGAGGTTTGATTCCATGATCCTGAAGGGCTGCATTGAAATTATCAGTGCAGTTGGTATGTCCGGGATAGCCCTGTGTTTCATAATATCGCGCGTTACAGGCCAGCAGGAATGCATCATGCCGCCCGACTGTATCCTGTACGATCTCCACCAGCGGCTTCATGGTCCGATCGAAGTATCGCGCATGGATGCCGGGGCTTGGATTGGCAACTCCGGTGAAGGTGCGTGTCACCGCGGCATCCAGCCCGTTCAGATCGCCATTTTTGAGCGCCTGTGCATCAAAAGCCAGGAAGTCAGAGCATTGTTTACCCTGTACGTCGATAATCTGTATGTAGTCACCAGCCTTGACGGTGTAGGCGCGTGCGCTGGCGGGTGGAATATGAATTTCGGCCTTGACCGGCGCCAGTGGTGCGGGAAGTGGTCGCGCTGTTTCAGCCTGTGTAATATGGATGGCAATATCTGTTGTTGTATTGTGGCTGTCTGGTGTCATCACAGTTTTATCTGATACCAGGACACAGATTGCGTCATGGCGTGCGGTGACAATCAGGCTGGTCTTATCTGTCGTGCCGTCGTCAAACAGCCTCCATCCCATGATGGCCAGTTCGGCATCTGTATAGGGGGCCAGTGCTGTGCCGACGCGTTCCTTCGCACTCACCAGACCCGCCAGTTTTTCCGGAGAAGGAGAAACGCTGGCATCGTCCGGCAGAATGAGGGCCGCTGCTGAAAGGCAATACAGATCGACTGTCTGGCCGCCTTCGATATTGACCAGCATGAGCGAACCGCCAGCCGGTATTGTCAGCACTGTCCATTGCCCGCCACGCAGAATGGCACTGCTTCTGCTAGGAGTTGGTGTATCAGTAGGAAAGATGTCCAAGGAACATTTCCTCTGTTCAGTAATGTTGTCTTGTAGGAAAGGTAATTGCCTGGCACGTCCATTCACAATAGTGCCAAGTGGCACTACAAAGACGGATAGATGTCTATTTTTCAGGCAAATGCGCTTTGTATCGCCGGAGTGGGGATCAATTTTGGGCAATCATGACGCTGGCAAGCAGGCATTTGTGTTCCCGGCACGGGTTATGCTCGGCCAGGAGGCATTCTGCAGGGAACTGGCCGTAACGATCAGAAAGGTCGGCAGCCGCCGATTTTATGAGGTTTTGCTCGATCTGCTGCGTGCTGTGATCGGACACGATAATGCCTGGATCATCCGCTATACGGCGCATTCACGGCAGGATGTGGTGCATACGGTGAACGTACCGGTCCATATCCGTGAATTTTACCTGACGCAGTATCATCACGCTGATCCTTTTGCTCAGCACTGGGCGCGTCATCATCAGCCTGGCGTGTATGTTCTGCGGCAGGTCCTGGGGCCTGACAGCACGGTCTATGGGGACGTTTATGCCCCACGGGTGCGTGTCAGTGATGAGATGGGCGTGTTTCTGCCTTCTGCCGGTCGGGCCTGCATTGTGCTGTTTCTGGTTTTGGCAGAGGGACGCTTCAGTGATCAGGACAGGCAGGCGGCCGAGGCTCTTTTCCCGGTTCTGGAGGCTTTGCACCGGATTCACCTGGCGCGCATGTTTGGAGAAGAAAAGGCCGTGGAGACGGCCCATCGTGGCTCCAGCCATCTGCATACTGACCCTTTGCTGATTCTCGATCGTGTCGGTGTGCCGGTTTTTGCCAACGCGGCCTGGCGGCAGGCGGCTCGTTTATCGCCGGATCTCAATGACTGCGCCGCTTTGCCTGACAGGCCCGGACTTTTTCCTTTCGATGAGAAGTACCATGTTCAAGTGGCTTGTTTCGACAAGGATTTTTCCCTGGCACCGGGTGGGCGTGGAATCGTATTGCTGAGCAAACCGGTGCAGGATACGGCACCTGTGGAACATGCTTCTTTTCCATTGCCGGATATCGCCATGCTGACGGGCAGGGAGCGCTCCCTGTTGACCTTGATTTTACAGCGCCGCTCAACCGGGGAGATTGCGCAGAGTCTCGGTATCGGAAAAGGGACTGTCAAAAACTATAAACTTCGGCTTTATCGAAAAGCGAATGTGACATCGGAACGTGCGCTGGTCGCGTTGTTCAGTCCTTTACTGGATGAGCCAGAGGAAGTGGTGCGCACCGTGACAGCGGCTTCCCGCAGCCGTCAAAAAGCAAAAAAAGCGGATTAATTTGTCTTTCCCCTGCCTTGAGCCTGATTTGTCCGCTTGCACATCGGTTTTGATCAGGTTACGATTTTAGAAATAATATTTCCTACCAAGAAAATTAAGGTGATCGCATCCTGAAGGGTGTCAGGCATCACCGCCGGGAAAAGCCACGTCATGACCTTATGAGTATGGAGGGGCGTCATGAGTGAAGGTGCTTTGGATATCGCATTGCCTGCGGGCGGTAAGGCAGTAGGCGAGACGGTGACAAAGACCAGTAATGAGCTGGTCCGTTCACTGACATGGGTAGATGCGTTCTGGGTTTCCAGCGGTGTGCCTGCGCTGGTTCTGTTCACGATCGGCTCGATTGCCGCGACGGTTGGTAATCCTTCCTGGGCAATCTGGATTATTTCAATCCTGTTCGGATTTCTGCAGTCTTTCACCTATGCGGAAATTGCCGGGCTTTTCCCGGAAAAATCAGGTGGGGCATCCGTTTATGGTGCTGTGGCCTGGGTGCGCTACAGCAAGCTGATCGCGCCGCTTTCGGTCTGGTGTAACTGGTTCGCATGGTCGCCGGTGCTGGCCATCGGCACGTCACTGGGCGCTGGCTATATTCTGTCCGTACTGTTTCCGGCGGATAGTGTGGTGAACAGCTGGCAATGGACCCTGTTTGATCTGGGGATGATCAAGGATGGTCTGACGATCCGGATCAACGCCACTTTTGGGCTTGCTGCTGTGCTGATGCTGTGTGTGTTTGCTATCCAGCATCGCGGTATTCTGGCCTCTGCCCGTATCCAGATGATTTTTGCGGTGGTGTCCCTGTTGCCGTTGTTGATCATCGGGCTGGTACCGCTGCTGACCGGGGATATGCCGGCCAGCCATTTCACGCCTTTTGTGCCTCTGGCGCATGATGCGGCGGGCAAGGTTGTGGCCGGACATTGGGACATGGCCGGTCTCTCGCTGATGGCGGGAGGCTTGTTTATTGCGGCCTGGTCCACGTACGGGTTTGAAACCGCTGTTTGCTACACGCGGGAATTCCGTAATCCCAGCACGGATACGTTCAAGGCGATTTTCTTTTCCGGTCTGCTCTGTCTGGTGGTGTTCACCCTGGTTCCGTTGGCTTTCCAGGGCGCTCTTGGGCTGGATGGCATGCTGGCACCAGATATTTACAGTGGCATGGGGGTTGGCCGTGCCATGGCGGCGATGATCGGGGCGCAGGGAGTGGTGCTGAATATCATCGTTGTCATGCTTGTGCTGACTTTGCTGCTATCGATCATGACGGCCATGGCCGGATCGTCGCGCACGCTGTATCAGGGATCGGTCGATGGCTGGCTGCCGCGCTATCTGTCGCACGTGAACCATCATGGTGCGCCGACCCATGCGATGTGGACGGATCTCTGCTTCAACATGCTGTTGCTGCTGCTGAGCGATAACGTATTCGTGCTGGCGGCTTCCAATGTCGGCTATATCATTTTCAGCTTCATGAATCTCAATGCAGGCTGGCTGCACCGGATTGATCGTCCGCTTCTGGCCCGTCCGTTTAAATGCCCCGGCTGGCTGCTGGGCACGGGGGCGGTGCTGGGTTTCGTCAACGCTTTCCTGATGGGGATGGGGGCCAATGTATGGGGCAGTGGAACCTTGCTGACCGGTATCATCGTTGCGGCGATGATTATCCCGGTCTTCCTGTTCCGTCATTATGTGCAGGATAAGGGCGTCTTTCCCGAGGCGGCGATCAAGGATCTGCATATGGAGAAAGAGGAAGGCGTGGAAAGCCGTGCCGGTCTGCTGCCTTATCTGGCTTTGCTGGGCGGTGTGCTGGCGGTGATTGTCGGGCGGCTGCTGTCTGTCTGATCCCGGCTATCGCCAGGCCGGTCGATAAAAAAGGGAGGATCGGTCATGCCGGTCCTCCCTTCTGTCATGTCGGGTCCTGGATGGGATCAGGGTGTTTCAGGCAGGCCCAGCGCATGACGCACTTCCTTGCGGGCAGCAGTGAAATCAGCCTGAAACCGGGGAGATTGCAGGAAATTACTGCCGATCACGCTGCCGGAGACTTTGCCTGCCTCGACATCGGTCGGAAAATGCACTCCGCCCATGATGCGGTGCAGCCCGTAAAGATGAGCGCGGGCAAAAATCTCGGCGGCTTTCTCCGGCACCATGGCGGCGAGCACGATGGCATTGGCATAGGCGAAGGCCGTGTGTCCGCTGGGATAGGAGGCGTTGGGTGGCTGCGGCACGATGGTGGTGATTTTCGGATCCACCACGAAGGGGCGGGGGCGGTTGAACTCTTTCTTGGCATCCATGATGGCAATGCGGATATCGTCGGACATATGCCTGAACATCTTGTCGGCCAGCGGCAGGTTCTCTGGCGTGAAGCCCGGCCCCATGACATCGGCGAAGCGATAGACGCTGATATGAGCGTCTGCCTTGACGGCCGCGATCAACTCCGGTGTGCGGGCAGCTTCAGCCTTGCGTACGGTCTTCAGATCCTTCTCCTGCGCGGCGGAGCCGGGGGCAGGCGGCGGAGCCAGTACTTTTGCCAGCGGCAGGGCTTGTGCCGGGAAATACCATCCCGTGCTGGCGGCTTCGTCCTCTGCCGCATAAGCCGCAGGCAGGGAGGCCGTAAAAACGGCCGGGGTTATCAGCAATGTCACTGTCAGAAGGTGGCGGCACAGCGTAGGATATCTCGTCATGATTTCGTCCGGTCGGTATGAGATGGGCATGCCTTAATCAGCATGATCTCTGTAGCAGAAAGAGTGACGAATGGATGGCGACAATGCCATGACGCAACGTGCGGTGCCGGTGATCCTGCTGGTCGTGGCGGCGGCGGGTTGACTCTATTCGGGGTGGTAGAGCTTGTGCGTCGTTATCGGCTGATGGAGCAGGCCGCTGTGCTGGTTCAGCAGGCGCTGTCGGGTGAGTCGGAAGGCAGGCCGAATTCCCGTGACAATGCATCCACGGCGGAGCAGTAACGGCGGCTGGAGCGGAACTGCCGCACCTGTATGAATTGTTCGCCGCCTGTGCGGTTACCTTCGCTCAGCCGGTAGATTTCCAGTGTGACGGGGCTGCGTCCGTCCCCGTCCTTCATGGCGGAGAGCAGGAAAGTCTGGGGAATCCCGTTCATTTTGCCACGGGCAAAGCGAACAGCGCGCAGGCCGGGAATACCGTCCTGGGCGGCGGTAATCGTGTCCTGAACCGCAGCCTGCCCGGTACCGCGCAGGGTCGGTCCGGCATTGATGGAAACGATGTTCCAGCCTTCTCCCGGCATGGGCGAAGGCAGGAGAACGACGAAAACATCATTGCGGGTAGGGGCACTGCCGCTATGGGCGGCGACAATCAGCCCGACACGTCCGTCCGGGACGAAATGCACCACGGTGTTGGAGCCATCGCGCAGCGTGATGGCCTTCAGATTGGTCAGGCCGGTATTGGCGGCGCAGGCACCCAGAGGCGCGAGCGTCGGGGCCATTGCCAGCAGCGTCAGAAGAAGTCGTGCGGAACGGCAGCGTCGCATGATCCCTGGCATTCTCTGAGCCTGTGGTGATGGCATCATGATGCCCTTACGATGGAACAAAGGCGTCGGCGCGCTCGGCCTCTTTCAGCGGACGGCCGAGATAGGCTTCCAGCACATCCTTCGGAGCACCATCCGCCACGATACGTCCCTGATCCATCCAGATCACTCGGTTACACCATTCTGCGACCGTGTCATGGGAATGGCTCGACAAGACCAGGATTTCGGAGTCTCTGACCAACCCCTCCATACGGGCTTTGGCGCGGCTCATGAAGCTGAAATCCCCGGCCGAGAACCACTCATCCATCAGCAGGATCTGTGGTCTGATCGAGGTGGCCAGTCCAAAAGCCAGCCGGATTGTCATGCCGGAGGAATAGACCCGCATTGGCAGGTGCATGAACTCTTTCAGATCGGCAAAGGTCTCGACGTCTTTTTCCAGCGCGGTGATTTCCTCGCGGGAAAGGCCGGAATACATGCCGCGCAACCGGATATTGTCGTGGCCGCTGAGGTCGGAATTGGTGCCCATTGTGGTATCGAGCAGGGCGTTGATGGTGCCGCTGGCCCGCACGCTGCCGGTCGTCGGCTCATAGATACCGGCCAGCACGCGCAGCAATGTGGTCTTGCCGGCGCCATTGCTGCCGACCAGCCCCAGCCTGTCACCGGGACGGAGCGAGAAGCTGACATCCTGAAGTGCCTGCACGACTGTGCGCTTGCGGGCATCCTGCCCGAACCGTCCGGCCGAGGCCGCGTTGAACACGGCCCGTTTCAGGCTGCGGGCGTTGCCATGATAGAGCGGAAAATCCACTCCGACATTGCGGGCTTCCAAAAAGGCCATGTTGGTCAGATCCAGAATGCGATACGCCCGCGCACGCGCGCGAACAGGAACCAGCTGCCGATGCACAACAGGGTGCTGTAGACAAGGGCGGAGGTCCATACCTGCCAGCTGGGCGTCAGCCCCAGAATGGGGTCACGCAGGACGGCCAGCAAGGCGTAAAACGGGTTCAGGGGCAGATAGTCCCGACCGTACAGAAGCTGTTCCGGCTTCCAGATGATCGGGGTGATATAGAACCCGATCTGCACGAGGTTGGAGACGATGGGCGGCACGTCACGGAAACGGGCGCAGAGAATCCCCATCGTGATGGTCAATGCGTATCCATCGATCAACCAGAGCAGCAGGGCCGGAATGGCACCGAACACAGCCTCGCCCGGCCAAATTCTGAAAAAGGCAAAGACGGCGATAAAGACCAGCATGTTATGTGCCACAATCACCAGATTGCGGATGATGGACCGTGTGGCATGGACGAAAAAGGGCATGCGGACGGCGCGGATCATGCCTTCCGAGGAGGTAAAAACAGCGCAACCATCCTGAATGAGGTTCTGGAGAAATCCCCAGAGTACCAGTGACAGTGACAGGTAAGGCAGGAATTGGGCGACGGTCTGCCCGAGCAACTGGGAATACAGCAGCCCGAGCGCCAGTACCATCACAGCGGTGGAGAGGGTCATCCAGAACGGACCCAGCATGGAGCCGCGATAGCGTCCCTTGATATCCAGCAGCCCGAGCGTGCAGCCAAGCCGCATCAGCTTCAGGCCGTCGGCGATATCCTGCATGGCAAGGCGGTTGCGCACCCTGAAACTGCTGCCGCTTTCGACAAAAAATTCTGTTTCACGCACGCTTCTCTGTCCCTGATGAGGCGGTTGCGTGGTCCGGACCATGGGGTCCGGGGAAGAAAGATGATCCGGCAAGATGTCTACCTTATCTCAGCGGTGTCAGCGCTATTCACGGCATGTCCAGGATGGCACAGGGCCGTCATTGTCAGGACCGCATCTGCATCCGTGCGGCGAGTAGCCCGGAATGGGCGGTTGATACAAGCGCAAGCCGTTGCATGGATGCACGAGTGAGCATGAAAAAGCATTCGAAAGTCAAGAAAATGCAATTTTCCTGATTATCGGCTTGTGTTCAAAATCGCCTGCCTATAAAGCACTTACACGCCGTTCCTGAAAGGGAACATCAACGACGGCAGCCTTGCAGTCAGGGGCGTCGCCGTGCCCTCCGGCCACATGCGTGTCATGTGGCTGTGTCACGACGGAGAAACAGCCGGATGGATCATATCCACCCCCCCTCAGCATCGCTCCGCCGCAAGGCGTTCCGGCCTGCTTTCGGAAAACTCGCCTGCGTCGCCCTGCTGGCGTTGATGACAGCCTGTGGCAATCATAGTGGCAGAGTGAACGAAAGTCAGGAGGCAGCGCAATACCAGGCGCGTGCATCCCGTAATTATTCTGCCCCCGGCCCCGCAGAAGATCCCTGGGGCCCCTATATTTCCGAGGCTTCGCAGCGTTTCGACGTTCCCGAGCGGTGGGTCAGGGAGGTTATGCGGGTCGAATCCGGTGGCCGTCTGTTCCATAACGGCGATCTGGTGACCTCGCCAGTTGGTGCGATGGGGCTGATGCAGGTGATGCCGGGCACTTATGATGAGCTGAAGGTCCGCTATAGCCTCGGTGAAGATGCGTATGATCCCCACAATAATATCCTCGCCGGAACGGCCTATCTGAGGGAGCTTTATGACCTCTATGGTTCTCCGGCCTTTCTGGCGGCTTACAATGCCGGGCCGGGCCGGGTGGATGACCTGGTCAATAGCGGTCGCTCCCTGCCGCAGGAAACCCGCCGTTATGTGGCTTCAATTGCTCCGAATATTGACGGTCTCTATCCGATCAGTCGTTCTCCGGCCGAGCAGCTGGCTTCTACCACGCTCAGCTATGACCAGCTGACCACAGGGGGAAGCCATTTCTCCAGCCCTCGTGCCTATGCGGCGCTGGATCAATCCTCCTCTTCCAGGCATGGGCGATCCCGCTCTGCCGCCACGCATGGGCGGGAGCGGACGGTTCGTATGGCATCCACTTCAACCCATGGCTCTTCTTCCTATGGTCGACATGGTGCCCCGGTTGCCGCGCGTGTTCAGCTGGCATCAGCGACTTCCGCTTCGCGTCGGGGCGGCTTCAGCCTGATCAACAAGGCGGAAGCGTCTCCCATTCAGACTCGCGGGGTCGGGGGCGGTGGATGGGCTATTCAGGTGGGAGCCTATAACAGCCCGCATCTCGCCAAGGCAGCGGCGGCCAATGCCAAAGCCTCTGTGACGCATGGGCATACGGCTGTCGGCACCGTCAGGCAGCGCGGGGCAACCCTGTATCGGGCGCGCCTGACTGGCATGTCACGGGAATCCGCTCAGGCTGCATGCAGCAAGATCAATCATGGTAAAGGCGGCTGCATCGTGTTGTCTCCGGACGCCCAGTCCTGATCCTGATTTTCGAGATCTGATTTAAAAAGGCAGCTTCCGGGCTGCCTTTTTCTATATCTGCCCGTTTGCAGGATGGCAGATGATCATCATAGTGGCGGGATGGCATCCGCTTCTTCTTCCCGTCTCGTCGTTTTTGCCGCACTGGGCGGCAATTTCGCGATCGCCGTCATGAAATTCGCAGCGGCGGCTTCCACCGGTTCTTCCGCAATGCTGAGTGAGGCGGTGCATTCGCTGGTTGATACTGGCAATCAACTGCTGATGCTGTGGGGCATGAGATGTGCGGCCCGTCCCGCCACGCCCGAGCACCCGTTTGGTCATGGGCTGGAGCTTTATTTCTGGAGCTTCATGGTCGCGGTGCTGATTTTCGGTCTTGGCGCAGGTGTTTCGATCTTCGAGGGGATCGAAAAGCTGCGTCACCCCGTTTCTGTCACCAATGTCTGGCCGAATTACCTCGTGCTGGGTGGGAGCTTTGTGTTCGAGGGCATTGTCTGGCTGCTGGCGATGCGTGCTTTCCTCCGTCAGAAGGGCAGGCTTGGTGTGCTGGAGGCAGCACAGGCCAGCAAAGATCCGACCGTGTTCACTGTCCTGTTTGAGGATACCGCCGCATTGCTCGGCCTGTTGACGGCGGGAGTCGGGCTGGGGCTGGCGCAATGGCTGCATCGGCCGGCTTTCGATGCCATGGCCTCGCTGGTGATTGGCGGCATATTGGCGGTTACGGCGATGTTTCTGGCTCGTGAAAGTCGCTCTCTGCTGATCGGCGAGTCTGCGCCGCAAGCAGTGCGGGAGCACATTCGCCGGATTGTGGCGTCAGAACCAGGTGTGGTCTGTGCCAATGAAATCCTGACCATGCATTTTGGCCCGTCCGAGGTTCTGGTGGCGATCAGCATGGATTTCGAGAACCAGCGCAGCGCCGGGGCCGTTGAAGCCGCCGTTTCCCGGATCGAGCAGCGTATCAGAAGCAGCTATCCCGAAGTCAGGCGGGTCTTCGTTGAGGCGCAGGGCTTCGAGAGCCACCGCGCCTTTGATCAGCAAAATGTGCCCGGATAGGATGCAGCGGACTGCAACACGCTGGCGATCATGGCGGGATCGACATCCTCGACCCGCGCATCCTGCCAGCGGGGCGTGCGGTCCTTGTCTACCAGCAGGGCACGAATACCCTCCGCAAAATCAGGCAGTCTGGTGACGGTCATGGCCATGGCCAGATCGCGGTTCAGGGCTTGTTGAAGGGTCAGGTGCTGACCGGTCCGCATCATCTCGAAGGTCCAGCACAGCGCAGCGGGTGATTTCTCGCGCAGGGCGGCAAGTGTTTCCTGCCCCCACTGGCTTGTCTCGCTGGCAAGTGCGCCGAGAATATCGGTGAGCGATGCGCCGGAGAAGCAAGTGTCGATCAGTGAGAAAACATGGTCAAAGGCGGAGGAAGGGACGGGAAGATCGGTTTCCACCAGCGCGGCCAGACCGTGCCTTTCCAGACCGGCAACCAGCTCGGACATTTCTCCGGGCCAGAGATGAGTAAGAAGTCCGGCAGCATGGGCCATCCCGGCGGGGATGGGGCGTCCGGTCAGTGCCATGTAAAGTCCGGTCCGGCCTCGCAGTTGAGGCAGTACCTGGCTGGCGCCGACATCGGGAAACAGGCCGATTGCTGTTTCCGGCATGCCGAAGGAGGCAGCGCGGGTCGCAACCAGAATATGGGAATGCATCGCCAGCCCCATGCCGCCACCGACACATAGTCCGTCGATCAGGGCGAGAATCGGCTTCGGATAGGTCGCAATGGTATAATCAAGCGTATACTCATCGCGGAAAAATGTTTCCACGAAGTCCATATCGTCGGCCAGCACGGCCTCCCGCAGACGGCGCACGTCGGCTCCGGCACAGAAAGCACGCCCCATGCCCTGCAATATGATGGCGGTGACGGCTGGGTCATCGCGCCAGCGGTCCAGAGTCTGCTGAATGGCGCGTATCATCTCCCCATTCAGCGCATTGAGCGCCGAGGGACGGTCGAGCGTGATCCAGCCGGTCAGGCCGGTTTGCCGGATTGTAACGGTCTGGACGGGGGAAATCAGGTTTTCTTGTTCCACAAGGCAACGATATTGGCGATGGCACCGGTCAGCAAGGCCCCGAGAATGCCTGTCAGCCCAAATCGTTTCGCCAGTGGGGCGAGCGTAGCCGCAGTCGTGAAGATACCAGCGAGTTCCGCCCGCGCCTGATCGCGCACCATCCTTGCTTCATGGGCAATCGGATCAGGTGAGCCTTTCAGCGCCAGCAGAGCGAAAATCAGCACGAAGAACAGATCGCCGCCCAGCAGGATGCCCGCAGCACCGATCGGCGGGACATGAGGTTGCAAGGCGAGATAAAGCACAAGGTGCAGCATCACCAGTGATGCCCCCAGAAACAGCAGGGCAATGGCCAGGAAGATCACCCTCAGGGCAACCTGCCATGCCTGCCGTTTGAGGATCAGTCCCTCCGCCTCAAGGGCGGTACGTGCGAGGCGAAGGGTGCGCATGAATCGAGTCCCGTATCAGCGGAAAATACGGCCAATCAGCCATCCTGTGGCGCCGGCTGCAAGTAAGGCGACCAAAGGTCTTTCCTTGACGTGGTTACAAATCACGCTGGAATGCTCACGCGTGTAACGTTGTGCATTCCGTGCGGCGCTTTCGGCCCGACCGGCTGCATCGGCCAGGGCCGGAGTAACGCGGTCGTTCAACAGCGCCTCCACCTGCTCACGCAGGCGCAAAATCTGCTCCCGGGCATCATCGGCAGAGGGACGGGAGCGACGGAATAGCGCCATAAGGTTATCTCCTGGGTGCGTCATGCGTGACCCTGCACAAAAATCATACCGCACGAGATCGTTGGGGATCATAGGCGGAGGACCTTCCTGCGGGGCCTGTTGTCTCTTTTAACGCGACGTCCTCATGGGCGGTTGCTTCATGAGCGCTCAGGTGGTTGGGTGCCGGAATGAACGCATCTATGCTTCTCCTCTCCCTTTCGGCAGTCTGCCTGTGTAGAAGCATCCGGGAATGAGTGATCGTGCCCGCAATAACCCTGCCTGCCTGATAACAGAAAGAGGCCAGCCGCGCGTGTTTTTGGACGGATACCCTATCGGATGAAATGTCGGTTTGCTGGCATTATCGCGGCTGGTGTCGCCGTGATCATGACCCTTGTCGCTTCCGGGGCAGGGGCGCAGGAGAAGCAGGATACGTCGCCTTCTGTTCTGGGAGTAGGTTTTCTGCCGGGGGTCAATCAGGATTTCCTGCGCAAAAACATGCTGGCCGATCTGGAAGCACGGACGCATCTGAAGCTTCGTTTCTTCCAGTGGAATGGTGACGTTGATGCACTCGGTCATCTGGATGGGCAGGCTGACAGCGTGCTCGAATGGCCGGAAGCAGCCCTGGATGCTGCCTGTGAGCATGGTCTGGTACTGCCGCTGGCCAAGGTACTGGACAATTCCGACCCTCATCATGCTTCGACCGGAGAAGCGGGGCAGGGCAATACCCAGGCCGCACCCGCACCAGTTTCGCCGATATCCCCTGACAATGCGAAGCCATCTGCCACAGCAGGCAATGCGCAGCGTAATCCTGTGCCGCACAAATCGGCCTCAGCAGGTATGGACTGGTTGCCGCAGGGGCAGGGCAAATGCGGGCTGGGCGCATGGATGCGCAGTATGGTTCTGGTCTGGGATGTGTCCAAATTCCAATCCGTGGAAGGCTGGGCAGATTTCTGGGATATCGCCAAATATCCCGGCAAGCGCGGCTTGCATCGTGGGGCGGAAGGCAATCTGGAAATTGCCCTGATGGCTGATGGGGTATCGCCGGGCGATGTCTATAACGTGCTTTCCGGCAAGGACGGTCAGGATCGCGCCTTCCGAAAGCTGGCTCAGCTCCGTCCCTATATCGTGTGGTGGGAGACGGATGCGCAGGCTGTGCATCTGATGGCATCCGGGCAGGTACTGATGGAAAGCGCGCCGGCGGAGCAGATTTTTCTTGCTGACCGGGCCGCTGAAACGGGTGCTCCGACGGCAACGGGAAAGATCCTGCGCTATGGTGTGCAATGGAGCGGCAATCTCTACCGGATCGGCTGGTGGGCTGCTCCGTCCGGGGCCAATCCGGCGATTGTGCAGGATTTTCTGAGGGCATGGGCCGGGAAGGAGGTCCAGCAGGCTATGGCCGGACAAACCGGCCTCGGCACTTTTTCCCGTGAGGCACTGGCCGGGTTGTCGCCGCAGATCATCCGCTGGATGCCCACAATGGACAATCATTGGCAGAAGGGGCTGAAAATCGATGCCGCATTCTGGGCTAAAAATGGTGCGATGCTGAACGAGCGCTTCAACCAGTTGATGAAATAAGACCCTGGCAGGGCGTGGCGACGGAAGGAACAGGGCGGATGGCGCATAACAGCCTGTTGCAGGCCCCCGAGGATGCGGCACCGGTCATTGTGCTGCGACCGGAGGCCAAAACGGATATTCTGCTGGTGGTGGATCATGCAGGCCGGGCCATTCCCCGTCATCTGGGCCTGCTGGGATTGCCTCCGACGGAGCTGGACCGGCATATCGCCTGGGATATCGGCATTGCAGGCGTGAGTGAGGCTTTGTCGCAGCATCTGGATGCAACCTGCATCATGCAGCGTTATTCCCGGCTGGTGATCGACTGCAACCGCCCGCTGCATGTGCCGAGCGCCATTCCGGAGATCAGCGAAGACACCTGGATTCCCGGTAACGCAGGGCTTGATGAGGCAGCGCGTGAAGCGCGTCGGGCGGAAATTTATGCTCCGTATCACGCCCGTATTGCCGCCGAGCTGGATCGCCGGGTCGGACGTCCCACGGTTCTGGTGGCCATGCACAGCTTCACACCGGTTTACAAAGGCGAGGTGAGGGAGATGCAGGCAGGCGTTCTGTATAATCACCATACGGCGTTGCCGCATATCATGCTGGACCTGCTCCGTGCGGAGAACGGGCTGGTGGTGGGGGATAACGCCCCTTACAGCGTGAGTGACGAGACGGATTATACGGTGCCCTTCCATGCCGAGCGTCGCGGCTTGCCCTATCTGGAGATGGAAATCCGTCAGGATCTGATCGCCGATGCGGCAGGTCAGGCGGAATGGGCGGAGCGTATGGCGCGTCTGCTGCGCATCGGTATCAGCCGTCTGATTGGGTAATTTGCTCCTGTCGCTTACCACACGCCGCTTCAATTTCATGCTGCGTCGGTGAGGCTGTCTGTGCGCCGGGCCGGGTACAGCAGAGCGCGCTGGCGATGATGGCGCGTCGGGCGGCTTCTATGGTGGATGCGCCCTGTTCCAGTGCCGCGGCAAGTACCCCGACGAAGCAATCTCCCGCACCGGTCGTATCGATGGCGGAGACTGGAAAAGCAGGCAGGGATGTTGTTCCTTCCGCATCAGCGATATGGACGCCGTCAGCGCCCAGTGTCTTGATCACGGTGCTGCCGAGCAAGGCATGAAGGGAAGTGACGCTGTTATTGGTCTGGAGATGACGGGCCAGCCATGCGGCCTCATCTTCATTGATGACCAGAATATCCACCTCTCGCATTGTTTCCAGCGGCAAGGGAGCAGCGGGGGCAAGGTTCAGCACAGTCAGCATACCGGCCTGCTTCGCACGATGCAGGCAGGAAGCTGTTTCGTCAGGTGGAACCTCCATCTGCGTGACCAGCACAGTGCCGGCGAGCAGCCAGTTTTCTTCAATCCACGCCGCCCGCACGGCGCGATTGGCGCCGGGTGCAACGACGATGTGGTTGCGTCCTTCATGGTCAATGCAGATGGAGGCCAGGCCGGTTCTGTCCTGCACCTGTCGCACTGCGCCGAGATCAACTCCCGCCTGTTGCAGTCCGTATAGTGCAGCCTCGGCAAAACCATCGTCACCAACGGCCCCGATCATCCGCACGCTGGCACCATCCCGCGCCGCAGCTACGGCTTGATTGGCACCTTTGCCGCCCGGAGCATGGTGGCTGTTCAGGGCAAGCAGGGTTTGCCCCGGCTCCGGCAGGGAAGGAACAGACAATAGCAGGTCAAGATTGATGGAACCGAAGACAATCATTCACACCCCGCGGTCCCGGGACCGTTACAGTGTTGCCTGAGCGGAGAGAGCGGCTTCCATATCCTGCCATTCCCGTCGACTCAGTCCGCTGTTTTCCTGACTGACGGCCTCGCCGCTCAACCGTCTGCGCAGGACGGCGAGCATGGCGGCAGAGAAGGTGAAGGCACCCAGACGGTATTCGCGGAATGCGGCCATGGCCAGCGGCACCCAAGCCTCCACGCTGCGTATCATGGCGTCCGCATAGACGCGGATCTCGTACTGCGCATGCGGATCGGCGCGCAGGGACAGGAAATGCAGCAGATTGTGCAGGTCGGTTTTCCAGTACCACTGGGTGTAGGTGTTCAGGGTCAGGTTCATGCGCGCCAGCTCCCGCGCCAGCCCCTGCCGGTCCGGATCGGCGCCGTTCTCGTTCAGCATGGCGAGGTAATGGGTGTGGCAGGTCTCCGCATCCTCGCGCAGCAGACGCAGTACCGTCGCGGCTTCTTCCCCCTGAAGCACATCACCCCGTCCCTGCCGGTTGCTGACGGATTGTGCTGCCAGATGCTCGGGCGCGGGGATATAGAATTCCCGATCCATCACCGAGTAGCGGGCCGAATATTCGTTCACATTGGCAGTGCGATGACGAATCCACTGCCGGGCCACGAAAATCGGCAGTTTGATGTGATATTTGATCTCGCACATCTCGAACGGGGTGGAGTGCCGGTGGCGCATCAGATAGCGGATCAGCCCGGCATCCTCGGTCACATGGCGGGTGCCCTTGCCGTAGGAGACGCGAGCCGCCTGCACGATGGCGGCGTCATCCCCCATATAGTCGATCACACGGACAAAGCCGTGATCCAGCACCGGTACGGCTTCATACAGCATATTCTCCAGCGCAGGGACGGTCGCACGCCGCGTGGCGGTTGACTGGGCACGGGCGGCTTCAATATCCGCCTGCTGTTCGATGCTGAGTGTCATGGCTTTCCACTAACATGCCCCCTGCCGCCCGGGGAGGGGATGATGCCAATTTGATGCATCCCTCTACCAAAGCAGGCAGGTATACTTTATATATAAGTCGTCAGTTCGCTGACTATGGTGATAAACGGCGAGTGGAATAAGCGTAGTGGACCCGGGGGCGGTACCCGGCGCCTCCACCATCAAACTCCGTCCTGCGGGGTTCATGGGGGCGAAACAGGCTCGACGCGCGCGGTAAAGACTCGCTTTTTGCCCGGCATGGTTCCGCCGTTATCGGGCCATATCACAAGTGCCAATGACAATCATGAGGCGCTCGCTGTCGCTGCATAAGCGATAAGCGCGGTTCGGGGGGCACCGGGCAACAGAAGCCCCCCACTGCCAGCTTTAAATGATCTGCCGGGATGGCTGTGGCATTCTTCCACCGTTCCTTTGCTTCCATCGCGTGACGAGTCACGCTATTGCAGGGCAACGCGTTGAGGTGACCTTTGACATGACCGATACCACGGAACAGCGGCCGGAGAGCCAGCTCCCCTATGATGAATGGACCGAACAGGCGCTGAGGCAGGTTGTCGCCCGCGCACTGGAGCATGTCGCCAATGATGGCATGCCGGAGGGCCATCATTTCTATATCACTTTCCGCACGGATTATTTTGGCGTCTCCATCCCCTCCCGGCTGAAGGCGCAGTATCCGCACGAAATGACCATCGTGCTTCAGCATCAGTTCTGGGATCTGGCGGTCGGCCCGGACAGTTTCAGCGTCGGCCTGTCCTTTGGCGGTGTGGCCAGTACGCTGCGCATCCCCTTTGCCGCGCTGCTGGGCTTTGCGGATCCGCATGTCGGGATTGGCCTTCGTTTCCACGCCGATGAGCAAGGTGATGAAAACACAGGCCAGAATACACCTGAAGACGATGCTGAAGACGGATCCGAAAGCGGTAGGCTTGCAACCTTCCCCGGCTCTGTTGCCACTTCTTCCACTGCTTCCCCTGTCACTTCCGCAGTGGAGCAGGAGAATGAGGACAGCACATCGACACAAAGCACGCCGCAGGTCGTGAGTCTGGATGCTTTTCGCCGCCGCAAGGACTGAAGCGGTATTTTCTTTCCTCCCTCCCTTTTTTCTTGAGCGTCAGGACTTTCCCCGATCATGGATGCCCACACCCCGAACGCTGCTTTCCCGGGTTTTGCCTACAGCCCGATGTTTCCGCTGACGCATGACGAGACCGTATGGCGTAAACTGGATTTTGGCGGCGTCCGTGTATCGGAGCATGAAGGGCAGCGTATCCTGCATATTGCGCCTGAAACCCTGACTGAATTGGCCCGCACGGCATTCCACGATGTTGCGCATTTGCTGCGCCCGGCCCATCTGGCCCAATTGCGCCGAATTCTCGACGATCCCGAGGCCAGTGCCAACGACCGGTTCGTGGCACTCGATCTGCTGAAGAACGCGAATATTGCGGCTGGTGGAATTCTCCCGATGTGTCAGGATACCGGCACTGCCATCGTGTTCGGCAAGAAAGGCCAGCATGTCTGGGTCGAGGGCGATGAGGAGGAGGCTCTCTCCCTTGGTGTGCATCGCACCTATACCGAGACCAATCTGCGCTACTCCCAGATGGCGCCGCTGACGATGTATGAGGAAAAGAACACCGGGAACAACCTGCCGGTTCAGTTCGATATTCTCGCCGTGCCGGGTGGGCATCATGCGGATGAGTTCCAGCTGATGTTCGTCGCCAAGGGGGGGGGCTCCGCGAACAAGACGTTCCTCTTTCAGGAAACGCGCGCGGTGCTCAGCCCCGAAAAACTGCTGCCGTTTCTGGAAGCGAAGGTCAGGACGCTCGGCACATCGGCCTGTCCGCCCTACCATCTGGCAATCGTGATCGGTGGTACCAGTGCGGAGACCACACTGAAAACGGTGAAGCTGGCTTCCACCAAATGGCTCGACACCCTGCCGACGCAGGGGGATATGACCGGCCATGCCTTCCGTGATCTGGAACTGGAACAGCAGGTGCTGGAACTGACCCGTTCCATCGGGATCGGGGCGCAGTTCGGCGGTAAGTACTTCTGTCATGATGTGCGGGTGGTCAGGCTGCCGCGTCATGGAGCCAGCCTGCCGATCGCAATCGGGGTGTCATGCTCGGCCGACCGTCAGGTGCGGGCGAAAATCACGCCGGAGGGTGTGTTCCTCGAACAGCTGGAAACCGATCCGGCCCGTTTCCTGCCGGAAGCGACGGACTCCATTCTGGGCGGCGAGGTCGTGCGCATTGATCTGAACCGTCCGATGGATGAAATTCGGGCCGAACTGTCGAAGCATCCGGTCAAGACCCGTCTGTCCCTGACCGGAACGGTGGTCGTGGCGCGTGACATCGCCCATGCCAAACTGGCCGAGCGACTGGAACGCGGTGAAGGACTGCCGGAGTATATTAAAAATCACCCGGTCTATTATGCCGGTCCGGCCAAAACCCCGGATGGCATGCCAACCGGCAGCTTCGGCCCGACTACAGCCGGACGTATGGACAGCTATGTCGATGCATTCCAGAAAGCGGGCGGCAGTTTCGTCATGCTGGCGAAAGGCAATCGCTCGAAAGCCGTGCGGGATGCCTGCAAAACCTATGGTGGTTTTTATCTCGGCAGTGTCGGTGGTCCGGCCGCCCGTCTGGCGCAGGACTGTATCCGCAAGGTCGAAGTGCTGGAATATCCTGAACTCGGCATGGAGGCGGTCTGGAAGATCGAGGTCGAGGATTTCCCGGCTTTTATCGTGATCGACGACAAGGGCAACGATTTCTTTGAAGGACTGTCCTGATTCATCACCAGTGACCTCCACCGGTGTACCGGACGGGTTCTGGACTCGTCCGGTGGCGGATATTGGCCGGGATCTGCTGGGAATGACCTTGCTGGTTGATGGTTGCGGCGGCGTCATCGTGGAAACGGAGGCGTATGATCAGGATGATCCGGCCTCTCACAGTTTCTCTGGCCCCACCCGTCGCAATGCGTCCATGTTCGGGCTTCCTGGACATGCTTATATATATCGTTCCTACGGCATTCACTGGTGCTTCAACATCGTGTGCGGGCCTGTTCCCGGTGGAGCGGTCCTGGTCCGGGCGTTGCATCCGTTGTATGGTCTGAAGGCTATGCAACTGCGCCGCGGCACTAGCCGGGTAAGAGATCTGTGCCGTGGGCCAGGGCGGTTGTGCCAGGCGCTCGGGATTACGGGTGGGATGGATGGCCTGTCCCTGAGCAGGCTGCCCTTCGATCTTCAGCCCCGTCATGAGACCGGAGCAGCATCCAGCCTGATTGCGGCAGGTCCACGTATTGGCATCACACGGGCCACCGGAACGCCATGGCGGTTTTATCAGGCGGAATCGGTTTTCGTGAGCGGAAGCCGCTCCGCTCGCCTCATCACACATGAAGCCGGAAAGTAATATCCTGTGACTACACCACCGAAGCCCTCATCGGACGGTTCTTTCTATATGACACCGGTGGGGCATGCGCAGATGGTCGCTGAATTGAAACAGCTGATGCGGGAAGAGCGACCCAAAATCGTCGAGATCGTTTCCTGGGCGGCAGGTAATGGAGACCGCTCGGAAAACGGTGATTATCTGTATGGTAAAAAACGTCTGCGCGAGATCGACCGGAGGGTCAGATTTCTGACCAAACGTCTGGAGAATGCGGTGGTGATCGATCCGGCAACACAGCCGCATAAGGACCGCATCTATTTCGGCGCGACGGTCACTTATATCAATGAAGCAGATGAAACGGTGCAGGTAACAATCGTAGGCGCCGATGAGGCTGATATGTCGTTAGGGCGCATCAGTCTGCTTTCGCCGGTTGCAAAAGCACTGCTGGGAGCAAGCAAAGGTGATGAAGTAACAGTCATCACCCCGGTCAAGGCTGAAGTTCTGGACGTCCTCGATGTAGCTTACTGCCCGTTGGCGTGATGTTTCGGGCTGGACCCGGTCAGAGGAAAGGGAACGACATGCGTCATATCCATGTCATGCTGGCCCCATTCCGGCGTATTATCCTGTATCGCCTGCATCGCCCTGATTGCATCGGCCATTGAAGAAACCATGCAGGCTATATCGGGGTTACCATCCTCGTGAGCCTTGGCAACAATCTGATCCAGATCATTTGCGTAATGCTGGAACTGGCTGGGAGAATTTGTGAGGGTCATAGATGGCTCTTATAAATTTCTTGCCAAGTGCAACATCATAATCACGTGAATATGATGGTTGCTGGCACAGAAATGCAAGAGAAAACAGATTGTTTCGCAGTGGTTATTTATATCAGAATAAATAGGCGAATACATCTACTTTAAAATTAATTACCTATTTTATAGACGTTATTTTATATTGTTTGGTTTATTTTTTGAGACAAAAATCTTAAATGAAACTATCACCATAAAAATCTCACAAACAAATGTTGCGGTTTTGCTAAAGATAGAAATTTCCTATCTGTCATATGGCCGGAGAGGGTGTCCCTCTTGAGACGGCGATTTTTTTTGCCATATCACAGACGATACAAGGAGGCCTGGCTGCCTTTTGAGGGGTCGGTCTCGTAGTCGCCTGAATGCATAGGGACATAGAAATTATGGACATCGAGAAATTTACCGAGCGGTCGCGTGGCTTTCTGCAAGCTGCCCAGACCATTGCAACGCGGGAATTTCACCAGCGTCTTGGCACCGAGCACCTTCTGAAAGCATTGCTGGATGATGAGGAAGGTGCTGCGGCTGGTCTCGTGCGGGCTGCCGGGGGTAATCCCGATGAAGCGCGCCGCGCCGTGGAGGCTGAAATCGCCCGTGTGCCGAAAGTGCAGGGTGGAGGGGCCGGGCAGCCGCAGGCAACTCCGGATCTGATTCGTGCGCTGGATGCAGCCGAGCAGGCGGCGAAGAAGGCGGGTGACGACTACGTGGCCCAGGACCGCCTGTTGCAGGGGCTCGCCCTGGCGGATGGCCCCGCCTCACGTATTCTGAAAGAAGCAAAAGTCACTCCTTTGGCGCTTGAACGCGCTATCGGTGAACTCCGCAAGGGCCGTACCGTCTCCAGCCAGAACGCAGAGGCCACGTTTGACGCGCTCAAGAAATATGCGCGCGACGTGACGCAGCAGGCGCGGGATGGAAAGCTGGATCCGGTCATCGGTCGTGACGAGGAAATCCGTCGTACGGTGCAGGTGCTGGCCCGGCGCACCAAGAACAATCCTGTCCTGATTGGCGAGCCCGGTGTCGGCAAAACCGCGATCGTAGAAGGGCTGGCCCTGCGCATCGTCAATGGCGACGTGCCGGAAGCGCTGCGCAATAAGAAGCTGCTGGCGCTCGATCTTGGTGCGATGGTGGCTGGCGCCAAGTTCCGTGGTGAATTCGAGGAACGGCTGAAGGCGGTCCTGAAGGAGATTGAGTCTGCGAACGGCGAAGTGATCCTGTTCATCGACGAGATGCACACCCTGGTCGGAGCCGGCAAGGCGGATGGGGCGATGGATGCGTCCAATCTGTTGAAACCGGAACTGGCCCGTGGCGCACTGCACTGCATTGGCGCAACCACGCTTGATGAGTATCGCAAGCATGTGGAAAAAGATGCCGCTCTCGCCCGCCGCTTCCAGCCTGTCTATGTGGAGGAGCCGAGCGTTGAGGACACGATCTCGATTCTGCGCGGGATCAAGGAGAAGTATGAACTGCACCACGGTGTGCGGATCACGGACTCTGCCCTGATTGCGGCGGCCACTTTGTCCAACCGCTACATTACGGATCGTTTCCTGCCGGATAAGGCAATCGATCTGGTAGACGAG